>NZ_JCAUAS010000011.1:0-201264 GCF_059692075.1 Paenibacillus sp. J31P190 | reverse complement strand
GTTCTGGGAGAGTAGAACGTTGCCAAGCAGTTTTCCCTGATAGCTCAGTTGGTAGAGCACTCGACTGTTAATCGAGTTGTCACAGGTTCGAGTCCTGTTCGGGGAGCCATTTTTTATAACATACCAGGCTTTTCATGGAGAGGTGTCCGAGCTGGCCGAAGGAGCACGATTGGAAATCGTGTAGGCGTCACAAGCGTCTCGAGGGTTCGAATCCCTCTCTCTCCGCCACCAGTAAACTTATACATAAGAAAAGCCTGTTTACGAGGCCCGTTGGTCAAGTGGTTAAGACACCTCCCTTTCACGGAGGTAACAGGGGTTCGAGTCCCCTACGGGTCACCACCTAATTTCTAGTTATATCCCATGGAGGCTTAGCTCAGCTGGGAGAGCATCTGCCTTACAAGCAGAGGGTCGGCGGTTCGATCCCGTCAGCCTCCACCATATTTTATACTTAATTAAATATCATGCTAGTAATGTCGCGGGGTGGAGCAGCCCGGTAGCTCGTCGGGCTCATAACCCGAAGGCCGCAGGTTCAAATCCTGCCCCCGCAACCAAACTCTTTCTGAGAGTTGTTTTACATAGTGTGGAGCTGTGGTGTAGTGGCCCAACATGCCTGCCTGTCACGCAGGAGACCGCGGGTTCGAATCCCGTCAGCTCCGCCATTTTTTTATTTCTGGACATGAGTCATTAGCTCAGTTGGTAGAGCACCTGACTTTTAATCAGGGTGTCGTAGGTTCGAATCCTACATGACTCAGTAGTATAGGGTACTTTAGACGTAGTCTAAAGTACCTTTGATTTCGCGGTCATGGCGGAATTGGCAGACGCGCACGGTTCAGGTCCGTGTGGGCTAACCCCCCGTGGAGGTTCGAGTCCTCTTGACCGCATTATTGGTAAAGAAGAGTAGGTAGCTAATAAGCACCTACTCTTCTTTTTATTTCTCCATCTACAAGTGGTAACACTTCTTGTATACTTATATATGCTAATTTGTTATTATTATGAGAGTATTGTTTGGTTTACAAAATCAACACGAGTGTCGGATACTGATTTGGAGTGATAGCTTTGACAAAAAAGAATAAAATTACCATGCAGGAGATCGCGGATCGAGTTGGTGTATCTAAATATGCAGTATCGAAAGCATTGTCTGGGAAATCTGGCATAAGTGCAGTAACGAGAGAAAAAATTTTTGAAATCGCTTCCCAATTAGGATATTTGAACCAGAAAACGATTAAAAAAATTCAGAGTCAGTCCACTTCGGAGCAAAGTGATAAAATCGTTTGTATTCTGATTCCGAACATTCGCAGCCAGAATAAAGAGTCCGGCTATTGGGGGAAAGTGCTAGACGGAATCTCCAAAACACTTGAATCTGAAGGAATAGGCTCGATTATTGTCTCAGATGATTCTCCTAGAAACTTTAATCTAGTCATGAAACCGGAGGGGCTGTTGGGGGTTATTGGTGTTGGGCTTGTATCAACTCCCATGCTGATGGAGCTAAGAAGTAAGTCAATCCCCTTTGTAATGGTTGATCATGAAGATGAGATGATTGAATCGGACACTATTTTCATGAATAATGTGGATACTATGCGCAAGCTTACTAATTTTTTGATTGGCAAGGGTCACACTCGTATTCAGTTTATCGGCAATCTGCGTTATTCGCGAAGTTTTTTTGACCGTTGGACAGGGTTCAGGTCGATCATGGAGGAGAATGAGCTTCCTTATTTGCATAGAAATCATGCATTGTTAAATGTAATTCCTTCTCTGAGAGAAGAGAATAAGAATCTTTTGCTGACAGGCTTGCAGTCTATCCCAACAAACGAATTCCCTACTGCATTCGTAAGCGCAAATGATCAAATTGCTATGCTTGTCCATAATGCCTTAAGGGAAATGAATCTTCGTGTGCCAGAAGACTGTTCTTTAACCGGTTTTGATAACAATATCGATATTGTTAAGGACTTTCCAACGCTTACGACGATTAATGCAGAGAAGGATGCACTGGGCATTAAAGCTGTAGATTTGTTGTTATGGAGATTAAAGAACCGGCATATGCCCTATGAAAAAGTATTGCTGCAAAGTGACTTAATTATTAGAGAAAGTATCCGTGCTCTCACAGAAAGTAACACTTTATAATAGTTTAAATGGTTCTATTTAAAAAATTCTCGGTTCAAGTTTACTTGTAAACTTGAACCGAGAATTTTTTTGTGTTAATTGTCGATATATTCAAGAAATTAACGATTTTATTGGTAAACATGAAGTTAATGTTATGAAAGTTAGCGGTTAAAATAAACATGAAATTAGTTTATTTAACATAACAATAATAATGTATTAGGTTGACGAAATGAAGAATTAGGGTTACAATCGAATTACATTAAGCAACTTTGACCCATTTTATTTTAAGCTGAGAGAAGGTAACAACTATGAGTATAAGAAAGCGTAGGTTTCGGAATAAAGATGAGCACAATACTGCCGGATATCTATTCATTTCTCCTTGGTTAATTGGCTTTCTTTTGTTGACGCTATGGCCGATTATTCAATCATTTTATTTATCTTTCACCGATTATTCATTGCTTGATGCACCGTCATGGATTGGCTCGAAAAACTATTCGGAGATTTTTACAAAGGATCGATTATTCTTGAAATCGCTTTCTGTAACTTTTTCGTTTGTTCTCGTTTCCGTCCCTATCAAATTGTTTTTTTCCCTTATGGTGGCGATGTTGCTAAATCGGAGTCTCCGTGGGATGAATGTATATCGGACAGCTATTTATTTTCCATCATTAATTGGGGGAAGTATTGCGGTATCTGCGCTTTGGCGAAACATGTTCGGGTTGGATGGATATATCAATCATATTCTGGGATGGTTTCACATTACCGGAGTAGGATGGATATCGAATCCTGATACAGCACTTAGCACACTTATCTTACTGAATGCCTGGCAGTTTGGATCAACCATGGTTATCTTCTTAGCGGGACTGAAACAAATTCCTAAAGACTTGTATGAATCCGCTTCTGTAGATGGTGCTGGAATCGTTCGTAAATTTTTCACCATTACGTTACCTATGCTTTCACCTGTGATGTTTTTCAATTTAGTGTTAGGTATTATTGGCTCCTTCCAAATGTTTACTTCTGCCTTCGTCATTACGGGAGGTGGCCCTGCAAACGCTACATACATGTATGTCATGTTTTTGTATGAAAAGGCTTTCAAACAATTTCAAATGGGTTATGCGTCCGCACTCGCATGGATTTTGTTGCTTATTATAGCGATATTTACGGCAATTAATTTTGCTGTATCCAAATACTGGGTCTATTACGAATCCGATGGGAGAGGATCTAAATGATAATACGGCGATATTCTTCATTAAAATCACATTTCATTCTGCTGCCGTTTTCTCTGATCATGCTCTACCCGGTTTTTTGGTGGATAGGTGCTTCTTTGAAAAGTATGGCGGAATTAGGTTCACCGACGATTTGGCCACAGGTGCTGATGTGGGAAAATTACACCAAAGGCTGGACGTATTCTTCCGAGTACACGTTCACAACTTTTTTTGCCAATACACTTCTAATGGAATTCTGGAACGTATTAGGAGGTGTAATCACGGCGGCCCTAGTGGGGTACGGATTTGGGAGATTGCAGTTTAAACTGAGAGGTTTTTGGTTCTCCGTGCTGCTGCTTACCATGATGCTGCCTGCTCAGGTGACTGTTGTACCTCAGTACATTATGTACAACAAGCTAGGCCTTGTGAACAGTTACATCCCGCTTATATTACCTCATTTCTTTGGAGGGGGCGCATTCTTCATCTTCCTGGTCGTTCAATTTATTCGGGGCATTCCCAGAGATCTGGACGAGGCCGCACAAATGGACGGTGCCTCTGTGTACAAAATATTTCTCTTCGTCATTGCACCTTTAATAAAACCGGCGCTTGTCACTGTAGGTATCTTTACATTTCTTTGGAGCTGGGACGATTTCTTCTCCCAGCTGCTGTATCTAAGCTCCATTGAGAAATTTACAGTCGGTCTGGCATTAAGGATGTTTATTGACCAATTTGAAATCCAGTGGGGTCAATTGTTGGCCATGTCGCTTCTCTCGGTCTCTCCTTCTGCCATCGTGTTTTTCTTGGCCCAAAAGCATTTCGTGGAGGGCATCGCAACAACAGGGATCAAAGGTTGATATCAAAAGCTGTATCTCATGTTGGCAACACATCATTTCACATATAAAAGGGAGTGTTTATTCATGAAACAACGACAAGCATGGCTCAAAGGTCTATCTCTAACAATGATTGCCGCAACTGTTGGTCTTACAGGATGCAGCAGCGGCAGTAAGCCGGCTCAATCATCGACGCAGCCGCAAACAACGGCGAAAACAGCTACGGCTGCGCCTGCTTCTGACAAGGCTGTTAAGCTGAAAATCATGTGGTGGGGAACACAGGCACGACATGACGCCACTTTAAAAGCGCTTGAATTATACACTAATCAAGTGCCCAAAGTGACCTTTGCCCCAGAGTATACGGCATGGGATGGATTTTGGGAGAAGCTGCCAACGTTAGCAGCATCCAATTCGATTCCTGATGTGCTGCAGATGGATGCAGCTTATATTCAGAGCTATGTGAAGCGAGGTCAGCTCGCAGACTTATCGGATCTCGATTTGAAAGATATTGTTGATCCGAAAATTTTGGAAAATGTTAAAATAAACGGCAAACTTTACGGCGTACCCCTCAGTTTGAACGGTCAGGGGATGGTGTACAACAAGCCTGAGCTTGAGGCGGCAGGGATTAAACTGCCATTCAATAATTGGTCTTATGATGATTTCTTTGCCTTTGCGAAGGAAGCACGCACGAAATTGCCTAAAGACAAATATCCGATCGATGATTTAACAAATATTTGGGATTGGTACCAAGCATATCAAACGGCTCAAGGAAAAGGACCTATTTTCCAAGACGGCACGAAGTTCAACCTGGATAAGGACACGTGGTTCCAATTCCAAAACATTTATGCTGGGTTCCGTAAAGACGGCATCGTACCTTCAGCTGATTTACAGATGTCTTTCAAAGAGAACGATCCAAAGCTCGACTCTATGGCTTCAGGCAAAGTGATGCTCAGAGGAGCATCCGTTGGGTCTGCAACAGCTATCCAGGCACTTGTTCCAGGCGGCAAATTGGTAGTGAACAGCAACCCGATAGGTACCAAAGGGGGAGGTTGGGCGCAGTCGACCATTTTCCTCAGTGTAGGTGCGAACTCAGCTAATAAAGAGCAAGCGAAACAGTTCATCAAGTGGTTTATTTCCAATCAAGAGGCTGGTAAAACTCTGGGTACAACGAGAGGAATTCCGATCAATGAAGGTATTTTCAAGACTCTTGAATCTACATTGTCTAAAGGTGATCTATTCGGTAAAGATTTATTGAACGCAGCCAAGGACAAGGCGCTGCCTTTCTATCCTGCTCCTCCAGGCAGTGAAGATTTCGTGAAAACGTATAAATCGGAAATGGAAGCCGTTATGTTCGGCAAACAGACGCTGGAGCAAGCATTCAAAACAATTACAGACAAAGGAAAAGATGCGGAAGCCAAGTTGAATAAATAAAACAGCACTCTATTCATCCTATACATTTCTATTGGGCCACTTCCGTTCTCCTTTGAGAATTGAAGTGGCTCAATATTGGGGAGTGACGTTGTACTCGGAACTCCGTCCGGGGTCATCTTTATCCCTCCGCATTTGGCGGAAACGACGATCGAGCTTGCAGAAAAATCGCAAGTGCGCGACGTCTTCGGCATTATAAGGCTGAATGAAGGGATATATACAACAGCTCAAATCGACGGGATGTGGACAACGGCTCTCTGGCAGGATTTTAGGGATTGGTTTGACACCTCTGATGAAGCGGCCGAATACCGGCATCTGAATTGGGAATATGAGCTAGAAGAAGCGAGACTGAAAGAAAGTAAGGGAACGAACACTAGCGATGTTCGATTATAGACGATAATAGCGGGTTATTCGATAACACCGCTTATGATGGAGGACAGGATGAGCGAAACAGCACATGTATGGAAAGAATGGACGTTTAAAGCTTATGACGAAAATAACTGGATGCCGGCTAAAGTTCCTGGTTGTGTTCATATGGATCTATATCATAATGGCATTATTCCGAATCCGTTTTATGGAAAGAATGAGAGCGAACTGCAGTGGATCGACAAAAAAGATTGGGAGTATCAATGCTATTTCGATGTTTCAGAGGAGCTGAAATCCAGTTCACATTTGGAACTTGTATTTGACGGTTTGGATACGTACGCAGATGTATATTTGAATGATCGGCACATTCTCTCAGCGGATAATATGTTCCGCAGCTGGAGAGTTGATGTGAAGCAATGGCTCACCGATCGCGATAACAAGCTGACGGTTTATTTCCGATCGCCGATTCATGAAGATTTACCGAAGCTTTCGAAGCTGGGTTACGGACTGCCTGCATCGAACGATCAGTCGGATGTAGGCGGCCTCGGTGACCAGAAGGTTAGCATCTTCGCTCGCAAGGCGCCTTACCATTACGGATGGGACTGGGGTCCGCGCTTTGTTACAAGCGGAATATGGCGTGAGGTAAGGCTCGAAGGATGGTCGGAATGCCGGATTACCGATGTATATATCAGGCAAGATGAAGTTACTCCTGTACTTGCAAAACTTACTGCTGTTCTGGAGATAGAGGTTACAGAAGCATGGGAAGGATCACTACATGTTTTAACGGAATCTCTCAGTTGGACCAAGAGAGTTGATCTCGTAAGTGGAATTAATCATGTCGAACTGAATATGTCTATCGATCAACCCCGCTTGTGGTGGTGCAGAGGGCTGGGAGAGCCAGATTTGTATAACTTTAAAGTGGAATTAATAGGAATGAAGGGTTCTGCAGCACAGAAAAGTATTAGAACCGGACTTCGAACCGTTAAACTGGTGACGAATCAAGATGACGAAGGAACCTCATTTTATATCGAATTAAATGGCGTAGCGGTGTTTGCCAAGGGTGCCAATCATATACCGAATGACAGCTTTTTAACAGAAGTTACTTACGAAACCTATAGACATGAAATTGCCACAGCGGCTGCCTCCAATATGAACATGCTTCGGGTTTGGGGAGGCGGGATCTATGAGCAGGATATGTTTTATGAGCTTTGTGATGAGTACGGACTTCTCGTGTGGCAGGACTTTATGTTTGCCTGTAGTATGTACCCTGGTGACGAGGCTTTTTTACTCAATGTTAAGTTAGAAGCTGAGGAGAACATTAAACGTCTCCGAAACTATGCTTGTATTGCGTTGTGGTGTGGAAACAACGAAATCGATACGGCGTGGTCACATTACGATGAGCAGGCTGGATGGGGATGGAAAAAGCTTTACAGCTCCGAGCAGCGGGACCGTATTTGGCATGACTATGAGCAAATTTTTCATATTATTTTACCTGAAGCAGTTAACCGATTGGCTCCGGATATTTCTTACAGGCCTTCTTCACCTATGTGTGGGCTTAAGGGGGATCAGAATCAACATGCTCACAATAATTCATCCTCTGGGGATATACACTACTGGGGTGTATGGCATTCTGTAGAGCCCTTTGAGAAGTATAATGAGCACGTTGGACGCTTTATGAGCGAATATGGTTTTCAATCGTTCCCGGAATACGAGTCGGTTAAGACCTATGCCGAGGAAACAGATATGGCGTTAGAATCTGAAGTCATGCTGGCACATCAGAAGCACAAACTTGGCAATCAATTAATTAAGGAATACATGGACATTTATATGAGGGAGCCGAAAGATTTCCCGTCCTTTTTGTATATGAGTCAGGTTTTGCAGGCAGAAGCAATGAAAACTGCCATTGAAGCGCATCGACGCCGTAAGCCATACTGTATGGGTTCACTTTATTGGCAGATGAATGACTGCTGGCCAGTCGCCTCATGGGCTGGGATGGATTACTATGGCAGATGGAAAGCCATGCAATATTATGCCCGGCGCAGCTTCCGCGATTTGCTTCTCTCAGTGGATGATACAAATGAAAGCCACCTCGATGTCTACATTATTTCCGATATGCGATCTTCGATTCACGGAAGGCTTAGGATGGAGTTATTGAATTTTTCCGGAAATGTTATACGGTCCTTCGAGCAGCAGGTTGAGGTTGACGCCTTATCAGGCGTTAAAGCCTTCTCGTTGATCAAAGAAGAGCTGCTGGCAGGAAACAATGATTCATCCGTTCTGCTCGTTGTGCAGTTGGAGAAGGATGGAACCGTCATCGAAAGCTGCGAACATTATTTGGTGCCATTCAAGGAAATGAAATTAGCTGACCCAACCATTCAAATAACCGAGGTTAAAGGAAGCCGGGGAACCCAGTTTGTATTGGAAACAGATACGTTGGCTAAACAGGTACGAATATCTACGTCGATAGAGGGTATATTTGATGATAATTATTTTGATTTACTGCCGAATCGCCCTAAGATAGTTACCTTTATGGCCAGGAGTACGGGCGAAACACCATTTGTCATCTCTGCTCCTGCTCAAATAGAAATCCGCTCCATGATAGACTGTGTCAGTCGTCCCGATACTAAAGATTTAAAAAAATCAATGGCCTAGCGCCATTGATTTTTTTCGTAAGATGGACATACAGTTCTATTTTTCGATTGACATTGATTATTATTATCACTATTATCAGATATAGCGGTAGATATGAGTGACGGGGAGAGATCGAATATGAAAACGATTAAATACTGCTGTAGAAATGAAAAATTCGGATCCAAACAAATATATAAGTCCTTGAAAAATGAATATCCAGACCTAAAGCAAAAAAAGAAAGATTGCTTAGGTAATTGCAAGCATTGTAAGAAAGAATGCATCGCCATGATTGGGAAGAAAGAACTGTTGTGTGCAGCTTCGCCTGACTTACTGTATGCTCAAATCAAACAAATTATTGCTGAATCTCGGGCTGAGAGCGTGATGGTATGAACGTAGACCTTCTAAAATTGTTAATTCCGTTTGTATTTGTATGCGGTGTTCTGGTAATCTTGTATGTATGGGGAATACGCAAAAGATAACCATACAGAAAGGGTGTGTGCACCGATGTTAAAAGATACACTAACGGAAGCGCTCAATGAGCAGATGAACTATGAATTTTACTCCGCGCACGTCTATTTGGCTATTGCTGGTTATTGCGCTGCGGAAAGCTTAGATGGCTTTTCGAACTTTTTTATGGTACAAGCTGAAGAAGAAAAATTCCATGCGATGAAGATTTTCAAATTTATTAACGATCGCGGGAAAAAGGTTAGCTTTGCCGGTATGGATACTCCTGTGAATGAGTACAATTCGATCCTAGATGCTTTTGAACATGCGTACAAGCATGAGCAAGAGGTAACAAGACGTATTTACCATTTGTCTGATTTGGCTCTAAACGATAGAGAGCACGCGACTATGCAGTTCTTGAAATGGTTCATTGATGAGCAGGTCGAAGAAGAAGCAATGTTCGACAGCATCATTAATAAATTGAAACGTATTGATAAAGACAGTAACGCCTTCTACATGTTAGATGCTGAATTTGCTCAGCGTTCTTTCACACCACCAGCAGCGGTATAATTACATACGAATTTTATGAGGATGAGACTTACCTGTTTCGCGAAATTTGGCGAAAGGTAAGTTTTTTTATGTCTGCTGACATGCAGCTGTCAGTAATCCTTTTATAAACTAGTGAAAAATGTAAAGGATGTGCAGAATGGATAAGTTAGATTTAACTAAAACGTATAAAAGCTATTACACAGCACACACGAAACCGCAATTGGTCGAATTTGAGCCTATCTGGTATGTCACAATTCAAGGACAAGGGGATCCAGACGGTGGTTGCCTTCTCAAATGCCACTGAAGCGCTTTACACGCTTTCCTACAGCATCAAGGGGATTTATAAGAAAGAGGATAAGGACTTTACTGTGGCCAAGCTGGAAGGCTTATGGTGAGTAGAACCGGAATCATTGAAACAAATCGAGCATTTTTTAACAGAACATAAACGGGAGATCCGCGGACTGCATCATGAGATTATTTATCAGACCCAAGAAAGGTGGAGTCTTCTAGAATGAAGACGATCTTACGGTATCCCATAGCAGCTGCAGAAGTGGTGAAGGTGTGACTTTTGCGGTAAAATAGAAGAAAATGTCGATATGAACGTGGGGAGGGACAGCAGATGCAGATACGTTATTTGGCGGGGGCTATAAAAGTCTTTGGCTTACTCGTCATCATGTTCGGGTTTATGTATCCAGCTTCTGTGGTCCAAGCCTCATGGTTGGATCGAGTCAAAGACATCTATCAATTGCCAGAGAATGTGGAACAAATTCAGAAAGACTATGAGACTACGAAGCAGCAATTAGAGGATCAGAAGGACAAGCTTTCCGAAGCCATACGGCATTCGCAAGAAACAGAGGAACGGCTTCTTGGGCAAAACGAAGCACTCAAAAGGGAAAATGAACAATTGCAAGAACGCTTGAAGGCCATGGAGCAAATAGCCCTAGATAAAGAAAAACGAAATCAGAAATTAACCTATATGGTTGTGACAGCTGTTTTGCTGATTGTTTTTTATTTTGTACTGGGCCGCGTGTTTCGATTCATTGTTTGGCGGAGGCAGAAGCGAAGAATGAGATAGATGTAGTCTACGAGGAGGTCGGTGTGTATGGAGGTATCTTTCGAGGAAGTAAGCTCACACGCAAAGATAGCCACGTTGCGCATCGAACAGAGGGAGTCTGTTCATGTGCTGCATCCGAACCAAATTGTCGCTTTTCAAGGAAAGTCTGAGCAGAGAGAAGATTCTTTCATGAGGCTGCCGAGTATGTATAGGAAGAAGCGTTTTGTCCAGTCACGGCTGCATGGTCCGGCCAATGTCATGCTAGGACTGCCTGAAGGTTATAGCATGGCTGTTATACCCATAGGAGTGGATGATGATCTTCTATATGAGTTTCGACATGTTCTGTTTTACACAGAGGGAGTCAGCTACACTTCTCATCTGCAAAATGTTAAGAATACACTGATTACGCAGGATCTTGTGAAAATGCAGTTTAAAGGTCCAGGTAAACTAGGACTTCTGACTGCAGGACCGATTTACCAAATGGCATTGGACGCTAAGAAGCCCTTGTATGTCGATACAAGCTGTCTTGTTGCCTACCCGCGGAATGCTCAGCTGCGTCTATGTGTGTACGGCAATACACTGGCAAGTCAGCATATGAATTATCATTGGGAAATGACGGGGCAAGGCTATGTTCTCATGCAGCCCTGTAAGCCAGATCGTAAATTGGATGAGCATATGAAAAATGACAGTTTAATGCGTCGCATTGCCAGAGAAGTACTGCCATTTGGCGGTATTTTCATCAAATAAAAAAAGGTAATAAAAAACATTTGCATTTGTCCTCAATTCCTGATATATTATTCCTTGTCGCCTCGGAGAAACGTTAGCGAGAATGACAAGCAATTATACGATGCGGAAGTGGCTCAGCGGTAGAGCATCGCCTTGCCAAGGCGAGGGTCGCGGGTTCGATCCCCGTCTTCCGCTCCAACTAATTTGCGCCCTTAGCTCAGCTGGATAGAGTATTTGACTACGAATCAAAAGGTCGGGAGTTCGAATCTCTCAGGGCGCGCCATTTTCATTTAACGCATCGGGACGTAGCTCAGCTTGGTAGAGCACCTGCTTTGGGAGCAGGGGGTCGCATGTTCAAATCGTGTCGTCCCGACCATCAATCCCATTTTAATATGCGGGCGTAGTTTAATGGTAGAACTTCAGCCTTCCAAGCTGATCGCGCGGGTTCGATTCCCGCCGCCCGCTTCACAGAAAAAGATCACCTTCGGGTGATCTTTTTCTACTTGTACGAATGTTTTGGGTTTGTTGGGGGGACGAAGGGAACCCTTATTTAACGCAGTTGGGTTCGCTTTATGGTATAGGGTGAAGGGGCCAGCCGGATTCGTATGCCTGAATGTGGGCTTTTTTCTTGCTTATAAGTCCGGGAAGTTGTACTTCGTGCAACAATTTCCTTGGTTTTCTACTCTCTTAGCTAGAGATGTTGTATGCTGTACAACAATTTAGCCTTAAATCGTTTAAATGGCCACTTTGGGTCTAAATTGTTGTATTTTTTGCAACACGCGCAGAGAAAAAGCTTGATTTGATTGACTAAAGTTGTACGTAGTACAACTTTAGTTGGTTGTGCGGGAAAGGATGAGAACCCGCAGGGGTTCGAACGTCCCCGAGGCTAACCCAATGCTGGGACAACTGATCTTCGTATGGAGCCAGTCACTTTATTACTTTGGAGATTCAATGGCGATCTGATCTGGTTCTAATTTCTAATGGGAGCGAAAAGAGGAATTATTCAATTTGTCGGGCTTGCTGGAGCACGAGAGGCTATTATCGGAGCAGCATACTTTCTGTGATTACAAACGAAATCAAAAGTGTAATAACTTCTCAAAGTGATAATTTCAATATTATCGCATTGAATCGGACGTGGATCGATATCGAATTAGTCATGCCTCAAGCCATAATCGCATATGCATGAAATCGAAGCTTGAACGATGACGTTCAGGCTTCTTCTTTGTGCTGAAAAAACACTTGCACAAACTAATTATATTAGTTAATATACTAATTAAGTTAGTATTTAGAAGGGAATGGGGATCGACATGTCATTTATTGTACTTATGCTCTTATTTACAGTTTTAGGTGGATGGCTGGAAAGCCGTGTTCTCAAGCGCTCGAAAAGGGAGGGAATGTAAATGTTTGCTGGACATTTTGGGCTTGCTGCAGCAGTGAAAGCAAGAACACCGGAGGTGCCGATCTGGGCGCTCATGCTTAGTACTCAGCTGCTTGATGTTGTATTCGTACCCTTATTTCTTTCTGGTGTTGAAACGATCGATACAAGCATCGGTACGGGTTATGGGGAATGGATTATTCACGCTGATTACACACACTCATTAGTTGGGGCGCTGCTCATTGCTATCTTATCAGGTCTATTGGCTTGGAAATTATGGGGGAAAAGAGGAGGCACAGCTATAGGAGCGCTTACCTTCAGTCACTGGGTACTTGATCTTCTCGTTCATCGTGCAGATATGCCATTCTTACCGGGGAATGTTGGAGGACTTCCATTAGTAGGATTTAGTCTGTGGCAGTGGCCGTGGGTGAGTGCGGCTCTTGAGATTATTCTCATGGTTGTTGGGGCTATTCTTTACTTTCGCACACTTCGTAATACCGCTAAACTGTCAAAAGATAACTTAATATGGCGTGCACATCTTGCAGGGGGAGTCATGGCCGTTCTATTGATCGCCTCATTTATTTCAGATTTTGTCTTGCATTTATAATCCATTGGAAACTATTACCACTATGCAAAAGTTGAAAGTAATAGTTCAACTATGCTAGTCTAACATAGACAAAAAATGCCGAATCTCGGAGCAGCAAAAGCTCTGGTACGGGGGACTTCTTTAATTTGGGGTGAATGAATGCTCGGCTGTTTTACTAAACTGAGCGCGCTAGGGAAACCTCTTCCCGAACCCGTCAACTAACCTCGGAGGCTTCAAGGAGGCAAGGTTTTTGAAATTTTTCACAAAAAGCTTTATTTGCTCATGCGCACTTGTTGGTGCGGCAGTATCCATTTTTTCCGCTCCCTCGGTTCAAGCAGCATCAGGTTCATCTTCATCCACTGTAAAAGTCCAGGTCAATGATGAGTTGGTTCAGTTCCCAGAAGTACAGCCATTTATTGACAACGCAGGAACGCTGCAAGTTCCTTTGCGAGTACTGTCTGAGAAATTGGGTTATCAAGTAGGCTGGGCGAAACAAGAAAGCGAAATAGTGGTTACGTTGAAGAGCAAGCAGCAGACGATTCAACTTACAACCGACGAGAAGCAAGCGATCGTTAACAGTAAGAAGATTAGTCTGGAAAGCAGTCCGACGCTTTATCAAGGTAATACGTATGTACCCTTGCGTTTCATTACTGAAACATTCGGTTCTCCGATTGAGTGGAATGAAGCGAATCGTATCGCGATTGTGAATGTCGATGGCAAGTCGCACAAGCCAGCCTGGATTGCACCGCCACCTGCACCAGCTCCAAAGGTAGCAGCGGTAGCTATACCTTCCATGTCTGATCAAATCGTGCAAACAGCAAATACGTTCATGGGCACACCTTACGTTTGGGGAGGCACAACACCCAGAGGGTTTGATTGTTCCGGATTTGTGCGCTATTTGTACGAAGCTAAAGGCATTGATCTACCCAGAACTTCGGTTCAAATGTACGATCAAGCTGGAACCAGGGTTACAGACTTGAAGGTTGGAGATCTTGTGTTTTTTGCAGCAGGCAGTGTAAATCATGTTGGAATTTATCTGGGGAATGATCAATTCATTTCAGCGACAACGTCTAGAGGTGTAACGATAGATAGTCTCGCCAGTTCATACTGGGGATCCAGATATGTGGGAGCCAAAAGAGTTCTGTAAGTAAACCATGTGGTGAAAAAGGATTAAATCATTGGGCATTTGTTTTCTATGAATCTTTCGAATGAAAGCATAGAAGGCAAATGTTCTTTTTTTATGCGAAATATTGCGATTTTTATCGAAATTTTATGGTTTTTAGCCTATAATGAAGAAATGTTTGGAAGAAAGCAGGTGACACGAACGGCATGCAATTAAGTGTCTGGAAAAGTTGGTTTTATAAAAAAAGACATTCGAATAAAGCAAATAGCATGTATATCGTGGAACAAGGTCCTGCCATACCAGAAGAGATTCGGGGAGTCATTGATCGATTTTTTCTTACGTATAATCATTTCAAAGGGGCAAGAAGCCTACAGACGGATACGTTTATAAGAGAAGTATTTTACGCAACGAAACAGGATCCGAAGGATCAAAGGACAATTGAAGAGATGGAAGCTTATATTCAGCAGAAAAATGTGCATCGCTTGCGATTGAAATCCTTTGTTGTCGATGAGTATCTTCGTATAGGCGAAAAGGTTTGCATGATTGGTGTGACGAGGGAATTCAGTAATAATCAGAGAAATCGCGTGCTTTATTTTCTAACAAAAGAGGATCAGTCTTGGCGCTTTCATCATATCGCAAGGTCTCACCATGGGACTGTTCTAGATAAGTTTCAAGTGAATGAGCAAACGGGGTTCGTGGTTGGAAATGAAAAAGCCGCTCTCCTCTTTCTGACACACTCCGGGTCTGCCGATGCATCTACCTTTATATTGGGTGATTATGTGCATGTGGAAGGTTATTTGGAAGTGGAGCCAGAGGTGAGCAGCCAACTGTATTACCGTATTGTACGAATGAATCGTGTGCACTAAAAGCGAAGTGAAACCCGGTAAAGCTGTGGATCCCATTGGATCTGTCCGCCTAAGGATTCAATAATGGCTCGTAAAGGCATATAAATATGACCTTCTAGTATGGTAGGTGCTTCAGGGAGTACGACTGATTGCCCATTCACAGTCATCACGGAATGATCCGGCCGAAGCTCAAGATTAGTAGAACCATGATGAACAGTTAATGTACGGGTTGTCCCATTCCATTCAAATTTGGCACCGATTCTTTCTAGAATGCCCCGAAAGGGTACCATACTTGTTTCTTGCAATAAATACCCACGGAACTCATGTACGAATTGTCCATTTACTTCTAATTGGATTTGCGGATGATCTAGACGTTCCACGACAAGTGCATTGCTCAGCGCCCGACCCGGACTTCGCAGCATGGAGCCGTTCGCATACAGAGATGAACTTGCACCTCCGTCCATATTCATCGCATCCGTTAAACCTAGCTTTAGAAGAACTTGCGCCATATCCGCCATCGTTGCTGCGGAGAGTGTCCCCATGACGAATTGATGGGAAGCGTCTAACCCAATGAAACTGCGTACGTTCGCACTCGTTGTGATTTTGGGATCAGTAAAGCCATCCCGTTCGAAGTCCAAATCAACAGCGCCATTGGTAAGCAGATGCGGTCCGGCTCCAATAGCAGCATCAACCGATGTAAGCAGGGAGCTTTCTCCGGTATCTTGATTATGGAGAGATGATGTCAGCTTCACCGTATCGCCAATATGGATATTAGGCAGCACGTAGGTCTTATTGTTGGCACTATTTCCAAGCAGAAATACCTGCCCATCTTCGGGAATATCGACACTCTGCGGCGTAACGGCTGTCACTTTGCCCTCGCGGAGGACAACTTTGGTTGAGTTAGGAAAATCGATGGTCGGTCCAAAAGCGCGGGTGTACCAAACGACTTGATCATTGGCGGAATCACCGTAATATTTGTTCACACCCCAAGCAGTGAATGTGTAGGCTTTGCTCAGATGAGTAACGCTTATTTGGTGCTCCGTTTGGATGCGCCCAAAGCTGACGGTTTTGTCGGCATGAACGAGGAAGGCAGGATTAATGCCTGAGTGCATAATTTCACCGGAGCCAATGAGCAAACCATTCGGATAGCGCTGGGTGTCATCCTTTTCATAGGCGTCAAAAAAAGTCCCATTGATCCCTGCAATCGCATGGTTCCTTGTTAACATGGAGGAGAAGGACTCATCATGACCGATGCCGGCTTCAGCTGTTATAGGCTTAACGCGCAAGTAGGGATCAGTAAGATCCGCTGTGACCCATTGTACAGCAAACGACTTGCCATTATGAGCAATCGTTCGGCTTTGTGTTTGAACGGTACCTTGTGCAGAAGTAGATGCTGGGAAGATAACGGCTGCTGAGAGCAGACAGCTGAGCATCACGGTGTAAGTAAGAGTGCGGAAACGCGCATGAGGCATGGCAGTTATCTTCCTTTCTGAATTTACTTCTTTTTTAATTCGCGCAGGGAGTAGAACGTTCCTCTCCAATTGATGCCACCTTGTTTCCAAGTTAGCCAAACAGAGCGCACGATCGTATAGAGGAGCAGGGAAGCGCTGATAGGGAGAAGGAAAGCTTCATCCCCGCGTTTGCTCATGAGGCGGAACATTAGCTTGCGGTATAGCCATATTTGTAAAATGACAGCGACAGCATAGGCGGCACCTCTCCAGTCCCAAAGGAAGATCAGACCGAGCCAAGGAAATATAAAAAAGATAAGCTGTCCTAGACAAGCGAGTAAAGCAATGGTGTAGCTGTAGCGAAAGCCGGAGAAAAGGTTTTTCTCCAGACCTATGATCGCTTCTTTGAGAGAGCGGTACCATTCGACTTGAAGGATATGCTTGCCGGACAGAACCTTCTGCTTAAATCCAGCTCGTTTGAGGGATATCCCTAACTGAAGGTCATCATCAGGTCTAAGGGCGATCGCTTTGTGCGTGCCAATGGCTTCATAAGCACCGCGGCTGACCATGTTAAAGGCACCTATTCCAATGCCCGGTTCACGGGCGCTATCAAGGTTGGCACGCCACGGACGAACGAATAAGGAAAAAGAGAAGAGGAAGAAATGAACGAAACCTCTGAGCAGCGTGCTTCGCGCAATCATGTTAGGGGTCAGCGTGAGATGCTGTACGTCATGTTCCTTCATATAAGTAACGCTGTCTGAAATCGTTCCTGGTGCAAAGATGATATCCGCATCTGTAAAAAGTAAGTACTGGCCTCTTGCTTGCTGATACCCTTGGTAGAGGGCATGGTTTTTGCCAAGCCAGCCTTCAGGCAGTGAGGTGATGTGAATGATTTGCAGCGGTGTGTGAATATCCATTTTGCGCTGTGACCACTTCCGCAGCTCTTCAAGCCGGACGCCTGTAGCATCCTGAGAACGGTCATTGACGGCAATGATCTCGAGGCGCAGATAATTTTGCGTGAGAAGGTGACGGACGGTTTCTAGGATGGTACTTTCCTCTTCTTTGGCGGCGATAATGACCGAAACGAGTGGAGGCTTGTCCGGGAGTTTCGTGGATTTGGGCAGAGAGTGCAGTAAATGTATGCCTCTAAGCACATCGAAAGTGATATAAAGCCAATAGAGGAGGGTCAGGAGCGCAATAATTCCTAGGGTGGACATGGTGTGCCTCCTTAAAAGTTTTGCTAGCAAAACTTGCATCGCAAGCGTAATCTTGAAAGAATAGAAGTTGACCGCATTATATCATTCATCAGGAGTGAGGGGAAATTTTGCTGGATGCGTGTTAAGGGAGGATCTGATGGGGGAAGAACGGATTGAACCGCGGGAGCAGTATTGGAAAAAGATGAATGGCGAACAGTTGGCGATCTTTCTCAAGGCGATTGGGAAAAAGACGGTGATGAAGCCGGATTCGTTGGCTTTTGTATGTATAGGAACAGATCGATCGACAGGTGATTCACTGGGCCCGCTTGTAGGGAGCAGACTTGTGGAACTGGGGTATCCGCATGTGATAGGAACACTTGAAGCGCCTTGTGATGCTAGTAACTTAGCAGCGCGTTTGCAGGAAATTCCACTTGGCTGTGTGGTGATAGCGATTGATGCATGTTTGGGACAAAAGCTGTCTGTGGGCATGTATCAGGTGTCTAATCAGCCTTTGGCTCCAGGGAAGTCAGTAGGGAAGGTGCTGCCTCAGGTTGGGGATTATACGATTGCGGCTATCGTCAATGCAGACGGGCCTAGACAGTATAGTGTACTACAAACAACATCGCTGTACAGCGTGTTGAAGATGGCAGATGAAGTAACGAGGGCAATCGAGTATGCTTTTCCCATTTAGAAGGCAGTTCAGGCTAGAACGGAGAGATGAGTAGTGGGACCAGGTGGTATGGGGCGGCTTTCCGATAGGAATCGGCCTAAAGCGAAGTTAAAGGATGTTTCGGTAAAAAGGATTTTGCGGTTGTTCAAGGGGTATTGGGGACAATTATTGGCCATTATTGGATTGGCGCTGTTTGCAGCTTTGATTGGTTTAATCCCGCCTCTTGTTATGAAAGAAATTATTGATACAGCGATTCCACAGGGCAATATGAAACTTCTGGCAGGGATGGCGCTGTTAATGATATTTCTTCCTGTCGTAAGCGGTATGCTTGGGGTATGGCAAAATCATCTTAATACCAAAGTAACCCAAGGGGTTATTCGTGATTTAGGACAGTCCTTGTTTCATAATTTGCAGCGGCAATCGATGGCTTTCTTTACGGAGGCTCGGTCGGGGGAAATTGTTCAGCGGATCACAGGGGACGTTCAGGCGGTTCAAAGTGTTGTGACCTCATTGGTTGTGTCATCAATCACCCAGATTGTCATTGTTGTTTCGACCATTGGTATTTTGTTTGCCCTTGACTGGAAATTGGCTATTATCTCTGTGCTTATTCTCCCGCTGTTTGTGCTGCCTGTGAAAAAAGTATCGAGGTTAAGGAAATCGCTGCGCACGGAAACGCAGAAAGTGCGTTCAGATATTACTTCTCAGCTTACTGAAAACTTCGGGATTTCCGGTGCTTTGTTGACGCGTATTTTCGGCAGGGAGAAACAGCAGGAAATCGAGTTTACGGCAATGAACCAGAAGGTGATGGATTTGGAGCTGCGGCTCAATCTGGTCGGTCGTTGGTTCGGGATGGCAACGAGCACGCTGGGGCCGTTAGGCACAGCGATTATTTATATGTACGGCGGCTACTCCGTCATATCCGGCAGCATGACCTTGGGCTCGATCGTCGCCTTCGCGGCGTATCTTGGCCGGTTGTACATGCCTGTAGGTATGCTGCTGAACCTACATGTGGAGGTAGCGACGGCGCTTGGCGTGTTCCAGCGCATCTTCGAGTACCAGGACATGGTGCCGGATGTCATGGACTCTGTTGGGGCTGCGCCGCTTACACAGGTCGCGGGTCGGGTAGCTTATAAGCAGGTTTCCTTCGCTTATAAGCCAGGGCAGTACGCGCTGCGCGATGTCACGTTCGAGGCGCAGCCGGGTGAGATGGTCGCGCTTGTCGGGCCAAGCGGCGCGGGGAAATCGACGCTGATCGGCATGATCGCGCGGCTGTACGACTCGACGTCGGGTGTCGTCGAGGTCGATGGCGTGAACGTCCGCGACGTTCAGCTCGCTTCGCTGCGCTCACAGATCGCGTACGTGACGCAGGAGTCGTTTCTGTTCCACGCGACGATTGGCGACAACCTGCGCTTCGCGCGGGAGGACGCTACGCGTGAGGAGATGGAGGCTGCGTGTCGGCAGGCCTACATCCACGACTTTATCGTGTCGCTTCCCGAAGGGTACGACACGATGGTGGGAGAGCGCGGCCACCGGCTCTCCGGCGGCGAGCGCCAGCGGATCGCGATTGCCCGCGCGATCCTGAAGCGCCCGCGCATCCTCATCCTCGATGAGGCGACGTCGCACCTGGACTCGGAGTCCGAGTCCTATGTGCAGGCGGCGCTCGAGGAGCTGATGCAAGGGCGCACGACGCTCGTGATCGCGCACCGGCTCTCCACGGTGCTGGCCGCCGATCACATTCTGGTGATCGAAGCGGGCAGCGTCGTGGAGCGGGGCACGCACAGCGAGCTGCTTGCACTGGATGGGCTGTATGCGCGGCTGTACAGCACGCAGTTCGCTCATGCTGCTGAGGTGTAGTTGTTCACACGACCACGGTAGTTAATACTTCATGGTAAGGGGCTGTCCCGAGAATAGATAAATATTCGAGAGGGGCTAGCCTCTTCTTCAACGCTCTCACGTTCCGCAAATTCAAATTTTAGCGCATTTAATCCAAAATAGCGGATTGTCTTTCCGCTGGCATTATTTTAGAGTCTCGAAGGGTGCCTATTCATATTCTGTTCCATAGGAAGAAACAACTCAAAGAATAACGGCTCGACGTCAGGGGAATAAGATTAACAAAGGTCACGGCTTATCGAAGTAAAAGGAGTTTCATTTGATGAACGACAAAAAGGAAGTTATAGTTCGAATATCTTGACAAATCATTCTGTAACTAATAGTATTACAGAATAAAAATGAATAGGGGACGTTAAACATGAAATGTAAAATTAATCGAAATGCAGCTAAGGTTTTAAAAAATATGTTGAGTAGTGAAGAAGCTGAGGGAAAGATGATTCGTGTATTTATTACGCTAAATCATGGAGAACATGCGCATTATGATGTGAAGCTTGATACACCTACTGAACATGATGAAATCGTAGAAACAGACAAAGACATTAAAATTTTACTAGATAAACGGGAAAACCTTTTAGATGGGGTTTGGGTTCAATATTTTCATGTGCCGGAAGAAGGTTTTTTCATAACGAACCCTTCAACAGGATTTCTTGAAAAATAAGGGAATGGTTCGTAAAATCCTCAGATAGTTGAGACCCCCCATGTTTCTACACATGGGTTATTTTTATATTGAACGATCATGGAGGAATTTCAATGAGTCAACGCTATCGAATCACAAGAGAGTTTCAGGAAAAGGACAATTCTGCGAAAACCATATCTTTGGAAGAGTGCAAGCTATATTTTACGTCCAAACCTGATTTTTCCTATACATCCGTGTTTACGGTAACAGGCTCTACCAGCATGTCTATTGAGGGGGATTTCTTCATGTGGAGCTATGGTGATACCAAAATCCCATTCCGTCATTATCAGGGAGATATTTACGTATCTGGCACCAATGAAGCCGTAATCCCTAAGATGATTGAGGTTGCGGGCGAATTGGGAGCGGATGTGCTGGAAGGGTAATTGTTGAAACAAAAAAGCACAATGAACCAAGAGCATATAGCTCCTGATCCATTGTGCTTTTTTGCTTCGCGCTGTTCCATTTCTTTAATGCAATGCTGGTTGTGGAACCATTAATTTACTGACAAGTTTGCCAACGAACTGTGGTAAAAAGAAATTTAATACGAAAACAATGATGAAAGCTATGCGCCATGCGCCCGTCCAATAGCCCACAAAATGTGGAACGATACCATTCATGGCAAAAGCAGTTAAGACAAAGGAGAGGATAAAGGTCATAATGAGCGATATTGCAAAAATATAGACAATTTGAGCTTTTTTAAATCTATTTGCAAATTCACGAATTTTAGCTGGTAAGAAAAGGTTTAGTCCAAATGCGATCACAAAAGCGACTCCCCAATCTTTCATCCATGCACTAATAAAGTGTGCAATAAAGCCACCTTCAAGTACATAGGTCATTATTCCCGACATGATAAACGTCATAATCATTGACATAATGGATACAAAGGTCAGTTGACGATATTTAGGATTGATTCTCATTTTAAAACTCCTTTGATATATAATTTATTGTTTCTTGATTATGAACTTAGTATAGCTCCTGTATAAACAATAATCAAGTATCAATTTATGATTTTTGTCATTCATCAAAAGGATTCTCACAATGTAGCAGCAATTGTACATTCCGACTTGGAATAATATAGTATTATTGAATGTCGGATTTTTAAAAAAAAGGAATGGCCTAGGGCTGGATGCGAAAACTGCGATTCTAGCTTTAATGTTTGCAAAAGGGTTTTAATTTAAATGATATGTAGTATGGAGGTATTCAGTGAATACAGAGGTTACTGTAGGTATTTATGGCACTTGTTTAGTTATAAGAAAAGAAGGTGCTTGAAGGGTCAAGACGCCAATGAAGCCTTTAATCAAACAGAGAAAAATACTTGTTATGTATTTTATCAGTATAAAGACGAGACGTTCATTATTGAAGATTTATCGATGATAACTGCTGTGATTTTATTTTTTTGGCAGCAGTATGAGAGACTGGACGTGACGTTGGACCTCGGAAGCCTTTAATGGACCGCCATGCCCCATGTAGAATTTATCGACTCCCGAATCAAGCAGGCGGGTCAATTCACGGGCTACTGTGTGCGGGTCATCTTCGAATGGTGGACGTATGGCATGATTAGTTCTTACGATACCGCCTAACAAAATTCCTGAAGCGACAAGGTCACCGACCAAAGCTTCATTAGTAGCAAGCTCTATGGAGACAGAGCCGGATGTGTGCCCAGGTGTGTGCTTAACCATCCCAGGAATCCCATAACGGTCCAAGTCAATAACATCATGCTTTGTAAACAGAATATCCGGTTCAAAACCGATATACGGTTCAAGCATTAATGGTGTCTTGATAAATAAACGGCCAAACCAACCAGTTGGGCAAAAAGTCATTGGCGTCTCTCGGTTAAAATGTTTAGCATCTCCCTCGTGAGCCAATATTGGTGCTCCTGATAGCTCACGAACTAATGCTGCACTTCCTGCGTGATCTACGTGCGCATGGGTAACGACGATGAGTTTGATGTCTTTGAAAGTAAGTCTTTCCTTAGCTAAGGCCTTTTTAATTTTATTCTCAGACCCGGGTAGTCCCGCATCGACAAGAATGCATCCGTCAGGCCCCACAAGTAAGTGGGAATTTACCATGTGCATAGGGAGGATGGGAATGCGGACGATTCTAACAGTGTTCATAATTTCATTGTCCTCTCTGGTGACTAACCTTATGATAAAAATACCGAACCGAACCGTACGGTTCGGTAAAATATTACTCTAATATTTAGTTAAATGCAAGGGAAATGTTACAATATATCTCAAATGCTATTTGGGACGTATGGAGGACTGAAAAATGCGTAAAGACGAAAAAACACGACAGCACATCATTATTAAATCCGCTGAATTATTTAATCAAAAGGGGTATGCAGGGTCATCGATACAAGACATCATAGAGGCTACAGGATTAACAAAAGGCGGGATTTATCGAAGATTTTCTAACAAAGATGAAATCGCGGTTGAAGCCTTTGAATATGCGGGGCAGGTATTGATGGAACAATTATCATCAGCTATTCATAATGCGGATACAGCGATAGATAAAATAATGGCTGTATGTAATGTGCATATTGATCCAGTGAACAATCCTCCAATAATAGGAGGGTGTCCTTTACTGAATACGGCAGTTGAAAGCGATGATAGCTTTCCAATCCTGCGTGATAAAGCCTTAGCCGCGTATGAGGAGATGATAAGCCTCGTCCAAGGTATTTTTAAATATGGGATATCTGTTGGAGAATTCCGATCAGATGTAGATGTTGATTCCATATCATCATTTATCGTTTCTTCACTCGAAGGCAGTGTAATGGCAAGCAGATTGAGCAGAGACAGTAAACATGTAGGGTTTGTTATGCAACAACTTCGGGTCCTACTGAACACATATAAAAAGATTTAATTTGCGTAAAAAATGGAGGCAGCAATCGTGGTTACAATTGAGGATTTTATGAAATTAGATATCCGTGTCGGTACTGTAATTAAAGCAGAGCCTTTTCCGGAAGCTCGAAAACCTGCAATAAAATTAGAAATCGATTTTGGTGAGATGGGTATTAAACGCTCCTCTGCTCAGATTACACAAAGATATGAATCCGAACAACTTATTGGACGTCAAGTAGTCGCCGTAATGAATTTTCCTGTTAGACGCATCGCAGGGTTTAAATCTGAGGTATTGGTCATCGGCGGTGTTCCAACAGAAGGTGATGTGGTTCTCTTAAAACCGGATGAACCTGTTAAAAACGGTACACCCATCGCATGAGATGAGACTCCCTACATTTACCAATGCTTTTTAGCGAACAATCCGTCTTGTTCTAGAGTCAAATAAAATAAACACCTAAATTACGTAAACATATAGAACTGAAGGAGAACTTTATGAAAAAAGGTTTGAGATCGCTCATTCACTGGCACTCGTTTATGGATCAACTTGAGACTTATACGGCAGCTACATTGTTGAAGTTGAAAAAATGTTTGAACCCGGTAACAAATAAAATCGGTTTTGGTATTTACTTTTACAAGGATATCACCATAAATTTAAATCGTTTGAACAAAGATATGCTGGCAATCGTCGCCGATTTTGTTACACTTTCGCATTTCGATAAGCGCACATTTCCTAGTTTTGTATCGGTTGCCGATGGGATATACGCGACGATGTTTACGAAAGTGCCTAACCATATTATTAAACGGATTACCACTTTGGTCACTGCGTTACCAGGTTATAAAGCGCTGCAGTCTGCATCCCGTTCTTACGGGTACAAATGTGAGCTTCACTATAACCAGGGAAAAGTATTTTTTGGCTCGTTACAAATTCATTTTAAGAAAATCCAAAACGAACTCTCCTCTCCTAGTTACGCAGCCATCCCAATGCTAGGAAAGACAGATAGCGTCCAGACTTGAATTTACTGGGAGTAAGGCCCACTTTGCCGCAGATGTAGAAAGCCCGTCCTACGAAATGGATGGACAGAGCATAGATCAGCTTAGTGTGTCTGCATCCGTGGATGCGAATAATCGCCTGCATATTTCTTTATGCAATCTGCATCACGCTGAAGCTTTGGAAATGGCATGTACAATCCGCGGTGGGAAGGTCGGCGATGTTGCGGGGCGAATACTAATCTCCGATTCGATTCAATCGCATGATACTTTTGGGGAACCGGAAAATGTGAAGTCGTCTGAATTCAACAATTTCCGCATCGAAAATGGTAGTTTATAAAAAATAAAACTTTATTGGCCTACGAATCTGAATTTACTAGGCAGCGGTAGCCTAGGACTGATTATTATAGTCCTTAGCTGCCGCTGTTTTTTTACTATATGCCAAAAAGCTCCGCGAGGGGCTTTCTTTTTTTAACTCAGACTTTGAAGTTAATTTCCAAACCCTAGCCTCATCGCCATGTTGTAGCCAGCCGGCCCGAAGTTATACCTTTTTCGCAGATCGATTAGATTGGGTCCGAATGTCTGCTCTAGTGTTTCACGGTGCGCTTGCATAATCTCATAGATGTATAGGTCATGAATGATGACCTCGGTGATCGGCATGACGAGACCTGGGTGCATGGTCCAAGCGGCGCGGCTGTCCGTTCCAAGAGAAACGATACCGGCTACCACTTCGCGGTCGTCTATGCTCGCCACAATCCAACGGCCGCCGTATTCCCATGTAATCTCTTCACTCGAATCGTGCGGGTACACTTGCGCAAAATCGAACTGCAGTTCTCCATAAACGACAATCAGAATCTCAACGCCTCGTTCCGCAGCCCTCCGCAGTTCAGGTTCCAATAGCTTGGCTTCTTCTGTCCAGATTTCTAGCAGAACACGCCCAGTCGCCCGATTAATCGCTTCCGCCGCCCGGCTCAAAATGGCTTCAAACCCGGTGATGTTCCAAATGTTTTCCCGATTTAAGGATACATAAGAGTAGTTGGCAAGCGCTGTCTCAGCAGCTTTAAATGAGGAGTCGATTTTGCTTTTTTTCAGCCGGATCAGCTCTTGCGGCGGCAATGGCGTGTACAACGAAGGATCCTCGAGACTGACCATGACTTCGCCGCGCTCCACCATTCCGCTTAGCACTTCATAAATTTTAGAACGCGGTACACCCGAGTTCAAAGAAATTGCATACCCCGATAATGGAGATTTATCCAGTAGCGCCAGGTACGCTTTGGCTTCATATTCGGTAAAATTCAAATCCTGCAACATCTGAATGATTTCTAATTTCATTTTTTAACCTCCTGCCCTCCGCTTCGTACATAAGTCCGGTTTTTTTCATTTATCCGATTTACTCCATTATTACACTTGACAGACGATAGTGCCAATGGTGTACCATTTATATAGTTGCTACAAAAGTAGCTACTATATGTATTTACTTAGAATTCCTTGGAGGTACAGCATGGATGCATCAAATGAAATTCAAAAAGTACGAATAGCAAAAGCCCAAAAAAGCAGCAGCCTTTACCTAATCGCCGTTATTATTGCCATTTTGCTATGGAGCACCTCGTTTGTTGGGACTAAGATTGCATACCTTTCCTTTCCGCCTCTCACGTTGGGGGCAGCACGCTTTGTAATTGCTTCCGTCATTTTAGGAGCGATTATGCTGTCTAGAAAAGAATTTATAAGGCCTGCACCGAAGGATATGGGATTGATGGCGCTGAGCGGAATATTGGGAACGACTCTTTACTTTGCGCTGGAGAATATAGGGCTTGAGCTGACAACGGCATCCAGCGCCGCGCTGATCGTCGCTTCTTACCCGGCCATAACAGCGCTGCTTGAGTTTATTTTTTTTCGCATAAAAATTTCCTGGGTGAAGGGGCTTGGGATTGTGATGGCCGTTCTCGGAGTGTATCAGATTTCGGGCGGCAGTTCGGGGGAGAGTTCAGGACAGCTGACGGGTAACCTAATTCTAATTCTGGCGGGCGTTGTGTTTGCAGCATATAACTTTACCACACGCAAAGTTGTCAAAAACTATTCCATGGTAACCGTTTCGTTTTACCAGACGATTGCAGGGACGCTTGCATTCATTCCGCTTGCACTGATAGAGCGGTCAAGATGGCAGGTGCCTAGCGTAGAGTCGCTCTGGGTGCTGCTCTATCTTGGGGTTTTCTGCTCTGTAACAGCTTTTATGCTTTATAATTACGGACTGCGCAACCTCAGCTCTGGTACTGCAATGGCGCTGATGAACCTCGTTCCTCTTTTTGGCGTGTTATTCTCAACCGTATTCCTACATGAAGTCTTGCATATATTTGATTTGATCGGTGGTATAGTTATTATTGTTGGGGTTATTCTGAGTGTGAGGGAAAAGTGAACTTGTTATTGAGTATTCCACGGAACAAGAAACGAAAAAAGCTCAAGTACCAATACGGTGCTTGGGCTAGATACTGATTACACATTTCTATCTAACAATGTCCCCAGTTGTTCTGCCAAAACATGATGGGTGACAGGCTTTCCATTAGTAAACCACCATTCCACTACCCCTACATAAGCAGATGCAACAAACCTAACTAGAAGATCTTCATTTAACCTCTCGTTCTTACCTTTGGTCACATCGACCTCATTCGTTAATTCTTCGATAAGTAAGTCAAGAAACCGACCGCGAAAATAAGGGGCACCCTTACTCGCTAACATCATTGAAAAGAATGAATAATTACGCTCAAAGTATTCGGTCCACATCAGAGTCGCTTCGATAAAATCCAATTCGGATGCCGTTCTGCACATTTCCCTTAGAACGTTTATATGTTCTTCAATGAGTTTATCCAGCAGATCAAATTTATCCAAATAATGAAGATAGATGGTCCCGCGGCTTACATTCGCCCTGTCGGAAAGATCCTGTATCGTAATGTCATCAAAATTTTTCTCTGACATTAATTCAATAACAGCTTTTTTTAACGCTTCCTGCGTTTTGAGTATCCTTCGATCCACTTTAGCCAACTGGCGGTCACCAAGCTTTCGTAAATAATTAACAATTATTAAGTAGCTGTTCATTTCTTAACAAATCACGCTCATTTAGCAATTGCAGATGTTCTATATTTGCTTATAATTATAGACACGTGTCCATTAATATATCAAGAATTATTATTGACTTAATGTTTGTTTATTACGACCAGTAAATAATGAGAAGGAGCTATCAAAATGTCAAAGGAAAAAGAACTGACAGGTACTTTTCATTTGAGAGTGGTTTCAGAAGGGCAATAAAGAGTGCAGGGCGAGACTTCTTATATGATAAGAAAAAGGAGTGTACAAACAAATGGAATATGTGAAACTTGGAAATACAGGCTTGGATGTATCCCGTATTTGTCTTGGCTGTATGGGCTTTGGTGAAGCAGGGCGGTGGATCCATCAGTGGGTACTTGATGAAGAACGCAGTCGTCCAATCATTAAAAAAGCTTTGGAGATAGGTGTCAATTTTTTTGATACGGCGAACGTATATTCCGACGGGACAAGCGAGGAAATTGTTGGGCGGGCTCTAAAGGATTATGCTAACCGAGATGAAATTGTGCTCGCAACGAAGGTACATGGGCGCATGCATGAAGGTCCAAACGGTGCCGGACTTTCCCGAAAGTCAATCATGAGTGAAATTGATAAGAGTCTTAAGAGACTGGGAACAGATTATGTGGATCTGTACCAAATTCACCGCTGGGATTACAGTACGCCCATCGAAGAGACGATGGAAGCCTTGCATGATGTGGTGAAGGCTGGGAAGGCAAGATACATTGGTGCTTCAGCCATGTACGCATGGCAGTTTCTGAAGGCCTTACATGTAGCTGAGAAAAATGGATGGACCCGATTCGTATCGATGCAGAATCATTTGAACCTCATATACCGCGAAGAGGAAAGGGAGATGCTGCCGCTTTGTAGGGCTGAAAAAATCGGTGTGATTCCATATAGCCCGCTTGCAGGAGGAAGATTGACGCGTGATATGCAGGAAACAACACATCGTTCTGAAACCGATCAAATTGCAAAAGCGAAATACGATGCGACTGCAAATACCGATCGATTGGTCGTGGAGCGGGTTGCGGCAATCGCAGAAAAACATGGCGTTCCCCGCGTTCAAATCGCACTTGCCTGGTTGCTGCAGAAAGAACCGGTAACAGCTCCAATTATCGGTGCAACAAAAGTCTCTCATCTTGAAGATGCGGTAGCTGCTCTTTCAATTAAATTAACAACGGAAGAAGTCGCGTCGCTGGAAGAACCGTATGTCCCTCACCCAATCATTGGTTTTCAGTAATGGGAAAATGGGATTCATGAAAGAGAAATATCATTAATTGAAGATTAGTTGAGTGGCGCCCGCGAGATGATGCAAGTTGTGTTGAGCTAACCAAAACCTTAATCCATGCAAAAGCTGGGTTAAGGTCTTGGTTTTTTTGTGTTCATTGGGCCTTGTGGACGGATTTCTCACTTTTCACCAGCTTTTAAATAGCTTATAATTATCAGATAATACTATGATATGGTTATAATTGAAACAGAAAAGGTGTGTGACTAGTTCGCGCCTTGGTTTGGTATGACGCCTAAGCAGGAGCGCCTACATCCTTTCTGCAAATTTTAGGGTATAAGGATGGTAAAAATGAGCAACGGAGAAACTAAAACAGATGTCATCTTAATTGGTGCCGGAATCATGAGTGCGACTTTAGGGACACTTCTGAAAGAATTAGTACCGGAATGGGAAATTACAGTGTTTGAGAAGCTCGAAAATGCAGGAGAGGAAAGCACTAACGAATGGAATAATGCAGGAACAGGGCATGCGGCACTGTGCGAGCTTAATTACACTGTCGAAAAACCAGACGGATCTATAGATATTAGGAAAGCTATCAAAATTAATGAACAGTTTCAGCTTTCCATGCAGTTTTGGTCTTATCTTGTAAACAGCAAGCTGATACGTAATCCGCATGACTTTATCATGCCATTGCCTCATATGAGTATGGTACAAGGGGAAGAAAATGTAACGTTTTTAAAGAAACGTTTTGAGGCGATGTCAAATAATCCTCTGTTTCAAGGGATGGAATTTTCCGATGACCCTGCAAAACTAATGGAATGGATTCCGCTTATTATACAAGATCGTCCATCGAGTGAACCTATAGCGGCAACAAAAATTGACTCTGGAACAGATGTCAACTTTGGTGCTTTAACACGCATTTTGTTTGACCACTTAAAGCGTAAAAACGTCGATATCAAATACAAACATAGCGTTGATAATATGAAACGTACTAGTGACGGCTCGTGGGAGTTGAAAGTACGAAACGACAGCGGCAACGTCGAACGGCACACTGCAAAATTCGTCTTTATCGGAGGCGGGGGAGGAAGCCTGCATTTACTGCAAAAATCCGGTATTCCTGAAGGAAAACATATTGGAGGATTCCCGGTAAGCGGAATATTTATGGTATGTAATAATCCGGATGTTATTGCGCAGCATCACGCAAAAGTATACGGCAAAGCAAAAGTTGGAGCTCCTCCAATGTCTGTTCCGCATCTTGACACAAGATTTATCGACAATAAAAAATCGTTGCTATTTGGACCGTTTGCGGGCTTCTCACCAAAGTTTTTAAAAACCGGCTCCATGTTTGATTTGGTAACTTCCGTAAAACCGAATAATCTCGTAACGATGTTGTCGGCAGGCGCAAAAAACATGTCATTGACAAAATACCTGATCGAGCAAGTCATGTTATCGAAAGAAAAGCGCATGGAAGAGTTACGAGAGTTTATCCCGAACGCCAAAAGCGAGGATTGGGATTCAGTAGCAGCGGGCCAACGTGTACAAGTTATCAAAGATACGGAAGCTGGCGGCAAAGGTACGCTTCAATTTGGAACGGAAGTTATTAGTGCCGCTGATGGCTCGATTGCAGCATTACTAGGTGCTTCCCCAGGTGCTTCTACGGCTGTTCACGTTATGCTTGAGGTAATTAAAAAATGCTTCCCGCAACATGTGAAAGAGTGGGAACCGAAAATTAAAGAAATGATTCCTTCTTATGGCGTGTCTCTAATGGAAAACCCAGAGCTTCTGCACGAAATTCATACTTCAACAGCAGAGACGCTTGGTTTAAACCAAAAAGAGTTAGTCTCTAGTTAAATCTTTGGATATAGAAACAGCATAAAAAGCGCGATGTCATTTTAGCATCGCGCTTTTTGAATTTAAGATGACTCGAAAATCATAAGGGATTTGAACTAGCCTTACTCATTTCGTCGAGCATACGTTTTCGAACGATCATGGGGTTGAGATCGGGAGAGGAGATGTGTTTCACATAAAGTAAGGCACTATTTTCGATTTGGTCATCCTTCGCCTTGACCGCACCATAAAATTTATAATGCGGTAGGAAAGTCATGCCGATTTGATTGGCAAACGCTTGAAAGGGTCGGATCAGTTCGCTGATTGTATAACCAATTAAGCCACCCGACTGGTAGGACGATTCATCGCCTCCAATCGACATGGCAAGGACTAATTCTTTCCCCGCAACGGCTTTACCGCCGGCTCCGAAAAGCCAGGATGTCGTAAACACGTCATCGAGCCATTGCTTGAGTAAAGACGGCATACTGTACCATTGGATTGGAAATTGAAATACGATGCGCTCGTGCCTGGCGATGAGGTCTTGTTCATTCTCCACGTTGATTTCATAATCGGGGTATGCCTTATATAATTCTTGAACTGTAATTTGATCGGGATATCCACGCAATTCCGCCAACCAGCGTTTATTTACACGTGATTGTTCGACTTTCGGATGAGCTGCAATGACCAGAATTCTCATCAGTTTCCTCCCTTTGTTTCGGCCTCGATAGTCTCTTTCATAACCTCTGCTCCGCGATTTACACGTGCTTGAATCTCAGCAGTGAGTTGCTCAGGAAGGAAGTCGGTTATCCAGACGAGCTTGGCGCCGCTTTCGCCATGGGGAAAGACATGGAAGGATGCATGATGATGCAGCAGCGGCATGAGTCCTTCTTGTACCGCGTAAGCCATTCGACGTTCCTTTTCATCAACGGATACGATGAACTCGCGGACCATGCCGCCATTTGGCAGGATGAGTGTTCTTTCGTGACCGTCCATAAGGGTATCTTCGGTATAGCCGGGTACCAGTCGATGATGGACAGCACCTACGTCGCTCACCGCGTCCCATACCTGCTCCGGCGAGGCATCAATCAAAATCTCCTTGTAAATTGTTGGCAAATGATCACGCTCCTTGAGTTCATTATATTTTTGATTGAGAACTCAGTCAACCATAAATTGTATATTTAATCCGGCTTGAATAACGAAATTGCCGATTCGGCGATCTGTTGGAATTTTTCCCCCATTAGGCTGTTAATTTCCGCCTCCTCCAAGCCCTGAGCGGCAAGATCTTGAAGCAGCTGATCCAGATAACTCATTCCTTGTGAAATAGCTCCCCAATATTGCATGGCCATAAGGTTCACGTCTCCCTGACGGATGACACCATGCCCAATTCCTTTGTCAATCGCTTGGACCATTGGCTTGATAAAGCTCTTCATCCATTCAAAGGGCGACAATTCTCCGGGCTCATATAGATGATGCAGATCCAGGCTGATTCGCATATAAAAACGCTGGGTCTGTGGATCTTTGATCACACGCTCACAGATGAGCATGGCATAGCTTTTGAATTGCGCGAGCACGGGTGAATCCTGTTCAAAATACACGGTTGTGTAGTGAAGGGACTGGTCCATCATGGTTTCGTAAAGCTCCCGAAAAAGCATCTTTTTATTCTTGAAGTAGTAATATACCAGACCATGTGCAAGACCCGCCTGATCTGCAACATCGCTCAATGTCGTAGCCGAATAGCCCTTTGCCACATAGACGTGAACGGCCGCATGTAAAATCTCTTGCTTACGTTGCTCACGAATAAACTCGTTCTGTTTCTTTGTACGGGGAGACATGTCATCACACCTTGTTTTGATTTTTTATTAAAAGTATACGTTACAGCGATCAAGATGGAAAACGCAAGAAATGATCACTACATCGTATGGCATTTGGATCATCTTACGTTTAGTCCTCGGTCATATTTTTCCTTCAGACGCTTTATGTCTGCTCTGGGAGGAGAACCAAACATACGAGAATATTCGCGGCTGAATTGGGATGCACTTTCATAGCCTACCCGGAATGCGACATCAGCGGCATCCGCTGACTCGGATAATAATAGGCGCCGAGCTTCCTGCAATCGTAATTGTTTTTGAAACTGAATTGGGCTCATAGCTGTTACCTCTTTGAAGTGTCTATGAAATGAAGAAATACTCATATTAGCTATTTCTGCAAGCTCTTCAATTCGCAAAGGCTTATCACAGTCATTGATAATTTGTTCGATAGCGTCCCTGATTCGATAGGTGCTGCTTCCTTCCATTGCGATTTGCGCAAGCGCAACTCCATACTGCCCTTGCAGAAGCCTGTATAGAATTTCCCTTGTGTAGACGGGAGCAAGGAACGGAATGTCTTTAGGATTGTCTAGCAAACGAGCTAATCTGATTATCGCATCTAGTATAGGCAACTCTATCTGACCGACAAACATAGCTCGCTTAGCATTTTCTTTCGGGGCGATTTGAATTTCGGAGTTATTTAAAACCTCTAAAATTTGACTTTGTGTAAATTCAAGTTTGAAACTCAAATACGGAACGTCAAGAGAGGCTTTTATGACTTGGCCGATCACCGGCAAGTTCATGGATGAAATAAGGTAGTCAGCAGGACCATACTCAAAACGCTCCTGTGCCAGCAATATCTCTTTTGAACCTTGAGCTATAAAACATAAGGAAGGCTTGTAAACTCTGTAGACGGGCTCAGTCACTTTAGAGTTGTGAATAAAAAATAAAGATGGGATAGCAGTCAGGTAAACTCCGTCATGTCCCGAGTGACGCTCAATCAGTTTGGCAAGCTCATTCTGCTGTTTTATTATTTCCTCAGACATAAGCTCCTCCTCGTAGTTTTTTTATCTTTTTCAATTATAAAGCATATACGTCTAAAGCGTTAGTGATAGTGAGAGGATTAGGCAATCATTTAAGACAAATGAGATAACGGTCTTTTTTTCATTTATTGCATAATTAGGTTACGTCATTTAACACACAAGAGTTCTTGATAGAACTTGAGGAGGAATGAAGGTGGAACGCATATGGACGAAGCCGTTTATTTTCATGACGGTAGGGATGTTTTTCCTATTCACAGGATTTTATTCGCTGTATCCGACGCTGCCGCTGTTCATCAAACAGATGGGCGGCAACGAAGCGCAGGTTGGTCTGGCGGCGGGCGCGTTTATGCTGTCTGCCGTTATTTTTCGGCCGATTGTCGGCGTGCTGCTGGACCGGTTTGGCAGGCGTCCGTTTATCATCTGGGGGCTGCTGCTCTTCACCTTGGCGATGTATATGTATGACTGGATCGGCGGAATCGTCGTTTTGATGGGGCTCAGAATATTGCACGGGATGAGCTGGGCCGTTTCCACAACCGCCGTTTACACGGCGATTGGCGATATGATCCCATCGGCCCGCCGCGGAGAAGGCTTGGGGTGGTTTGGCACGGCCACGACGATGGCGATGGCGGTCGGCCCGATATTCGGTATCTGGGTTACACAGAACCTGTCGTACCACGCTTTGTTTCTATTCGCCGTCGTCCTCTCTGCCGCAGCGCTGCTCTTGACGTTTGGTGCAAAAATGCCTTTCCGGCCGAAATCTGGTACAAGGAGAATCGATTTTTTTGAAAAATCGGTCTTGCCAGTCACGGCATCGGGCTTTTTTCATGCTATCGCTTATGGCGGCATTACCACCTTTGTCCCACTGTTCGCTAATTCGATCAAGGTCAATCCCGGCGCGTTCTTTCTGGCCTATGCCGCAACGCTTGCCCTGATCCGTCCCATTGCGGGAAAACTTTCGGACCGGCACGGCGAGACGTTTGTCATTGTACCTGCCCTTGTGATTACGATTTCGGCTTTGATTACCTTGAGCTTTTCGACCGGATTGTTCGGCGTGCTCGTTTCGGCGGTTCTGTACGGTATCGGTTTCGGTTCCGTGAATCCGGCTCTTCAAGCGGCAACGATACGTCTTGCGCACCCGGACCGTAAAGGGGTTGCCACGGCTTCTCTCTTGACTTCTACTGACCTTGGCATCGGGCTAGGTGCGATCATGCTAGGCTGGGTCTCTCAGTATACGAGCTACCAGCTAGTGTTTACGGTCAGCGCCGTGTCGGTCTCGTTTTCCTTGTTGCTGTTTACTTTCTTTGTAAAACGTTTGTTGAAAAACAATGGGCTTCGTCCTCTGAACACCGGTTCTCTTCCCTCCGAAGCCAATTAACGCAGCTCCGCTGCGGCTTGCATTCTTTTACTAGTGAAAAAAATATTAAAACTTAGGAGTGTATTGATTATATGGAGTATGTAAAACTTGGCCGCACCGGTTTAGATGTTTCACGAATATGCCTTGGTTGTATGAGTTATGGGGTACCCGAACGCGGAATCGCTCCATGGTCGCTGAATGAAGAGGAAAGCAGGCCATTCATAAAAAAAGCGCTAGAATTAGGCATTAACTTCTTCGATACTGCGAATGTATACTCTGACGGAACAAGCGAGGAAATTGTCGGACGTGCATTGAAGGAATTCGCCCGTCGTGATGAGGTTGTCATTGCGACAAAAGTATACTTCCGCATGCGTCCGGGTCCGAATGGTGCGGGACTTTCCCGCAAGGCAATCATCAGCGAAATTGATAACAGCCTAAGACGGTTGGGTACGGATTACGTCGATTTATACCAGATCCACCGCTTCGATAACACTACGCCTATAGAAGAGACGATGGAGGCACTCCATGACGTAGTAAAGGCAGGCAAGGCAAGGTATATAGGAGCATCCTCGATGTATGCTTGGCAGTTCTTGAAAGCGCAGCATGTCGCCGAACGCAACGGTTGGACCCGGTTTGTCTCCATGCAGAATTTATTGAATTTACTGTATAGGGAAGAAGAGAGGGAGATGCTGCCGCTGTGCCGCTCAGAGGGAATCGGTGTCATTCCATGGAGTCCGCTTGCTAAAGGTCGGTTAACCCGAGATTGGGATGAAAAGAGTGCCCGATCAGAGATAGACGAAGCCGGACAAAGACTAGTTGCTGCAATGGTAGACGCCGACCGCAAGATCGTGGAGAGAGTTGCCGAAGTTGCCGCTAAGCGGGGCATTCCTCGCGCACAAATCGCGCTTGCGTGGGTACTGCAAAAGGAGCAGGTAACGGCGCCGATCGTTGGCGCAACAAAGCTTAATCATCTGGAGGATGCAGTTGCTGCGTTGTCGGTGAAGCTGGATTCCAAAGAAATTACGAGCCTAGAAGAGCCATATGTACCGCACCAGATATATGGCAATTAAAACTAGATACTTCTTCACAAAAAAGGATTCGTTGCGTAAATACTTGATACAAGTAAAAAAAGCGTAAAAGATTTGGAACAGGTCATAGAAGAAATTATGAACAATAAACAATTCAGAATGGTATGAGCTCCTAGGGTCGAATAACGAATATGACAATTGTCACCTCGATCCGGTGACTTGATTCACTTTTGAAACACTCTCTAAAAGGTGATAATAAGACTATAAAATCCTTTAAGGGAGTGTTCATTACTATGAATTCAACAGTATCGATGATGATTTCGGCTTTGATTTTCTTTTTTATCTTGCGTGGACAATTAAGTGGCATGCGTAAGCCGCTAAAAAAATCAGGAGTAACGTTACTGTTGCCTATCCTATACATTTCTACTTCACTTATGCAATTGTTCGATCCATCGCTGCATATTCGTGAAGAGCAAGTCATCGTTGCTTTGTTGATTGGTATGATTGTTTCGATTCCGCTTATCTTGACGACCAACTTTGAAGTTCGAGACAATGGCAGCACGTTTATTAAGCGTAACAAAACGGTTTTTGTACTGCTGATCGTGATCTTTGCACTGCGTTTCCTCGCAATTGCGACTATAAAATCAATCGATCCAAGCACACTTAGCTTTATGTGCAACCTGGTGACCTTTGGCTACATCGCGACTTGGCGGATCATTAGTTTTATTAAATTCAAAGGTGTCAGCTCTTCGAAGCAAGCTGCGCTGAATATATAACACAACAATGGGAATAAGCTCTTCACCTTTTGGGTGAGAGCTTATTTTGTTTCTAGGGAATCTTAAGACCGGAGGGCGAGGTTCATTTCATTTTATCAAAACCGACATGAAAAATAATCATCAATAATCCGGTATAGGGTACCGACATGAGCAAACCGAATACCGGTTTGCGATAATGAATACGCAGCATGATAAACATGATCATATCGAAAAGTGACGACCAAAGCAGGTTCCAACCGTTATGATACGTGATTGATCCGCATTTCACAGATACAAATTCAAGCAAAACAAAAATACCGGTGAAAAAGATGATGTAATAAGCCTGGGAAAGGAGTTTACGATTTTGCGGGTAGTTCGATAGGTATACCCAAGTCGATACAGGCATGCCAATCAGAATAAGCAATAGGATTGGAATCGTTGCAATAGGAAGACCATTCGGCTCCATTTGCCAAAGTTGATATTGATAACAGATCAACTCATAGAGACTATTACTCAACGCAGCAAAGAGGAGTGTTGGGTAGTACTTCTCCCACTTTCGGTCCGCAAACCGAATAGCTGCTAGCAACCATAAAACCGAGTATAAAATCGCAACCAAGGGATTTCGAACTCCTTTGTTTATGTTAAGTCCTTATTATTCCATTTTCTCCATTAATCATACAAAAGCAGTCCAAAGCTAGATTTTCTAGTTTTGGACTGCTCTTTGTTTTCTTTTGAAGTTATTACTTAACCACATTAACATTAGCTTGTGAACTCGCAAGATCACTTGAATCATCTGAGACTAAAGGAGCTGGACCCAATTTGGCCTCTTCGCGAAGGAGATAGCTGAAAAATAAGATGTAGTAAGACACGATGATGAAGAAGACACCTGCGGTCAGTGGGTCTTTGGTAAATTGAGTTGGATCTACCGGATTCATGTTTGTCGAGTTGGTTGAAAGACTGATAAAGGCCAAGCGATAGACGATCCGGCCAAGAAATAGCACCAGAACCGTAATTTCGACCCATAAATGAGTGCGATAGTACCATCCGTCTGGACGATGTTCGAAAAGGGTATGGCGAATAGCGGTGAGTCCGAGTGCGATACCTGCCGCTAGGCCGATTACATAGCCAATGAAATGGATGGGATGAACAAAGCCTAGCAGGAAAATGATGGCCCCGAGGATACTAAAAAGAGTGAGGCGGAATTTAAGTCTGCCCGGGGATAACTTTTGAAAACCAATCGTGCGCTTCACTCTTCGGTAAATAAAAAAGCCAATGAATAGGAAAGGAATGGCATAATGCATCCAGTTTTGCATGAGAGCTCCTCCAAGAGAATCGTAGTTTTTTCTTATTGTAACAAATATAGGCAGTTTGTTAGATAAAAAATTTTATTCCGTTTACAAAAAACTGTCATACACTTAATAGTAGCGCTATAAACTTACTATTACACACAAAAAGTGCCGCAAGGAGTTGACAGTCAATGGCTCTAATCACCCATGTTAATGTATGTAATACAGAGAATGAAATTTACTGCTGTCTTCGTAATAAAATTGTGAAGCTTGACGATCAACAGAAAGAGCAATTTTGCACGGGATGTAAAATGTTTGCCGGTGATGCTGATGACCATGGAACGGGTGTATCCTGTGTATGGGAAGATGTACGTGTCGTTAGCAATCCTCATATCGCTCTAGACCCGCTTGAGGAGTTTATTCATAATCAAATCCGCCAAGTGCCGCCCGAGGGTCCGGCCTTATTTCTATATTCAACAGAATGGTAAAACACATCCTCTTTGATTTTGATGGGACACTGGTCGATTCTAGAGCATTGCTTGTTAAGCTTTATAATGAAATGGCCGTGCAGTATCAATTTCGCAGGATTCGCGATCAAGATCTCGCGCTTCTGAGATCACTTTCGATCACTGAGCGGGTGGATCGCTTAGGTGTTCCGGTACTCCAAATTCCCAAGCTAGTAACGGCTGGAAGACAGCTCTATCAGAACAATATTCGTACGCTGCACATTGTACCTGGGATGAAAGAGGTTATTGCTAGAATTTCCTCACAAGGGATGAAAAGCTCCATACTCTCTTCCAATTCCGAGGTGAATATTCGTCAGATTCTTAAAAATAATAAGCTGGATGGCGCATTCAAGGAAATCATTTCGGCTAAGCATATATTTGGCAAGCATCATTCCATTCGCAAAGTGATGAAACAATGGGGGACTCCCCCCTCGCGGATGGTCTATGTTGGAGATGAATTAAGGGATATCGAGGCTTGCAGGAAACTAGGCGTTCCCATAGTTGCTGTTACATGGGGCTATGATTCTCAGCATTTACTGCTCAGTGGAAAGCCTGATTACTTGGTAAACTCTCCGGGAGAGCTGCTAAAAACACTTCTGTCCTTAACCTGATAGGATGGTAAAAGAGGGAGCAAATAGCTATCACAGACTGAGTCTGAGGTAGTTATTTGTGTTTGCTTTTTGTAAGTGCTGTTGCAACATTCGCAGTCGAGCGGTGTCATCATGTAAAATAGATCTATGAAGTGATATTTTCTGGAGGAGGCGTCTGATGTTATTTTATCTCATCATATTGGTCGTGACAGCCATGGATCAAATTACGAAGGTATGGATTCGGTCTATCCTAAAAGTAGGCGAATCGATGCCGTTTTATAAAGACATCATTTCGTTTACGCATTATCAAAATAGTGGAGCAGCAGGCAGTTCGCTGCAGGGCTCAGCTCGTTATTTAGGAATTCTTGCTGTTGTGATTATTGCAGTTATTTTGTATTACCGGAAAAAAGGAAGCATTCAAGGATTCTTCAAAGAGTGTGGTGCCGCATTTTTCGTAGGCGGGGCTATCGGGAATGGAATCGAACGATTATTATTTGGCAAAGTGACCGATTTCATCGTGTTTCGCTCTGGCCATGGTGTGATGAATTTGGCTGACTTAGCCATTAATTTGGGTGTGGTGTTTTTTGTACTGGATATGTTTCTCTCTTACAGGCATAAGTTGCTGCCAAAAGAGAAAAAATTTCAATAAACATAGGTATATTAAACTATATAGGTAGATCAAAAGTACCATTTATGATATCCTTCAAGTAGACGGTTTTGATCGAGAAGACGTTAAACTGGAGGATGGTCACATGAGGCCGGATAAACAGATATTGATTGATGAATTTTTTGCAATGATTCGAAAATTGACGCGTACGGGTGCAGATATCATGTTAGTAAGGGATTTTTTCTGGAAAGCTTCCGAAATCCGTTCATTTATCCCTCCAACGGTAGAATTCATGACAGTTCTTAAAACGTACAACGCAGTCTTGTTTCATGAATTCCGAAAATCACTTGTCCCCAATACAAGTATGCATATGCTAGCGAATGTCCACATGGAAGCGGGAGAAGCGCTCATTAGTTTGGGAATTACGAGTTTGGAGCAGCTTCAACTAGCGGTAAAAGGAACAGTAGCTGTGAGTAGTTAAGAAAGTTAAACCAAGCGATGACGCCAGTCTCGCTTGGTTTTTTTGTTTGGAGAGGGAGAGGCTGGGTAATCTATCCTGCAGCAAGTGCAGCTAATCATCATTTTCGCCTATATGGAGGTTTATGGGGCTGTCCTAGAAATGATAAATACATTAGAGGGGCAGCCTCTTCATGGATACAGCATCCATCTACTAATGGTAGAATGATAGGCTTCCACTAAAGGGAACGTAGAGACGTTATTTACGTGCAATATGATCTAATTCAAGCAAATGAGGAACGTAGAGACGCTATTTCGTTGTAATTAGCTTCGAATAGCTCAAATTTCAAGGAATAACGCTCTCACGTTCCGCTACTTCAATTTTTCGCTCATTTCATCCACTTTAGCGGCTTGTCGTTCCGTAAAGAACAGCGGTGACTAAAAGGACCTCCCCTTATTGGCGGAAGTCCTCATGGTTACGAGTAACCATCTTCAAGGTAGATACCTCATTGGTTACACGCACGCTATTCGTCTTTCTTCTGCTGCAGCGCAGCCATCAATTTGTCAGCAAGCGAGTTGCCCAGCTGGGTTTGATCGGAAAACTTCTCGATTAGCTGACGGTTCGCTTTGGCAGAGGCGCGACGGCCACCGCCGGTTGATTCGTTGTCTATTTTCTCCACGACGTTGCAAGGACGGCATTGGAAATACTTGCCGGATTTGCCGGTGTGGATTTCCATTTTCTTGTGACACTGCGGGCATCGGTGGTTGGTCAGTTGTCCGTCAGCTTCGCGCTTATAGGAGCATTCGCGGCTGGAGCAAACGAGATAACGGCCTCGTTTTCCCTTTACCTCTTGAAGAAATTCCCCGCAATCCGGGCATTTGCTGCCCGTTAAGTTATGCGGTTTATAGGCGGCAGAGCTTTTCTTGACCTCATCTACCAGCTCGGCTGCTTTTTTGCGAATGCCGCTTAGGAATTGCTCCATACTGCCTTTGCCTTTGGAAATGCGTTCTAGCTCCAGCTCCCAGCGGGCTGTAAGCTCAGGAGAACGCAGCTCCTCCGAAGCGAGTTCTATGAGCTGAGTGCCTTTGCCAGTCGGAACGAGTAATGAGCCTTGGCGCTCAATGGTGTCGGAAGACACAAGCTTTTCAATAATGTCAGCGCGTGTAGCGGGTGTGCCAAGGCCCCATTTTTCCATTTGAGAAAGCAAGGAGGCCTCGTTGTATCTAGCCGGCGGTTTCGTCTGACGGCTTAATTGACGGGCGTTACGTACGGTTACGGCGTCTCTTTCGGCAGCTTGGGGCAGCAGCTGGGCAGAGTCTTCATCAGACTCGGCTTCTTCCCGATCGGGATCAGTGAAATCAGTGGCTCCGTACACGTCTTTCCAACCTGCTTCTTTAACCACTTTACCTGATGCATACAGCTTCTCTCCGGCTATTTCCACAGTCAGCTTGGTTTCATCATAGCGGCAGGGACCGCAGAACAAGGCTAGGAATCTCCGCAAAATGAGATCATAGAGCCGGCGTTCATCAGCGCTTAAGGTGGCGAGCGAGATGGCTTCACCGGTTGGAATAATCGCATGGTGGTCGCTTACCTTGGTATCGTCGACAATGCGTTTCGTAATTGTTAATGGTTTGCGTATAAAAGGAGCCGCAAGCGCAGCATAGGGGCCAATAGCTGCGCCCTTGAGTCTGCCAAGCAGGGTCGGCACCATGTCCGAGGTCAAGTAGCGTGAATCGGTACGCGGATAGGTGACCAACTTGTACTGCTCATATAATCTTTGCAGCACATTCGAAGTCTGCTTGGCTGAAAAGCCAAATTTGCGGTTGGCATCGCGCTGCAATTCAGTTAGGTCATAAGCAAGCGGATGCGGAATCTGCTTCTCGGTTTTTTGCACGTGCAGGATTTTGCCGCTCTGGCCCTGCAGCTTCGCTTTTAAGGCATCTGCGCGCTCGCGGTCAAAAATGCGCGTATCGCCTGTTTTGGGGTCTCGCCACACCGCGCGGAAAGAGCCCAGATCGGCTTCGATTAACCAATAGTCGACGGACCGGAAATCCCTGATTTCCGCCTCGCGGTTGATCATCATAGCCAGCGTAGGCGTCTGCACACGCCCAGCCGACAAGGACGCGCCGAACTTGCTGGTCAGCGCGCGGGTCACATTCAGGCCGATCAGCCAATCGGCCTCGGAACGGCAGACGGCTGCTTGATACAGCCGGTTGTAGTCCGTGCCCGGCTTCAGCTGCGCGAAGCCTTCGCGAATTGCCTGATCCGTCTGCGACGAGATCCAAAGCCGTTTGAACGGCTTCTTCCAGCGGATCAGCTCCATAATCCAGCGCGCGACGAGCTCGCCTTCGCGCCCCGCATCCGTGGCAATGACCAGCTCTGCAAGGTCACCCCGGCGGCTGAGCTGCTCGATCGCACGGTACTGCTGCGATGTTTCCTTCATCACCTTAAGCTTCATGCGATCAGGGATGATGGGGAGATCTTCCAGGTTCCAGGTTTTGTACTTAGGATCGTAATCATCGGGCTCGGCAAGGGTAACGAGATGGCCAAGTGCCCAAGTAACGACATATTTGGCACCTTCGTAATGGTGTTTTTGCTTTTGGTTGCAGCCAAGGACGCGGGCAATTTCTTTGGCTACGCTTGGTTTTTCGGTAAGTACAATAATTTTCATAGGGAAAATGACCTCATTTCTGCTTACAAATTAGCATAAGCGAAAAAAGCATGCTTTTCAATGCACGGAAGCTCGGAACTGAAGCTCAAATCAATTCGGATAAGAGCTTTTTTATGTTAAAAAAAAGGAGAAAATTGTCTGTTCTTGTCCTAATATAAGGGTATAATGATGAAATAAGGGATGAAGAGGAGCAAACATCTTAATGAGACCCATGTTTTCTTATTTTACTAATCAAACGATAAAAATGAGGTTTCAATTATGGATCGTTGTTGTCATAGTGACACTAACGTTTTCAATTATTGTCCCTTTTTATTTTATAGAGAAGAAAGATCGCTTAGATGAAGCTGAGAATCAGTTAAAGCAAGTCATCACCTTGCAAAGTCTATATATCGAAAGATGGAATAAGGAAAAACTGGATACAATTAAACGCTTCGCCGTATCCGACCATGCAAAATTTCATGAAATAGGCGAGTTGAAAAGAGAATTTCAAGATTATTCACGTGTGAATTCTGAGTTCTTGTCGATAACTTACGTGGAGAAAGACGGGTATATTCGTTCGGAGGCAGATCCAGCTATTTCGTATTATGTTGGAGATAGGGAGTATTTTAAACAAGCGCTTGAGAAGAAAAGCTTTATCTCTGGCGTTATTATATCCAAAGATGCTGGAAAACCCATCATAACGTTCTCAGCCCCCGTGCTTGGCGACCATAATGATTTCAAAGGTGCTGTGCTGGGAATAGTCACACTGGAAATGCTGAATGGTTTAATGAAGCAGCTAAGTTTTGGTGAAACAGGGGAAGTCTATGTGTTGGATTCGGATGGGTATATTGTCACTGCCTCAAGTGATATAAGAAAAAGCGGAGAATTCGTCGATGTCCCGATGAAAACTGAAATTGTGCAAAGAGCCAAGACAGGGAGCATTTCAAATGATTCTTACATCGGATTTCGCGGTGAAAGGGTATATGGTCAGTACAAATGGTCTACGGGAAAAAGCTGGATTGTCGTAGGTGAGATCACACAGAGAGAAGTGTTTCAGAAATTAAATCAATTAAGCATTGCGATTATTATCATTGCATTTATTGCACTTATTCTCAGTATCGGTGCTGCCGTTACGATTGCATCTAGAATGGAGAGGCCGATTCGATACTTGCTTCGCGGTACCAAAATCATTCAGAACGGGAACTATGATTACCAGATTGATGCGGATAAAATTCGAATGGCTCCGATTGAATTACGACAGTTGGTCAATACATTCAACCTCATGTCTAACAAGCTCAAAGCGAATATTTCTTTATTGGAGCATTCCGCATTGGTAGATCAATTGACAGAGATTCATAATCGCCGTTATATGATGCAAGAAGGCAATAAACAGCTTCAAGCCTGTATTGGTGCTGGGAAAATGTGTTCCGTCATGATGCTTGATATTGACCATTTTAAGAAAATCAATGATAGCTATGGGCATTTGGTGGGTGATCGCGTCCTACATCACGTTGCTTCTATACTACAGCGGCATTCGGGAACAGATACGATTGTTGCACGCTATGGAGGCGAAGAGTTTATCCTGCTTGCTCTGCGTAAAAATGCACAAGAAAGTGTAAGCTTGGCAGAGGATCTGAGAATACAAATCATGGAAGAACCCTATTTGGATGAGCAGGTAACCGTACATCTTACAGCTAGCATAGGCATAGCAGAATATTCTCCTACACTGGAGTTCGGTACGATGGTGCTTGAAGATATGGTTTCCAGAGCAGATCATGCCCTCTATCGCGCGAAATCGGGTGGAAGAAACAGAGTAGAACTAGATCGATGATGGGTATTGATCTAGTTTTTTTGTGTAGAATTTGATGGTCAGGAATTGGAGGGTTTGGTGTATAATAGTCAGAGAGTATTTGAATTACCAACATTTAGGGGGTTTACCATGCAAAACGCATCATTAAGACCAATGGGAATTGGAAGAATCTTAGATCGCAGTTTCCAGTTGTATCGTAAGCATTTTGTGACATTGACAATTATCATGCTGATCTTGTATGGTCCATTTTACTTGCTGCAGCATTTGCTTACGTATCAAGAGACGGCAAGTACGTCTTCATCCATTCTAGATCAGATTCGCAGTGGAGCATCCATGCAAGATTTGCTGGGATCAGGTTCTTTCCTGCAAAATAATCCGACGCCAAAAGACTTAGGGAAGACACTCCTCTTTGTATTGGTTTTAGTACCAATCATGATTCTTGGTCTTATGCCAGCTTCGGTAGCTTCTGTCTTACATTTGGTTAAAGCGAGCCTCTTCGGCGAAGAAACACCGGGAGTTGGGGGGCTATTGTTCAAATCGTTCCGTCGATTTTGGCCATTAGCAGGAAGTACGTTTTTGTATGGCCTTATCATGTTCGGATTATACATAGGTCTCATTGTTATTATTGCCATTTTTGCTATCGTCTTTGCGATAGGAGGAAACTTATCCAGTTCGGTAGGAGGTTTTGGCGGGGGGGCAGTGGCACTAACGATTATCTTCTTCGTCATCCTTGGTCTTGGAGCCATCTTCACCTTTTCCTATTTGTTCATTCGCTGGTGTTATTATTTACCTTTCGTCTCGCTTGATGAAGAGTCTGTTGGTCTAGGCCGCAGTTGGAAATTGACCCGCAAAAGCTTCTGGCGTTTATTTCTGATGTACTTCGTACTTACGCTCATTTTGTATCTTTTCCTGCTCGTCATTCAATTGATTATTGCTGCAATTTTTGGTTTAGGACTTGGCGCCCAGTTATTACAAAGTTTAATTTCAATCTTGGTCATGTCCTTATGGTTTCTGCCTTATGCGGTTAGCTTCTTCGATCTCAAGGTTCGTAATGAGGGGCTGGGACTTGAATCGTTGATAGAAAGTACCATACAAACTTCTCCAACTGAATCAGCGGAAGAACTGGAGCCGTTTGATACTTTTGAAGATCTTCGTCCGATAGACTTGGATAAAAAGAATGATTGATGCAGCTTTAGAGACTTCTTTGCAAGAGGATAAAGAGCATTTAAAGCAAATCTTAAATCAAAGCGAATACTCGGCTTATGAGATCAAAGAGAATAGTTCGTTTTGGGCATGGTTGAAGCCGCTTTTTCGTAAAATCCGGAGCTGGCTGCCAGATTTTCAAGTTTCTGATTCGGTAACGGACTGGCTGACGATTGGTGTTGTCGTTACACTTCTTGGAATTGCTGCATTTGCGATTTATTGGTTCGTGAAGCAAATGATTTGGCAAAAGAGAATCCGCTCTGACGCTTACTTGCCTGAAGGGGAAATAAGCCGTTCTTATCGCTTCTATTGGCAGCAAGCAGCGGAGATGAGGGGAGCAGGGTACTTACGAGAGGGTGTACGCGCTGTCTTTCTGTCGCTTCTGTTCTTTATGGAAGCTAAACGTATGATTCGTGTGGAGAAATGGAAGACGAACTGGGAGTATGCGCAGGAGCTGGGAAGTTCAGCTTCTTCCCTAGTCCCTTTGTTCCATGATAGCTCGCTTTTGTTTGAGCGTATTTGGTACGGCAAGGAAGTTGTAACAGAAGAGCAGTTCACTTCCATGTATGCACAGGTTGCCCGTGTTATCGGCAGGGAGGAGGGGGCTGCACATGAGAGGGCTGAATAAGCTGCATGTGGGACTAGCACTCAGTATCCTGCTATTTCTCGCATTAGGCTACTGGTTAGTGAAGCCAAAGCTTCCAGATCAACCTCCTTATCTGTCCTTCTCAGCAGATATTGACGGCACGAAAGCTTGGAAAGAGCTGCTGAGTACGAAGCAGAAGGCAGTAAAGGAATGGAGATTGAGCTGGAAAAACCTGCCGAATGGTGAAAAGATGCTTTTGGTTGCCACACAGCCGTTTGGTGTAACAGAGGCCGATCGCGAGGAGCTTCTGGACTGGGTTCGGAAGGGTAATGATGTGGTTCTGTTTGATCGCAATCCCGAAGGGTGGGAGCCTTGGGCGACTGTGTTGGCGGGGGAAATTGGGACGGGAAGTACGGAAAAGAGTACGAGAACGAAAGAAAGTACGAAGGACAGTACGAGAGACAGTACGAAAGAAGGTACAGAAGAGAGTGCGAAAGAGAGTACGAAGGACAGTGCGAAAGACAGTACTAAGGACAGAACGAAAGAAAGTACGAAAGACAGTACGAAAGACAGTACGAAAGACAGTATAGAAGAGAGTTCAAAAGAAAGTGCATCTGTCTCGACGATTAGGGTCTCGACGGATTATACGACAGCAGAGGGGCAACTGACGGGGCGGGTGGATACACCGTACCGGATTAAGCCCGGTGGAAACGGGCGGGTGCTGTTCGAAGATGAACATGGCGTGCTCGCCAGCCGTATAGAAGAAGGTTCGGGCATCATCACCGTGGTGCTGACCCCGAACTGGATGCAGAATGGGACGATTGATCAGGAGTCCCATTTCGAATTGATCTGGCCGCTGTTCGCGAAGTCCTGGGACGCCGTGTGGGTCGATGAGACCCATCACGGCTTCGGGACGAAGCCCGGACTGCTCGCCGTCTATCCCGCGTGGCTCGTGCTCGCCAGCGTGCAGCTTGGTCTCGCGCTGCTGCTGTGGCTCTGGCTGCGCGGCAAGCGCTTTGGCCCCGTCTACACGCCGCGGGCGTGGACGGTTCGCCGCGGCGACGAAGGCGTGCACGCCGTCGCCGCTTGGTACGAGCGCCTCGGCTACCAGCACGAGGCGCTTGCGCACCAGCAGCTGTTCCTGCGGCAGCTGCTGCATCAGCGCTGGGGGCTTAGCCCCGGCGCAAGTGCTTTGCAGGCCGCGGAAGCTGCGCGCGGCCGGATGTCTGAGGCGCAGGCGGCGCAGCTCGCGCGCCTGCTGGAGGAGCCGCTTGCTAGCAGCGGCTCTGCCGGGCCCCGCGCTGCGAAGCAGCGGGGCGTGAGCACCCAAGCGTTCGTGCAGCGAACGCGGGAGATGGGCGAGATGATCGCCTACTTGGAGAAGGAGTGAGCGCAATGAATGAATTAATCCAATCGATGGAGCAGCGCTTGTTCGGCCAAAAGCTGAATATAAGGCTGCTCGTAACCGCCCTATTGGCAGGGGGTCATGTACTGCTTGAAGGTGTGCCAGGTCTCGGAAAGACCAAGATGGCGCGCACCCTTGCGGAATTATTAGGCGGCGACTACCGCCGTATTCAATTTACGCCAGACCTAATGCCCGGTGATATTACGGGCAGCGTCATTTATCATATGCAGGATCATTCATTTACTACGATTCAAGGTCCTATTTTTACAAATGTTCTGTTAGCCGATGAAATTAACCGTTCCGGACCGAAGACACAAGCGGCTCTGTTAGAAGCGATGGAAGAGCGCCAAGTCACAATTCAGGGGAACACATATAAGCTGCCCAATCCGTTCTTTGTCGTAGCCACCCAAAATCCCGTTGAATACGAAGGTACCTATCCACTTCCGGAAGCGCAGCTCGATCGCTTTTTGTTTAAGCTAGTGCTTGATTATCCTGGTGAAGAAGCGGAAGTAGAAATTCTTCGCCGCCACGTACCATTTGAGCAGCTTCAAGAGGAGTCACTCGCGGCCATTCTGACCCCAGAACGCATCACCGAGCTGCAGCGCCGGCTTTTTGATGTTGTCGTGGAGGAATCCTTATACACCTATATTGCCACAATTATTCGCAAAACCCGCGAGTCCAAACGCGTACAGCTGGGAGCAAGTCCCCGGGCAGGAATTGCCTTGCTGATGGCAAGTAAAGCTTGGGCTTTACTGGATGGGCGAACGTATGTGACGCCTGACGATATTAAGCTTGTAGCGCGACCTGCACTGCGGCATAGACTGCTGTTAACACCGCAAGCGGAATTGGAGGGCGGAACAAGTGACCACATCATCCAAGAGACGCTCGGCTCTATTCCGGTTCCTCGATAAATTCCTGCTTCAGGATTTTATTCTGCCAACGAACCGATTCATTTTACTCGTACTCGCAGGTGCTGTAGTCACCTTAATAGCTTCCGTATTTGATGCCGCCCTACCTGTATTCTGGAGCTGGAATGCCCTGCTTTGCGTGCTTAGTGGCGTAGATCTTTTGCTGCTTCCTAAACGCAGCAGTTGGGGAATCCGGCGTCAACTTCCGGAGCAGATGGATGTCAGAAAGAGCTTTGAGGTGAGTCTTGAGCTTGAATCCGAGGAACAGCCGTCTGTTCATGTTGAATTAATGGATCATTTGCCCCAAACATTCAGTATGGTCCGCAATCATATGAGCGGTGTGTTCCGAGGAACCTCAGCCTCTTTCTTTTATACAACGTTGGCTCTCGAAAGAGGGGAATACGTCTTCGAACACGTATATTTGCGTTACTTCGGAGGCATGGGTCTTTGGAAGAAGCAAGTGCGATTGAAACAAGTAGATAAGATTGATATCTATCCTGATTTATCTCAGGTACGAGGTGTACTAGGCGCTGTACAGGATGCATTAATACTAGAAGGCCAGCGTCTATTCAAAAAACAGCGCAGCGGCTCCGAATTTCACTATATCCGTGATTATGTGCAAGGCGACGACATTAGGCATATTAATTGGAAAGCGTCTGCTCGCACGACGAAGCTGATGACGAATCTTTTTCAGCCGGAAAAAGGGAAGATCGTGACCCTAGTATTGGACTGTGGCCGGCAAATGGCTATCGAGCTTGAGGGACAAGTGAAGCTTGATCGGACACTGGAAGCTGCATTAACACTTGCTGCCGTAGTCCTTAAACAAGGGGATCAAGTTGCGTTAATTGCTTATGCAAGCCAAGTGAACGTGTACGTGCCAGCTGGAAAAGGGCTTTCCCATCTTCAGGAGTTGACGAGGGCTGTTTATGATCTGCGTACGGATTTCGTGGAATCTAACACACAGATCGCCTTCTCTCATGTGCTGCGTTTTTTGAAAAAACGCTCGCTTGTCGTACTATTTTCCGATATGGAAAGTTATCTGTATGATCAAGAGCTGCTGCCTTATGTGCAGCGGTTGCGCAGAAGTCACCATGTGCTGCTCTTGTCCTTGCAGGATCCGCTTCTTCATCAATGGGTGCGTATTCGTGCCGAAGACAGCCGCCAGGCTTATCGGCAAAGTATTGCCCACCAATTTACGACAGACCGTTATGCCTATGTAAATAAAATGGCCGGCCGAAGCATTCCAGTGATGGATGTCCCTGCCGACCAGCTGACGCTTAGTGCTGTTAATGCGTATTTGGATTTGAAATCACGAGATCGTTTATAGCATTAATTGTTTTTGTTTAGCTGTTTTGCTTATGCCATATCCGTAATAGAGTCCGAGTAACAATAAAGTCACTCCGGCTATGAGATATTTAACCTCAAGGGACATCGTGGACGGTGTAATATAACCTTCAATAATCCCTGCAATGATGAATAAAGGAATAGTGCCGATCAGGAGCTGGGCAGATTCCTTGGCCGACTCTAGAAAACGCAGCTTGCGCGGATAGGGTCCTGGAACGAAGAATCGATAGCCCATATATAAGCCGGCGCCGCCTGCGATGAAAATAGCGGTAAGCTCAATAATGCCATGCGGCAATATGTAGGCCCAGAATACATAGCTTTTCCCAGATTGCATAAAGACCGCAGCCAAAGCTCCTACAATAAGTCCGTTGCTTATCATTAAATAGATGGTTCCGATCCCAAGCGTTACACCGCTTATGAAGGCGAGAACAGCGACCCGAATGTTGTTCGTCATGATGGCTGTGGATACGAGTGGGGAATGCAGGTCGCCGCGTGGATCGGCTGTTTTGGAAGGGTCAATACTGTCGGCCATTGCCCCAGGCATGATCATGGACAGATTTAACGGATCGTTCCATACGGATAGGAAACCCAACAGCCCACCAAGCAAAAATAAGAAAAGGGCAAAGCCCACAAAAAGACTTCTCACGCGTATTAGCGATGGAAAATAGTGAAGGAAAAACTCCTTCATCTGTTTACTGCTTTTGTTATTTTCTTTATACATCGCATTATGGGCTTGAGATACGAGATGATTCAAATATAGGGTTGTCTCATCCGTAGGCATGTGAGTTTGTAAGGTAGCAAGATGAGCGGATGCGACTTTGTAAAGTTCAGTGAATCGATTCACATGGCTGGCTTGCAAACTGCTCTTCCGTTTACTAAGCTGAATCAGCAGCTGCTCGAGCTCTGTCCATTGCGATTTATGTTCTCGAATAAAGCGCGAGATATTCATGAGGGGACCTCCTAAGAGTTTTGCTTTAGCAAAACTTGCATCGTAAGCATTATCTCCGAGTTTTGCTTGTTCATTTTAGCATATCAATGACATTCGTTACCATAATTTTGAAATCATAGGGAGATGCTATGAACGAGTCTCTGGATAAAGAACTAACCATCGTTACACCTGAGCAGGTGCAATTGCAATTCCAAACCGCAGGCATTGGCAGCAGAGCGATAGCGCATCTACTTGATTGTTTGATTTTGCTTGTGATGAATGGCCTTTTATTCTTATTCGCTATTTTGATGAGCAGGTTATATTCGGGTGACTGGCTGCCTGCCCTTGCAGATTATTTGATCGCGATTGCCATCATTCTTTGGATTGTAGTGAACTTAGGCTATTTCGTTTGCACGGAAGCCTTCATGGGAGGGCAAACGCCAGGGAAAAGAATCCTAGGACTTCGCGTGCTCCAAAATAACGGACAGTCTGCAACCTTATTATCGGTCTTGATTCGCAACTTGTTTCGTTTGCTGGATATGATGCCAACTTTCTACTTCCTAGGTGCTGTTAGCATCATCTTTAGTTCAAAAGATAAGCGCATCGGTGATATGGTTGCCGGAACCATTGTTGTGATTGAAGCTCGTTTTGAGCGAATGAAACGTCGAAAACATATCGACAAGGCAATCTCCAAAAAGAATTTCCCCATACTCACTGTTGAGATAGAGGAAGCCAAAAGACAAGAGGTCACTGCGGTAGATTGGCAGCTTTTGCAAGCTTGGGTTGAGCAAATACCGACGATGCACAATGTAAGACTACAGGAGTTAGCCATACCGATTGCTCAACATTTTGCTAAGAAGTTAGGCCATGATCTAGGATTTACACTGGATCCTGCCGCATATTTAGCCCAGCTCTATGAGAAGCTGAGAAACGATTGGGAAGTTTAATTAGGAGGACTAATATGGGAATGACGGCCATTGTAGCAGGTGGTACCGGATTAGTTGGCCGTGAGCTGATCAAGCTGCTTTTAGAAGATCAAGCATACACGAAAGTGATTGCACTGGTTCGTAAAAATATGCAAATTAGCCATCTCAGCGGAAGTGAGAAATTGCTTCAAATTGTAACCGATTTTAACAATTTAGAGGCTGTTATTGAACAGTCTGACATGGAACATGCGCATGTGTTTTGCACGCTGGGTACGACGATTAAAAAGGCAGGATCGCAAGAGCAGTTTCGGAAAGTAGACTTGGCGTACCCTTTGAAATTGGGTCAAATCGCTAGTGCGGGTAAGGCAGATGCATTTGCCATTGTGACTGCGATGGGAGCGAACCGAACATCCTCGATTTTCTACAATCGGGTAAAGGGAGAAGTGGAGGAGGGCCTCAGAGAGCTTAAGCTGCGTGCGCTTTACATGCTTCGTCCTTCACTCCTTCTAGGTGATCGAGATGAGACTCGAAGGGGTGAGAAATGGGGGAGTGTGGTAGCGCGAGCCATTTCCCCGCTTATGATCGGTGGACTTCGGACTTATCGGCCCATCCATGCGAAAACGATCGCCACGGGATTAATTAAATCCGCAAAGTCAGGCCAGATAGGTCCACATGTGCTACTGTCAGCTCAGATTGCTGAGCTTGCTTCGAAATAGAAGCTCCATATCGACGTGTACACGCCTTCCTGATATGATTAAAGACGTTAATCTCGATTTCCGAGCTTATTCGAACGTCATCATAAACGTACAAAGACATTTTTAGGGAAAGTAGGTTTTATATCATGATCGATCATATTGTACTAGTTAAATTCGGTGAAACAACGACGCAGGAGCAGCTCCAAGAAGTCGTTGATAGATTTAAAGCGTTAAAAGAACATCTAACAGGCATCGTAGATATTCAAGCAGGCATTAACTTCTCAGAGAAGAACAAAGGCTACCAGGTTGTTTTATCTGTACGTTTTGAGGATAGAGCAGCGCTTGAGGCATACGGTCCAAATCCGGAGCACCAAGCAGTTGCTGCATATATTAGAGAAGTAGGTAGAGAAGATAGTTTGATTGTTGATATTGAAATTTAATCATACGAAAAAACTGCTGATAAGGATTCGTCCTTGTCAGCAGTTTTTTTATGCGGATAATTTCAAAGATGATTATTTTGTCCAATCTATTAAACTACCAACTTCATACAATATATTATCTTACAAGAAAAGGAGATGAAAAAAGCATGACAACCCATATTGAAGATTACTTTGGTCTTACAGTTACGCCAGTTACAGATGGGGTGCAAATTCCTGTCCCATTAACTCCGGCAGGAGTAGGACTTGCGGAAGTCAGAGTGAATGTCCCAGCCACACATCCTCAAGTTGTAGAATTGAAAGCAACAGTTGGATTAAGAGGAGATTTAGGTACAGGAAGTGTATTATTACGAATTTTCCGCGATGGTCAAGTTATTTACTATGCACGAATTGGTGTTGAATCTGGCTTTGAGAAATACTATGTTCCGACAATTCAAGCAATCGATGTGAACCCACCAGCAGGATCTCATGGCTACACGTTATCTATTGAGTCTTTGACTGCAGGTTTAACAGCTGTTGTTATTGGTCCTATTACATTGAGCGCATTAGTTATTAACGCCCTCTAATAAAGAAGCCTCCGATCCCAAACGAAAATTGAGGGATCGGAGGCTTTCTTTTCCATATAGATGATAATTCATAGAGAAGACCTATTAGACTTTATGTTCCTTACGATAAACCGAAGGTGCTGCTCCATACCATTTACGAAATTGTTTGGAAAAATAGAGGGCATCGTTAAATCCGACAGAAGCGGCCACTTGGTCAATGGTCATGGACGTCTCTAACAGTTGTTTTGCCCGTTCCATGCGAACTTTTAACAGATACTGCATAGGGGCTAAGCCCGTAGATTGTTTGAACATTTTACATAAATACGTACGGTGATAACCTAGGTTGTGTGCGAGTTCCTCGATAGAGACTGTCTGTGTGTATTGTAATTCTAAGTATCGAATGGCTTGTCCAACCTGACGCTCGATATCGGTTTCACTCGTTGGTTTAACGTCAATCAGGTGGCTATTCATGCGCCCGAGTTCCCGGATTAAGAGGCGAAGCCATGCAGCGGATTCCATATCCTCAAGCACAGGAGTCTCAGACTGCTGAAAGCTGGAGCGAATATGGCGGTAATAATGACGTATGGAGCGGGGGTTACTCCCCGAAATGACGGCCTGATGGGGTGAAACGCCGATTTGCGAAAGCAAGGTTTCTGCTGAGCGACCTGTAAAGGCGACCCACGTATAGTGCCAGGGATGATGGCTGTCCGCTATATAGCTGAATAACTCTCCGGGATAAATAACGAAGGTGTCTCCGGCGGAGCATTGGTAAGTGCGGTTATGCATCTCGAACGTGCCTTCTCCCGCTTGCACGGTATGGATAAGGTAATAATCATGCACGGCAGGTCCCATTTTATGAAGAGGAATAGGCTTGCCTTCTCCACTGAAAAGTACGGATAATTCATTGGTGCTATGGAGTGGATTGATATGAATGGCGAAATAGGAATGATCCTGATTCATAGAAGCCTCTTTTTAGTTTTTGTTTCTAGGGTACATCAATAAACTACAAATGTCCATATAGGAGTTCATTCAATCCATGTATTTGGGAGTTGTCCTGCGCTATAGTGAGGATAAGAAATAAGACCATACATTGGAGGAGATTCACACATGTCCAAGATTACTTTTTTAGGTGCTGGAAGTACGGTTTTTGCGAAAAATGTACTTGGTGATTGTTTGCACACACCTGCGCTGCAAGGCTTTGAAATCGCTCTCTTTGATATTGATCACGAACGTCTGCAGGATTCAACCAACATGCTGAATAACATCAAAAAAACTAGCGGAAGTACATCGGTTATAAAAGCATATACAGACCGTAAAGAAGCACTAAGCGGAGCTAAATATGTGGTGAATGCTATCCAAGTAGGTGGCTATGATCCATGTACAATAACCGATTTTGAAATCCCTAAAAAGTACGGCTTGCGTCAAACGATTGCCGACACGGTCGGTATCGGCGGTATTTTCCGAAATCTGCGTACGATCCCTGTGATGCTGGATTTCGCAGCGGATATTCGCGAGGTATGTCCAGATGCCTTGTTCCTCAACTATACGAATCCGATGGCGGTATTAACCAATGTCATGAACACATATGGCGGTGTTCGCACAGTTGGCTTATGTCACAGTGTACAAGCGTGTATTCCGGAGCTTTTCAAAAGTTTAGGCTTGGAAAAGGAAGGCGTTAAAGCCAAAATTGCCGGTATTAACCACATGGCATGGCTGCTTGAAGTAACTAAGGATGGCGTTGACCTTTATCCAGAGATTAAGAAGCGGGCTGCGGAGAAGCAGAAGGAAAAGCATAAAGACATGGTTCGCTTTGAAATGATGCTGAAATTCGGCCATTATATTACGGAGTCGTCCGAGCATAACGCAGAGTACCATCCGTATTTCATCAAACGCAATTATCCAGAGCTTGTAGACCGCTTCAATATTCCGCTTGACGAGTATCCACGCCGCTGCATCGAGCAAATTAGCAGATGGAAACAAATGCGCGAAGATCTGGTAAATGATGCGAATTTGACACATAATCGTTCCCATGAGTATGCTTCATACATTTTCGAAGCAATTGAGACCGATATTCCGTTCAAAATCGGCGGTAACGTGATGAATACTGGTTTAATTACGAACTTACCACGCGAAGCATGCGTTGAAGTTCCTTGTTTAGTAGATCGTAACGGTGTTACACCTACTTACGTGGGAGATCTGCCTCCGCAGCTAGCGGCGCTTAACCGTACGAATATCAATACGCAGCTGCTGACGATTGAAGCAGCTATCACACGTAAACGCGAGCATATTTATCACGCGGCTATGCTGGATCCACATACATCAGCAGAGCTGTCGATGGACGATATTGTTGCGATGTGTGATGAGTTAATTGAAGCACACGGCAAATGGCTGCCTGAATATCACTAAAATGTTCATTTGAAAAAGAAGGTCGTGGCGTATGTCTAACATACCCATGGCCTTCTTTGCTTTAACCACCGAATGCGTCACGAAACGCATGGTTTAATGCTTCAAGCTCCACATTCCAAAGCGGGGCCATTTCTGGCCCTACGTTTTCGTCGAACCAGTCGGAAAGCGCTTTGCGGTTGCTGCCGTTCTCCATGATGAATGGGAGATTCACCATCACCTTTTTCACATAGAGCTCCTCAGCAGCCCTAATCTGCTCGGGGGAAATCCATACTTTCAAGCGCTTAACGGTTCGGTATAATTCCTTGCTGCAAGCCCTCCGAATCCCACGTGCACTGGGGAACTGCTGCTTATGTTTTTCACTCGGCTTGTTATTGATCATGACTGTATCCACACTCCCTCTATGCTATTTGTATGCATGGAGAGGGCGCAGAGCCACTGGGGACAGGAACCTAAGCCGCCCATTTGGGTAGAGGATTATAGATTTACTGCCTTATTTTGTTGGAGCTTGGTGTCTGGTCCTTTTGGTCCCAGGTAAGTCATCAGTGCTGGAAGCAGCATGCCGCGAACGAGGAAGGTATCGATTAAAATCCCGGCAGCTATGGCGAAACCGAACAGCATCAATTCTTGAAGCGGTTGTGTCATCAGCACACTGAAGGTAGCTGCAAGGACAATACCAGCAGAAGAGATGACCCCGCCTGTCAAAGCGACGCCGCGACCGACTGCTTCCTTCCACACATAGTTCTGAGCTTCCTCTTTAATCCGAGAGACCAATACAATGTTGTAATCGACTCCTAACGCGATGAGAAAGACGAACGTGTAGACAGGCAATCGATAGCTAAAAGCATCATAGCCAAATCCGTAATGGAAGACACTCCATACTAGCCCCATAGTTGCCGCATAGGATAACAGCATGGTTGCGATCATTGTGAGAGCCAATCGGATAGATCGGGCCTGCCAAATAAGCATGAGAGTAATAAATGCGGTAATTAGCGAAAATAGGACGAGTGTATCACGTTTATTCATAAATCGGACATCCAGTTGATCAGCCGTTTGGCCTGCATAATGAAGGGAAAACTGAGCAGGATCGAATCCGCTGTCTCGGAGTAATTGTTCACTATCCGCACGCATTTGGTTAATCAAATCCAGTGCTTCCTGATCGTATGGGTTTTGCTTCAACGTCATCTGGAGTTTGATGGTATGTTTTTGCTTAGAGAGAATCGTTAGGGCAGTTGGGCTACCCGGAGTCAGCAAATCCTGATTGATTTCAGGTGTGATGCCGCTGATCCCGTTTCTTTCTTTCATGGCATTAACCAATAAACTAGCCTTATCGATAAAAGCGGTATCCAAAACGATCTCTTTCTCCGACTTCAAGAGGACCGTAACCGGGGCTAATTGACCTTGCGGGAAGCGCTGCTGTAGAAGCTCGAAGCCTTGTCGCGACGAAATATCGTTAGGAAAGGACTTCATTAAGTTAAATGAATAGTTCATGCTTAACGTAGTAAATGAGGGAATAATTAATACTATTAATAAAAGGACGGCTGTGAAAGCAGGTTTTTTTGTTATAAAAGCACTAATTTTTGCCCAGAATCCCTTCTGTTTCACTTCAGAAAGTGTCATCTCCCTCTTTGGAATCAGGGGCCAGAAGGCTTTGCGTCCAACAAGTGCAAATACGGCAGGGATTAGGGTCAATCCACCTAGCAGGATGATGATCATGGCAACTGAAAACACAGGCGCAAAGTGATGGTAAGGTTTGAAAATGGCAGCGAACAAAGTGAGCATGGCGATAAAGACCGTCCCGCCGCTGAATAGGATAGGTTCAGCTACTTTCGAGAAAGCAGTAGACATCGCGTCGTATTTGGAGTCTGTTTTCCTTAATTCGGACCGGTAACGAGCAACGATAAATAAGCAATAATCGGTTAGCACCGCGAAAAGCAGAATCATCATGATGGAAAGGGATTGCTTCTCGACGAAGAACCAGCCCATTTTACCCGCCAATCCGAGGATTCGGTCCACAACTTGATACACCATGCCGGCAATAACTAAAGGCAGCAGGGCGAGCAGAGGCGAACGATAAATGATGATCAAAATGACTAAAATCAAAACAACCGTTGCTAGCATTAAGACGAAGTCAGCTTTCTTGAAAAGCATGATTGTATCGGAAGAGATGCCGGCAGGCCCTGTGATTTCAAGCCCGACAGCCCCCAGGCCAATCTGATCTGCAGTATGTCGAATTTGCTCAAGAGTTTCATAGACTTGCCCGGATTCCAAATCCTTTTGCAATGAGACGGTCAGCAGGAGTGTTGTTTGATCCTCGGAAAATAAGGAATCCTGTTGTGGTTTGGGTAGTTGATGGAAAGGTACGGCGCGCGTAACCAAGGGCGGCTTCTGATCGGAGCTAAGCCATTCACTTATTTTTTCGATATTTCTGCGTTCTACATCTGTTATTGCGTTCTGTCCATGGAAGACAAGAAGGGCTGTTAAGCCATCTTGAGATGGATAGTCTTCTTTCAAAATTTGCTGAGCTGTCGCGGATAGCGTATTTTCATGGATGCTGCCTTCTCCGCTTTTTGCAACTTCCTTTGAGGATGGCGCAATTGCGCTTAATAAGATAATAGCAGCTAGCCAACTGATCAAAACGATTTTGACTCCTTTGGAGCTGCTAACAAAACGAGCTAACTGTGGTAAAAAACGATTCATTGTGTTCGTATCTCCTCTCCTTATTCTCGTTAGAATTGTAGGAAAGGAATATGAACGGACGATGAATGTTCGATTACAATCGTGGCAGGCGCACTGTGAACGTAGTGCCTTTATCGACTTCGCTCTGCACATCAATGCTTCCCTGGTGGAGCCGGATAATTTTCTGTGCAATCGATAATCCCAAGCCGCTGCCGGAACGGGCACGGTTTCTTGCCTTATCTGCTTTATAGAAGCGATCAAAGATATGCGGCAGCTCAGCTTCCGGTATCCCAATCCCTGTATCGCTGATCAGAATGAGGATCTCCGTCTGCAGCTTTTGAATCACAATCCGCAACGTATCCCCAGGCAGCGAAAACTTGATGCTGTTCGTGATGAAATTCAGCCAAACTTGATGGAGCAGTTGGGCGTCCGCAGAGATTTCTATTTCCGGCAGTTCAAGTTCGATCTCTAGCTCTTTCTCAGTCCATTCCCACTCGGTGACAATCAGAATCTGGCGAATTTGCTCATCAAGTCGATAGACGCTTCGCTTAATGACATGGCTTTCTTTGTCTAAAGAGGCTAGCGTTAGCAGCTGCTTACTGAGTGAGGACAACCGCTTGCTTTCTTCTAAAATGATATGAAGATACCGTTCTTTCTCTTCCTCAGAGGTTTCCTTGTCCAGAATCGACTGAGCGAAGCCTTGTATGGATGTTAAAGGAGACTGAATTTCATGGGAGACGTTGCCCACGAACTCCTGACGCATGTTATCCAGCTGTTTGAGGGATTGGGCCATGTAGGTGAAGTCTCTGGCCAACTCTCCAATCTCATCTTGCCGGGAAACGTCCATGGCACTTTCAAAATTTCCTTTGACGATCCGTTTCGTTGCATCGGTTAACTTTTTGACAGGCTTAACAATATATTGCGAGAAAATAATAATAAAGAGGATGCTAAAAAGAAACGTAAGCCCTAACAGAAAGGCCATGAGGATTCGAACGCCGCCAATTTGCTGCGTCAGATTAGGCCGCACGAATAGCGCATAAGGTTTTCCCTTTAATTGAATAGGGACGCCTATGCTATTTTGCAGGCTATTTTCAAAGAATCCGGTCACCATGAGAAAATGACGCTCTTGCAAAACGCCTCGATACGGTTCTCCGGCTAAGACAAGCCTAATCTGTTCCGGATCCATCTGGGTATGTTTGAACGGAGTCCCGTAGAAGGTTCCTTCCAACCGATCGTTAACGGCATAAAGTTGAAATCCCATATTGGCGATATGAGTAAAATAAATTGCCGGCTCCAGATCAGGCACTTGTTCATACAAGGTACGGATCTCCGTTGTGATCTTCCAAAGCTGATCTTCATTTTCGCCTCTTAATTTGACCGAATAATAGCCATTCGAGAGGAGCAGGGCGAGCATACTGCTGACCATCGCAATGACAATAAAGGTAACAACGATGCGTGTATATAGTGTCTTCACCGTTCGGTCACCTCAAGCTTATACCCAAGTCCTCGTACAGTTGTAATGACGAAATCATCGGTCATCTCAACAAAGCGTTCGCGTAAACGCTTGATATGGACATCAATAGTACGGCTGTCGCCTTCATAGTCTGTTCCCCAGAGCATTTGAATCAGCTGTTCCCGCGTGAATATGCGTCCTGGATGACTGGCTAATTGGGCCAATAGCTGAAATTCTTTAAGGGGAAGCAGAAGTATTTGGCCTCTGGCGATCACTTCATAGCTTTTGCGGTTGATGATCGTTTGGTTCAAGGTAATCACCTCGGAGGAGACAAGCTGGTAACGGCGCAGTAAAGCTCTCGCTCGGAACAACAATTCCTTGGGCTCAAAGGGTTTAACCATATAGTCATCAGTCCCTGACAGAAAACCTTTCTCTTTATCTTCGATTTCTCCTTTGGCTGTTAAAAGAAGGACAGGAATATCATAATGCTCGCGGATTTCCGAACATAGCTCCAGGCCATCGCGCAGCGGCATCATGACATCGACAACCGCCAAATGAATTTGCTCGGTTTCCATCAACCTAGACGCTTGTTCTCCGTCACTTGCTTCAAACACCGCATAGCCTTCCTTTGAAAATAAGAAACGGAGCAATTCCCGAATGTGAGCATCGTCATCGACAACTAGAATATGAGTTTTCAAAACTAAAACACCTTCTTCATTAAAATCATTGAACTTTGCAACAGTGTAAACGAAAAAAAACCTTATTGCTACTCCAGATATCAAAATCCCACGAGGGAGTTAGGAGACCTGAGAGCAGATAAGGTTTTCGTCAGAAAAGCGGCTAATCCACCACGATATAGCCGATCATCGGACCGCTATGGGCAATATCCGTGTGCGTTAAGCAGATAAGGCGGTAAGTCCCTTCCTGATTGGCTGTAAAATGTACAACGGTTTCTTTCCCTTTCTTGACTTCACCGCTAATATTTAGCCCTTCGATGAGAAAAGGGTGGCTCTGACCGTTCACGCCATAGATACTAAGTTTGATTCTCTCGCCCTTTTGGACAACGACAGTGCCTGGATCCCATCGATAGGCTTCGATTGTTTTACCGTCTGCCGTGGTTGATTTAAACTCTCCGACAACCATGTGAATCGTTCTTTCCGCAGTCGGGTCGGCCGCCGTTGGAACGATGCTCCCACGGTTCATATACAGCAAGCCGGAGAGGAGCAGCAGCAGAGCAGCGGCTGCCAGATAGAGATGCTTACGTTTAACAATCCATACTCGGGACATGGTTGGTCCGCCTCCTGTACAAGGTTCTTGTACATCTTATGCGGAGGCTTGTCAGCGCATGATTATGATCTGATGAACAGTTCAAGCCTCTGTTCAAGTGAGGGTTCTAATTACCACCATGCTGTGGGGTAATGGGTTCGGGTTGCCCGGTGATAAACGAGGGCAACCAGCACGAGCACCGCGGCGCCGAGCAGCACCGGCGTGAGCAAGAAGCCCCAGCCCGCGCCCGTGAGCATCACGAGCAGCGGGTCGGCGCCGGCCGGCGGATGCAGCGTGCGCGTCAGCTGCATAAGCGTGATGGCGGCGCCAACGGCAAGGGCAAGGCTCCACGCGTGGACGCCGAAGGCGGAGAGCGCGCAGAGCCCGACGAGCGTGCTCAGCAGGTGGCCGCCGACGAGGCTGCGGGGCTGCGCGAGCGGGCTCTGCGGGAGCGCGAAGGCGATGACGCAGGAAGCGCCGAAGGGCGCCATAAGCAGCGCGACTCGGGCGAAATCGCCGAGTAAGCTGCAAATCAGAATGGCGAGAAAGCCGCCGATTCCGGGGATGAGCAGAGTGAATACTTTGGGGAATGATGCAGGGCTATTCATTGCTTGTGTACACCTCTTTTCCATTATTAATTCTCATGGTATCATGAGTTGAATCATTTGAATAATGAATGATTGTGATAGTAGATATTCGATAATCCGATAGGTAGGGGTGGCGGACAATGCTTGAACATATGGACGGGCGCAGCATGAAAACCTTCATCACGGTGATGGAGGAGAAAAGCTTCAGCAAGGCAGCCCTTAAGCTCGGATACGTGCAATCTACGGTTACGATGCATATTCATCAGCTTGAGCAAACATTGGGTCAAGCTTTGTTTAAGCGTTTGCCCCGAGGCGTAGAATTAACTGACGCGGGCCGAGAAGTTGCCCCTTATGCGTATCGATACCTACAGCTTGGTGAATCCCTTCAAGATAAATTAACTGGCTTGCATGAACCCAAAGGCGTGGTGCGGCTCCGAGCGCTTGAATCCTTTTGCGTACCGCATTTCCCGCAGCTGCTGCCTACTATTTTTGAACAGTATCCTCAGATTCAATTGCAGCTGGAAACCGGCTTTCAACGCGATATTATCCAAGAAGTGTCTGCGTACCGCGTTGACCTTGGTATTGTTCCACGCGACCCGAAAGCTAACAATCTTACTTTTATACCTCTTATCCAAGATGAATTGGTATGGGTAGGGGCTCCTGCATTGGTAAGTCGGATGGAGAACGATGGTTGGGAAGCGATAGCGGATACCAAGGTAATCGGTTTTGGAAGCCGCTGCATTTACCAATCGATGGCCTCTCAGGTCTTAGCAGACAAAGGGTTAGCCACCTTTACAGCCATGGAGTTCGACAGCACGGAAATGATTAAACAGACCATGATGTTTGGAATGGGTCTTTCCTTAATGCCGTTAACATCCGTTCAGGAAGAGCTTCAATCAGGCAAATTGTTGAGACTGCAATTGGAGAAAACAATTCTGCTAGAGCATGGGCTCATTCATCGCACTGGTAAAGACTTAAGTGCACCCGTACAAGCTTGCAAGGAGCACATTATATCCTACTTTTTAACGCAAAAAGAGCGTGAAACTGGTTGATAGGAGCCCGTCTGTGATAGAATGTTTTATAGACTAGAAACGGATATTCTAAGTGGAGAGAGGTTTCATGGATGAGTGAGTTGATTCACAATGTACTGCTTTATTTGGAAGGGCTTGGGTATTGGGGGATTTTCCTCGGATTAATGCTGGAAGTTATCCCTAACGAACTGCTTTTGGCTTACGCTGGCTATCTGGTGTCTAAAGGCGAAATTAATTTTTTAGGCGCTATTATTTGCGCAGTAATCGGCGGTACCTTAGCACAAGTGGTGCTCTATTGGATCGGACGCTACGGAGGCAGACCCTTCCTTGAGAAGTACGGCAAATATTTACTTATCAGCAAGCATCATATTGATGTTGCCGAGTCGTGGTTTAACCGCTATGGGACAGGCATGATCTTCACAGCTAGATTCATTCCTATTGTCCGGCATGCGATATCCCTTCCCGGCGGTATGGCCAAAATGCCGCTAGGTAAGTTTACACTCTACACAGGTCTAGCACTAATTCCATATTCTATTCTCTATGTCTACTTGGGCATGAAGCTCAAAGATAACTGGGAAACGATTGACGAAATCGCAGGACCTTACATTAAGCCATTAATTATCGCTGCGATTGTCTTAACAATCTTGTATGTGGGTTATCAATTATATTTGAAAAGAAAAGCGAAGATATAAGCCACAAAGATTTGGAGCTTTCGCTTGCATTTGCTACAATAAAAGAAACGAAAAACGAAAATGGAGGATGATTAGCGATGAGTAAGAATCTAGCAAATAAACTACGTACGGGCTTAAAGCCGCAACAGTTCATTGACAGCATGGAGAAAAATCAAGAACAATTTTTAGCTTATTACAATGGATTTGAATGGAATAATGAAGACGATAAGGAGTATTTTGATTCTCTAAACAACCGGGATGATCTGCGCTGTCTGATCGTTGCTGCGGATTGGTGCGGCGACGTTGTTCGCAACATTCCTGTCGTATTCAAGGCGCTGGAGAACAGCGGTATTCCTACGGAAGTACTTATCATGGAACAAAATTACGACGTGATTGACCAGTTCCTGACGGGTGGCGGTCGTGCGATTCCAATTGTTATCTTTACAGATACAGGCGGTTTTGTTTTGGGACAATGGGGTCCGCGTCCTGAACACGTGCAAGCTGTTATGAATCAATTCAAAAAAGAAAATCCAGATCGTGAAGCGGCAGATTATAGCGAAAAAATTCAAGTAGCCAGAGCCGAAATGGGCCGTCAATATGGTGAAGGTAACGGATATCATGCTGTTATTGTGAAGGAACTTCGTGAATTAATCGAGTCGTTCTAAGGTGCATACATATGATTAAAATTGAATCTTTTGTTCTAGGACCGGTAAGTACAAACGCGTATTTGTTATCTGATCCAGAAACGAAAAAAGGCATTATCATAGATCCTGGCATGAATCCTAAATCACTTATCAAAAAGATTGCCGATTTGGATATTGTAGCGATTCTCCTCACGCATGCTCATTTTGACCATATCGGTGGGGTCGATGAGATCCGAAAGCTCAAACGCTGCCCCGTGTATATTCACGATTTAGAAGCCGATTGGCTGACAAATCCGAAGAAAAACGGCTCAGCACGCTGGCCTGACCTAGGTGCTCCGATTGAAACGGACCGGGCTGAATATGCGCTAGACGAAGGCCAAACGCTCGAGTTTCTTGGCATTAAGCTTAAGGTATTCCATACCCCCGGTCATTCACCGGGAAGTGTGAGCTTCTTATACGAGAAGCACCTGTTCAGTGGAGATGTGCTGTTCAAACTGTCAGTAGGTCGAACGGACCTTCTCGGAGGGGATAACAACGTATTGCTGGATTCCATCCAAGATAAGCTGTTTTTACTCGATGACGATGTCATTGTGTATCCCGGACATGGCGCCAAAACAACGATTGGTTTCGAACGTGAAAACAATCCATATGTGTAAATATGAAAGGACTGCTCCCGCCCGAGGAGCAGTCTTTTTTTAGTTGAAAATGAGCTAAGAGGAACTATGATTTCGCTATTTATCGAAAAAGTTACCTTTTTGAGGGTTAGGGGAACATGGATGCTCGTTCGCCCATGACACATAACCATTTTATTTGGATCTGGGTATTTACCGTGTTCAAGGTAGGTGCTCCCCCATAGACTGATGTTGTAAGCTATTCACCCAACCTAAACGAAAACAAGTAGTTAAAGGCCATTTAATTTTATGATGAAAGTTTTCCTAAAGGAAAACTTTGAGGAGGTGCTCTTTCATGGAATATGTAAAAGCTCCAACGTACCCGATAGCCCCAATGCCGATGCCAACTCCAATGCCAATGCCTATGCCAGCCCCAATGCCGCTATCGGTTCAGCCGCAAGCTCCTATGATGCAAAGCCCGGTCCACAATGATATCCACTTGCACGCATCCTATCAACAAACATCGTATGTTTTCCCGAAACCGGTTGTGCATCACCCTGTAGCTAAAGTCAGCTCTTATAACTCAGTAGGAAGTATTCTCGTTCTGTTCATTTTGCTTGTTATTATTACACGTGGGTTTTGTAAATATTAATTCGCTGATCATCAGTAAAAAAGTAATCCACCTCGGGGACTTTCAACCGGAGTGGATTACTTTTTTTTATATTCGGAGTGGACTTAGGAGCCATAAACTTGGAAATCAAATAACGAATATCTGTAAGTTGTTGTTCAGTGTTGGCGGAACCTTTGAAACGAATTCTCGAGTGAAACGTATAGAATGGGACGAATTTGATAAAACTTTCATATTAACTATACACCTGGAGGGTCATGACACGATGTTCAAGAAAATAGTAATGCTGATTATGGCAAGTATGTTGGTTTTCTCCTTTACCGTGCCAACGCTGGTAGAAGCGAAATCTTCTTATAAAGCGCCGCGCAAAAGTTACACACCTACAGATCAACAAAAAGCGCCTACAAATAACGTCTCTAAAAACGAACCGAGTAATTCGACGACAAAAACGCCCGGCGTTCCAAGACCAGCAGCAAAGCCTGGATTTTTCAGCGGCGGTTTAATGAAAGGGTTATTAATCGGGGGAATGGCTGGTCTATTGTTCGGAGGCTTATTTGGAAGCATGGGAGCACTTGGTCATATACTTGGGTTATTAGTGAACGTGCTTGCCGTTGTTGTCTTGGTAGTTGTTATTAAAAAAATCGTATCTTTCTTTAGACAAAGAAGAAAGTTGAATCACGATCAGGAGAGGTAAAAAGCATGCGGTTAACGGAACAAGAAATCGTTAATGCGATTTGCTTGTATATGGCGGAACGCAAACGTCTCAAGCCAAATGATGTTGATGTTGAGTTGATGTGGGACGAGGATCTGGGCTTCTCGGCTGAAATATTTGCCGAAGGTCGTAGTCAAATCCTTACCCAAGGGAATCTGCATGAAGCCATCGTGCAATTTTTGTTCAATCAGTATCAGATACGAGCTTTTTGGGATCAAATCCAATTATCTTTGGAAGAAGAGATTATCGCTGAAATAGCGGTTTAATCCACATTCATCATATTTACCTGCAAAACCACTTTTCGCCAACGGCATAAGCCTTGGGAAAGTGGTTTTTTACATGAAGTCGTACATTAGAGAAAGAAAGATCAAAAAAATGATTGCGTAGTAAAGTAGCTGGCTGCTTTTAGGGTTTGACATGAAACCAAATGGTTGTATATAATCTAATTGGAAACCTATTGGTTTCGTATTACTACGGCAAGAGATCATGCCAAAAAATATCAAAAAAAGAGGGTATCTGAATGTTGTTGCAAGGGATCAATTATTGGGCAGTCTTAGTAACAGGCATTTTATCTTTAGTGCTTGGATTTTTGTGGATGGCGGTTATTTGGAAGCACCCTTATCAGAAGCGTATGTACGAGGGCATGGACTTGTCCAAAGAGGCAAGTTCGGCAGGCAAGATTCAATCTTTCGTGATTTATATTTTTGTCTTATTCATAACCTCGATTGCATTCGCAGCCTGCTTGGAACTTTGGAGAGCAGGGGGGGAAGCCTTCGGTTACGATGGAAACAGTTTGTCGAGTGCTTTCTGGTTTACCATGCTGCTAACTGCCGGCTTTACGCTTCCATTCACGGTCGGTAAAAAAGTATGGCAATTCAAAAGCTGGCTCGTTGTGGCCGTAGATACTTCATATGAGATCGTTCGTTTTACGATGCTGCTTCTGATTTTCTGGTTCTGGAAGTAAGCTTTTAATTACTTTATAAAAACACTGCCTATTGAAAAAATAGCAGTGTTTTTATTTTGTGTCGGGTACCATCAATATTATCTCATTAAATACCGCCTAAATTGTGGGGGGAGGTTTTTGTCATTTATGACATCAGGTTCTTCTCAACAACCTTAATAACCGACCGACGATAACAGCAACAATCATCGGTCGTTGCAACAAATAGGCAATATCTTGACAGCTTTTTAACTCCGCCCTATAATTTAAACAAACGTTTAATTTAAACAATCGTTTAACAAAGAGGAGTGGTTAAAATGAACCAAGCACTAGGTGCATTTCTAAAACAAGCAACGACGAAGGTCGGGATTATCACAGCCATTACGTTTCAGTTGTTATTTAGCTTAATTTGGATGACGGGTTATAAGGGAGTAACCGATAATACGAGCCAATTAAAGATCGCGATCGTCAATGAAGATCAAGGCTTAGGGAGCAAAATTGTTCAAAACCTGCAAAGCAATCTTCCTTTTCAAACGGAGTTAGTGACTACTAATGAACAAGCACAAAATCTGTTAAATGATCGTCAAGTTCAGATGGTTATACATATTTCGGCTGATTTCTCTAAACAGCTTCAAACACCAGGACAGACGGTACCCATTACCTATACAATTAATGAGTCTAACTCTTCTATGACGAAGTCCGTGATGCAAGCGGTAGCCGGGAATGTCACGGCGTCTGTTAACAAAGAGGCTGTAGCAGCTGGGGCATCAGCAGTTCTAACACAGATGAATCCGAAGCTGCCAGCCGAGCAAGCAGGTCAAATCGCGCAAGGACTTGCAAATAAGGTGACCTCTGACATTCAAAGCACAAATAAAGTAAAGGATATGCCGAATCAAATGCTTCCTATGATGCTCGTGCTTGCTTCTATTGTGGGTACGATGATCATGGGAATGAACTTTAATTTATCTACAAATATTCTCGGTGCATCTGTTAATAAAATTGGCAAAATGACTGCAAGAATCGTTGTGACTATCATTGCGGTTGTTGTAGTGGGACTGATCAGTACAACGATGGTCGTTGCCTTGGGCGGGCATGTGGAGAAAGGCTTTTTATCCCTTTGGGCGTTCGAAACCTTATTCTTACTCACCTTTGCGCTCGTCGCTCAAATGTTTTTGACATTGTTTGGGAACGCAGGTATGCTATTTAACATCGCGATGTTGTCCTTGCAATTGGTGTCTTCTGGCGCTATTGTGCCAAGAGAGCTTTTGTCGCATTTTTATCATACAATCAGTAATGCTTTCCCAGCTACCTATGCAGTGAATGGGTTAATGAATATCTTGTTTGGTGGACCAGGTGTTGCAAAGGAAGTTAGTTTCTTGTTTCTTATTGCCGGAGTTGCACTAGTCATGGATATTTTGGTTGTGTCTGTGAAAAAGGCAAAAGCAGTACCTACTATGGAACAACGTCCACAAACCGCTTAGTTCAAGTACGAGAAGGGCGTTGATAAAATGGCTGAGCAAGAATTAGAGATGAAAATGAAAATTCTTATGGCAGCTAAGAAGCTGTTTGCGAAGAATGGTTATGATGCGACAAGTGTTCGTCAAATATGTGAGGAAGCTGGGGCCAATGTGGCTCTGGTTTCCTATTATTTTGGTGGAAAAGAGAGCGTTTTCTATGAGATATTTAAGCAGTGTTTTCCGATTCACAAGCTAGATGATTTCTTTGCTATTGAGGACCCAGTCATTGGTATCCGAACAATTATACGAGAAGTTATTCAAATCAGAACGGCGGATCCTCAGTTAAATACTCTTTTACAGATGGAGATCATTACGATAAGCCCTCGTGTTGAGAAGATAAGAGAGCTGGTTTATCCCATATGGAAAAAGGTAAGAGAGTTTTTGGAAAAAGGCAGGCAGGAAGGGATTTATCATTTTGAATCCTTAGATAGCACGCTTATGTTTGTACTTGGCTCGATGTTTTTCTATAAACAGAGGGAGTTTTTTGAGTTTTTGTTTACAGAGGAGCGGCCGGATACGCAGAAGTTAATTGAGCAAACAATCACCTATGTGATGAACGCATTAGGATATCAAATTAAAGGGGATTGATGGAACAATGAGTAAAACGTGTATCGTATGTTTGGGTGAGCTTTTGATAGATTTCGTACCGGAGGTGAACGGGCAAGCGTTGGCTGACGTTACGAGCTTCCAGCGGGCGGCGGGCGGAGCACCGGCCAATGTTGCTGCGGCGGTCGCCAAACTGGGCGGCGACGCAAGGTTTATCGGTAAAATCGGCCGTGACCCATTCGGCGATTTTCTGGTGCGCACGCTTGATGAAGTTGGCGTGCATACGGCAGTTGTGCAGACCGATGAGGCGAAGACCGGTCTGGCGTTTGTTTCATTACGCGCGGATGGAGAGCGCGATTTCTTGTTTTTCCGCGACCCGGCGGCGGACATGCTGCTGCGCGCAGACGAAGTCCAGGCGCAGTGGCTGGAAGACGCCGCGGTCTATCATTTCGGCTCGGTATCGCTGATCGCCGAGCCTTGCCGCACCGCGACGCTGGACGCAGCGCGACGAGCGAGAGAACTTGGCGCATTGGTGTCGTACGACCCCAATGTGCGCTTGGCGCTGTGGCCGAGCGCTGACGCAGCTCGGGCAGAAATCCTTGCGCAGCTTCCGCTTGCGGATGTGGTCAAAGTCAGCGAGGAGGAAGTCGAATTCCTCCTCGGCGTTGACGCGACCACAGGTGCGCAGCAGCTGCTGCAGCGCGGACCTAAAGTGATTATCATCACTTTAGGCCCTGAAGGCTGCCGTGTCGTGACTGCACGGCAGGATGTTGTCATCCCCGGCACGCCTGTGGCAGCCGTGGATACGACTGGCGCCGGCGACAGCTTCGTCGGCGGCATGCTTTATCAGCTGGTATCGCTTGGCGCTACACCAGCTACTATTGTTGACGTGCTCGCTGAAACAGGAGCGGTCCAACAGGTTTTCGCCTTCGCCAACCGCGTAGGCGCAATTACGACGACGCGCAGGGGAGCGATTCCTGCGCTCCCTACACTTGCGGAAGTGCAAGGCTAGCTTTGTGATCCAGAGGCAATGCCGACTATCCCCAAAGCTCAGAAATGTCTCCAGGGAAAATTTCATCCATTTAACAACCGGAAGTTAACGGGATGGAATATATTCTGACGTATATGCAATTCTGAGTGAAAGGGATAGTGTTGTGAGACCAAGCAGTAAGAATTATCAATGCCGAGGGATTAATTCATGAAAGCCAAGCATATCCTCACTATCCCCAAAGCTCAGAAATGTCTGCAGGGAAAATTTCATCCAATTAACAATCGAAAGTTAACGGGATAAAATAGATTGCAGACGTATATGCAATTCTGAGTGAAGGGATAGTGTTGTGAGATCGAGCAGTAAGAATTATCCATGCTGGTGATCGATTCATGAAAGCCTAGTCTATGCCAACTATCCCCGCAGCTTAGAAAACAAGCACCCTACCTTCTACATTCCTTCCCGGAATTAGACGATAGGGTGTTTTTTGGTATGTAAAAACCCTTAAATCGACAACGTTCATCGAGTAGATCTGTCATATGACATTATGGCACTAGCCGATTTTACATCACAAGAACTAGCATAAGAGTTGTAAGGGATTTCTAAATGAGTGAGGAAGAGATGGACATAAACCAAAGTATCCGGAAACACCTGAGAAACTTCTGTTTTTTGTTGCTCCCGTCTTGTGTGTATGGAATCTGTTAGATTATTTTTCATTCTTAGGGATGGAAATCAGAACGCTTGGCGACTCGTTCTACGTCATGCTAGCAGGTGCAATCCTTATATGGTTCGGTCCTTATTTGGGTAATGGCTTGGTGAGGATGATTGGGAACCATACGCGTCGTTTAGTTGAAGGTTATGCTAGAAAATAAGGAGAATATGTATATTAAACGGGAGTGGGAAGAGATCATGACAGCGTCACTTATGAAAACATCCTTACAGTCCCTCTGGATGATGTGGGAGCACGTTTTTGACTTCTTAAACAGATTTCGAAGCGAGTCTGTGTGGGGATATGGCATATGTAAATTGGTGGTCAGGCAGCATCGCGGAAAAAGTATTATATGTCAAGATGGGTGTCGGATACTCGCCGGAGATTGGGTGGGCGAACTTCATCTGGATAATCGGCAGGTACTGGAGCTTACACGTACGGTCGGTGCCGATCGAGCAGGGTTGAGTACTGCACGCTTGTTTCGCCTTGCAATCAAGCAAATAAGTCAGGAGCTGGATAGCAATCCGGAACTGGTGAAAGTTCAGGCTTTAACCGGGATTACGCTGCTTCACCGGGGGATCATTCACGGAATAGGGTTTGAACAGCATCCCATCGAGTCCAAATGGCAGCAACAATTTTATGCGAGTTATCTTCGCATTCTTCTTCGTATGCTGCATCCGGAAGGGAAACAGCGAGTCGTGCAAAGCACCGGGAAGTTATCTCCCGTGATGCTGGTGATAAGCAAACAGTCTCTGAAGGAACGTTTTACGGTACGGAAAAAGGATTCAAAACCATTACCTCTTGATAGTTACCAGGATTTGCAGAGTCAAGGGAAGAAAGAGGCGATCTCATGATACAGAAGTTCATTCATTTATCCATATATGTGATGATTCTTTATATGATCGTTCCTTTTATTCTTACCCGAATATGTAGGTGGGGCGTTCACTCCAAGGGAAAGGTGGCGAAGGGAATTGCCTTTACTTTCGATGACGGTCCTGACCCTTGCTATACGCCTAAATTGCTGGATTTATTAAAAGAGCATGGAGTAAAGGCCACCTTCTTCGTACTAGGCAGCAAGGCCGAAAAACACCAGGAGCTGATTCAGCTCATGCATCGGGAGGGGCACCAAATTGGTATTCATAACTATACGCATACGTCCAACTGGATTTTGTCCCCATGGAAGAGTAAACGGGAGCAAGCAGATCGTACCGCTGACATTGTTGAGCGAATCACAGGGGAGCGGCCTACCTTTTACCGACCGCCCTGGGGGCTTCTCAATCTAGGAGATCTCCTCTTGATGAGAAAGTCTTATCGGATCGCACTTTGGTCGGTTATTGTAGGAGATTGGAAACCGTCGGTCAGCGCACAAAAAATGAAGCGTGCCTTGTTGAAAAGGATTAAAGCTGGTTCCATCGTCGTTCTGCACGATAGCGGTGATACACTTGGAGCAGATGAAGAAGCACCGCGGCACATGATAGCAGTACTGAAGGAAGTTTTGGAAGAAATTCAAATGAAGGGTTTGAAATGTCTGCGCACGGATGAGCTGCTGGGTAAGGAAGCGAGGGGGATTAGAGATGTCGTACCGAGAGCCAAATCTTCTGGTCAGGTCCATATGTAGGTTCGCTCAGTAAATGAGAAGGTAAGGATAGAAAGCCAGGATTTATGAGAGAAATCCGGCTTCCAATGCCTTCTGTATAGCTTCTTCCCGGTTACGAACGCCTAGTTTCATATAGGCCGTTGAGGCATAGTTCCTCACTGTGCCATCAGATAAGTATAATTTTGAAGCGATGGTTTTATAACGCAGACCTTTGGATACAAGCTGTAAAATTTCAATTTCGCGTGGAGTCAGGTCGTAGTTCTCGATTGTTTTCGCTTTAAATAATTCGATTTCACTCTTATCCATTTCGAGCCTCTCAAACAATTTATGCGACATCTCCTGATCAATCAGTGTGCCCCCGCGATAGACAAGACGAATGTTTTCAGCAAGCTCACGCGGTTCAATCGATTTCAATAAGTAACCGTGTGCTCCGCTTCGCAGAACTTCCAGGGCTTGTTCGGTATCCTGAAACGTGGTCAGAATCAAAATGCGGATGTGAGGCCATGCTTGCTTTATTTTTTTTGCTGCTGAAATCCCATCCATGTGGGGCATGTCCAAATCCATGAGCACCAACTGAGGCTGACACTGCTCGCATAACTCAATGGCTTGTTCGCCATCCTCGGCTAATCCCACCACTTGCAAATCCTTGTGTTCCTCGAGAATGGTCCGCAGGCTTTCCCGGATGAAGGGTTGGTCATCGACGATCAGTAAGCGAATAACTTCATCCGATAATTCCACTTGCCTTGGCAATGTGCAGGTAACCAGTGTTCCTTCACCACGCTCCATATAAACAGAGACTTGCCCTTGTAGATTCATGGCTCGCTCTTTCATCGCGTTCAAGCCGAAACCATCCTGCCATTTCTCACTCCCTGTACCATTGTCCTGCACGTCAAGTCTAGTGTGCCGCTGCTCAAATTGCAATGAAACGGTAATTTCCGTAGACTGTCCATGACGCACAGCGTTAGTTAATGACTCCTGCAAGCAACGAAAGAAAGCCATTTTGGCTTGCTTGGGTAACGGGTACTCTTCACCAAAAGTTCGGAAGCGAACGCTCACTTTGGCATGTGCTTGAAATTCTTCTCCTAATTGCTGCAACGACTGAAGCAGCGGAAGCGTCTCCTGCGGTGACTCTAATTGATGCAAGTATCCTCTGACTTCGTTCATGCCCTTGCGAGCTAAATTCAACAGAGAATCGAGCTTCTGTTCCCCGGCTTCCATAGAAAGTTCCGGACGCAAAGTTTCTAATCCCATGATAATAGAGGTATAGGAATGTCCAACCGTATCATGAAGATCCTTGGAGAGCCGATTGCGTTCTTCAGCTAGTGTGATGCGTTCGATTTGGGACAAATACTGTTCTAAAACAGTATTCTGTTCACGGATGACCTCACTTTGCCGATGATTGACCACCAGTAAATGAAAGGCAAACCCAATGGCATAAGCGAGTCCGATGTGGCTCATCATGATCCAATAATTGTTTTGATGAGAAAGCAAATTTATGAAAAGAGGTATGAGAAAGATCGTGACGGGCCCTGACCAACGATAGGATTGGTGAGCGCTGTTCACTGCAATCAGGAAAGCATATGTCAGAAATGAGAGATAAGCTTCCGGGAACAAAGAAGTTAAATACAAGATTAGTCCGCCAGAAAAAATGATTTCTGTAAGTAGATAATACTTATAGTTGAGCAACAAACAAAGCCAAGGAACAGAAAAAGCAATAATCTGCCAAAAAATCAAAGCCCACAGCGGCAGCGGTATTTCAGCATGCAAATGCACGGTGGTAACCATGAGAGAACTACTACCAATAAGTCGGAATATGAGCATAATCCAGTCATACCAAAACCACTGTTTTACAGCTTCAAACAAGTCTATCATCCCCTACTAAACCTTCATATTCTTGCTGTTTCCTAACCAGTATAGAACAAATTATTATCAAACGACACTTTTCTCAGCTAATCGTGGAATTGGTTTAAACTTTTAATCATTTGACGTGTGTAACCGCCGATCAGCCGTACCAACCCATTTGCTAGCCAAGCGCTCACAAAAGTAAGAAGAATCCCCACTACCGATACAAGAAGAGATTTCGTGAATGTATCTATCGGTATTCCAATGATGTGCATGTCTAAAAAAGGAAATAACAACGGAGCTAGGATAAACAAAAGAGGCGTCACGTAGAGTATGGTTGCACTTAGGAGACAAAGAAGTCCAATTAAAAATTTCAACATCAACCAACAGATAGAGATCCAGTTGCGGGGATCTTGAAGCTCCTCTTTGGCTTGCTCCCAGAAAGACGCATATAGTCTTATTTCCCGTTCGTAGGGCGGAGTGTTGATATCGGTATAAATCTTCGTTTGTATACGTTCGTATCGTACGAAAGTTGGCGTGGTTCGCAGTACTTGGGTGAGTAGTGGAATGCCTACCACTGTAAATGAAAGACCTAAACCTAAGGTAAGGGTAACTAGAAAGAAACAAAAGTAAAATAACCCTGTAGCAAAAGTAAATAGCAAGAAGTAGCCATTTTGGATGAAACTAATGATCTTTTTTTTCATAAATGATTCATCAACCCTTCTATTTAATAGCCGTAATCCAAAAGTCTGCCTCAAAACAGTGTCGCTAGAAGAACAATCGAAGAAGTGAAGCATGATAATTGGAAAAATCGACGGATGCTCCGAGGAAATACCCGATTGAAATAAAAATAAGGGACCAACCCAAAGCCCCTACTCCCGAGTAGAGCAAATATTTTCGTGGGCTCATAGCGCTTACTCCTGCCAAATAACAGGTTACATGGCGGAGGCCTGGAATGAAGTAGCCAATGCAAATGGCCCAAGGGCCGTGGTGCTTGAACCAAGTCTCCGTTTTTTCCAGCCTTTTTGTCGTAAGCTTGATCCATTTTCCATATTTCCAGAGCAGCGGCTTGCCGAATTTCCGCCCAAGGGCATAGCTGCACAGCATGCCGGTCATGGCCCCGAAGAAGCTAACTGCAAGGGATATCGGGAAAAGAAGCAGCCTAAGAGAAGAGAGATAGCCGACAATCGTCATTAGGATTTCATCAGGGACAGGCAAGCCAATAATACCAAGAGCCAAACTGAAGAAAATGGCGATGTATCCGTATTGTATAATGATGTCTTGTAGGAAAGTTATGGCGAGCACGCTCCATTCTACTTTTACAGGTGTTGGAAAGTTTGGGCTTTTCCGATTTTTTGAATATCCAGAATATCAAGTAAAAAAACAAAGGTTGGAATGCCGATGATCAATCCCCAAATGCCAATGAAATGCTCAGAAAAGAGCAGAACGAGAAAGGTGTAGAAGACGGGCAAATGCGTTTTGGATGCCATCAGCCGGGGATTGAGCACATAGGCCTCCACTGTATGAATAATCGTCACAGTAATAATTAGGTAGATGATATAAGTGAAACCGCCCAAGCTGAACGCAATCATGCTTAATGGAATCAGGGATAGAAAGACGCCTGCCACTGGAATAAGCCCCAGGACATAGATAAGTAGGGCCAAACCGATCAGATTGGGAAAGCCCATCAGCCATAGCGCGAAGGTCGTCATCAGGGAGTTGATCAAGGCGATCAGCAGCTGGGCTTCGATCACTTTGCCGAACGTCTGAACGAGCTTTTTACCGAAAAATTCAACTTCTCTGGAGAACCAGCCCAGCTTGCTAGTGTGGAATTGTGCTGTGAATCGAATGACGTTCTCTTTGCCCAAAAGCAGGAAAAGGCTTAGCATTAAGGCCAAAAAGACTTGAAATCCGAGATTGCCGATTTTGATCATAAAGTCGAACCCCGGTTTCACTATGCTCGGAAGGTCGAGGCTATCCAACCAAGCGGTTACGTAGCCTGCCACTTCGTTTTGAGGTTTGTCATAGAGCTGATTGACAAGTTCGAACAGTTGGGCAATTTGGCCAACCAGGGCGGGGAAAAATTTTGCACCTGCAAGAATCAAAAGTGCTAGAAAGGTAGCATAGATAAGCGCAAGCAGAAATTTGGAGTTGACCGGAACAATTTTTTCGATCCATCGCTTACTGTATTGGTGCAGCCGATTCATCAGATACGTCAGCAAAAAGGTCAGTAGAACAAGGTTCAGCATACTGCGAATAAAAAATAGAACAAGGCAAAACAATGCTAGTACCGCAAATCGCTGCACTTCTTTTTTTTGCAAAATAGCCATGATATTCATAAACGACTTCCTTTCAGGACAACAATTTCTACAGTAATAGCTGTATCTTAAAGGTCTCTAAGTAATTAAATCTAGTGCAGAAATGTCATATGACACTTTGGAGAGGCTCGGCATCGGGATGGAGAAAGGCATATGTTGGATAGAGCCTTTTCTGTGGTATCTACAATTCCGAATGATTGATTGTGGAATAGTGCCTAGACAGGGGTAATCCCCTAATCACCACAGCTTGTAAATATATGTTGAAAAATGGAAGTTTATGTGATACTTTTAGGTTATAGCTTATGAACTTTATATCAAGATTGTTTTGATTTGCGAAGAACGCAGATTTCGGATTTATATCCGGGGTTTGCGTTCTTTTTTGTTTTTGCGAGAAAAAGGGGGTGAGGTTTTGAATCGCAGGAGAAGCCTGCTTATTAGTTTAGTAGCTGCGGTTATGGCGGGTTTGCTTGTGTATGGGGTGTATGTCATGCAAGTGAATCAGGTCGAGCTGCAGCAGACTGTTCAGGTTGCGGTTCCGAAGGATTTTATTCGGGCCGGTGTCTTGATTCGTGAGGATATGGTGGAATTTAGAGCTGTTCAGAAGGGCAGTTATACAGAAGGCATGATGACGAAGCTGACGGAGGTGGTTGGGCAGGAGACGTTGATACCGCTTGGTAAGCAGGAGCCTATTTTGAAATGGAAGGTGAATCGTTATCATCTGCTCCCCAATGAGCAGCAGGCTACTTTTCAAATTCCCAAGGAATATTTGTTATCGGTTTCAAATGGTATTCGCGCCGGGGATCGGGTGCGTATTTACGTGTCGGGTGCTGATGGCAGCTCGCGCAGGCTTTTTGATGAGAAGGAAATTACGGTTGCTTCCGTGAAGTCCTCGGCGAATGTGGAGGTGGACAACCCGAAGAGTTCTAATCTGCTATCCAAGGTGGAAGGCGATAAGGAAAAGATGTATGCTTCCCGATTGGAAGCGAACGGCGCTATCGACCAGATCAACCTTAACTTAGCGGAGAGTGAGTGGCTTCAGATTGATCAATTATGCAGCTCGAAGAAAGCGAAGTTAGTCATCGCGTTCAGTTCCTCTTCTATTTTGGAGGGGGAATGAAGGGGGAGTAAGGTGGAATGTGGGGGAACGAAGGTAGGAGATTCAACGAGAGTAAGATGGAAGGCAGAAGAATGAAAAGGTGTATGTGAACAGCGAGGAATGAAGGGAGGTAAGAGATGTGCATATAGGACTGCTATCAACGGATCAACGATTAATTGATGAGATTACGAATGTGGTTTATTCGAAACCGTTAAACTGGATGATCTGTTCGGCTGCGGATGATTTACGAGGTAAATTAACGGAGATGCCTTATTCGCATACGATCATTTCGGATCGGGAGATGGATTTTGGGGATTTTGAAGAGTTCCTTTCGGAGTTACAGCAGCAATACACAGGTTTAAAAATTATTGTTCTGCTCTCGAACTATCACGACGCTTCCATTAATGAAAAATATTTAAAAATGTGCAAGCTGATGAGGCTTGATTATGTCCAGCCAGGGCGCAGCACCGCTGTTATTGCTGACGATATTCGGGCTTGGGTTGATGGTTCTGGGGTAGATCATGCGAATCAACAATCGTCAGGGAAGCTAATTACTTTCATCGGCTCAACGCCGAATATAGGTACGACATTAGCTTCATTTGGTGTAGCACACGCGCTAGCCTTAGAGACATCAATGAAAGTCGGATATTTGTGTCTTAATCTAAAAAGTTCTAAACTTCATCGTTATTTAGGCCGAGATGAGCATGTTTTTACGTTGGATGGTCTGAGAGCGGAGCTGAAGGCGCAAAGTCTCACACCGGAAAGGCTGCAGCAGGTATGCGATAAGCCGAAAGAGGCACAGGGGCTGCATATCCTATATGGGAATATGCTTCGAGAACAGGCAGAGTTTTTTACGCCATCGGAGATTATTCATTTGTTGCGTGTGGCACGGGGCACTTTTGATGTATGCATCATAGAAGTAAGCGCTTATTGGGACAATGCGGCGACCGTTTGTGGACTGCTGGAAGCAGATAGCAAAATTGTGGTAACGACAGCGGATATCGCTCATTTTCAAGAGGATTTTTCGAGGTGGATCAGGCAGGTTGGCGCTTTTTTTGGTCTTCAGCCGGATGGGTTTGAGTTAATGGCTGTTCAAACGGATCGGCATGCCAAGCATAGCGAGTTCACGATTAAAGATATTCGCAAGGAAACACAGCTGCATCTGATAGGTCAAGTATCTCGGCATGCTGATGCGCTTTCTCGTTGTAATCAAGGCAAACTGTTGGACATGTTCGTGCCGACCCACGCCATGCATGAGGAGGTTAGGGCGGTTTCTCGAAAATTCATAGATTACTATAAGCTGCCAAGGAAGGTGAGTTTACGACAAGTAACATGGCTGCAAAAGATCATAACAGGCAGACGTGCTGCAACTTAAATTAAGTAGGGAAGAGGTGAAGGGAGTGAGTGAGGAAAGGTTTTCAATTATTACATACATGCATGAACGCAAAAGCGAGGGCGCAGTAGCTGATTTGGCTCCAAAAACTGAGCAGGAAAAGAGAAGAGGATCAGAATATGGTTCGGTGAGATCAGGTTCTGGGGCAGAGCAGGGCGGGCGGACTCTGGACTCTTTGGGAGAAGAGGAAGATGGCGAGGGAAGTCCAAGAGCTGAACTGCAGATGCAGGGGGGTGCTCTTTTTAACCAATGGGTACAGGATATTCGAAGCGAACTTGTTTCGATGAAGGGCAGGACTGAGGCCGAAAAGCAGCTGTATAACGAGACGTTGAATCGTGCGATTCTTGGTTATGAGGAGGATCGAGGCAAGCTTCTTGCGATTATCCATGATCTGGTTTCGAAAAGAAGGCTTTCGGATGTGCCTCCGAGGACGAGTGGTTATACGACTTTACCTGAAGCCATTTTTGCAGAGATTATTGGGCTGAACGTTCTTGAACTTGTACTAAAGCATAAGGAGGGACTTGAAGAGATACAGGTTGTGGGGAGACAGATTTTTGAAGTGCGCGGCGGGATGGCAATGCCGTCTGCCTATTCGTTGCCTTCTGTTCGTGAATTAGAGAGGATTCAGCAGAATTTGGTTCTTTTTAACAATGACACTTTGAATCCCAGGAAGCGATGGGCAGAGGTTGTGCTGCGGGACGGATCCCGCGTTACGATGACGGGGTTCGGGTTCACGGCTGAACCGACATTAACGATTCGCTTTTATACGATTAAGCGGTTTGATTTGGCGTCCCTTGCTGCTGCTGAACTAGCCACGATGGATAAAAGGATGGAAAAGCTGATTCTGATCTTGATCCGATCCTATTTTAATATGGTGGTTATCGGTCCTACCAACTCGGGGAAGACAAATTTAATCAAAGCGATTATTGCCGAAATGGACGATAATGAACGAATTATTACGATCGAGTCGAGATTCGAGTTGAATTTAAAGCGAGATTTTCCGCATAAAAATATCGTCGAATACGAAATTGACGAGGAAGATCCGCGGCATTCTGGGCTGCAAGCTTTTAAATTGGCATTGAGGCAATCGCCAAAGCGCATTTGTCATGCTGAAATTCGGGACGATGACGCGAACCTTTATGTGAGGGCTTGTACGCGGGGGCACGAGGGCAGTATTACGTCGGTTCATGTGAGTGAACTTGAGGATGTGCCTGATGCGATTACAGATATGTGTATGCTGGATGGCAGGGGGATGAATCCACTTCGACTAACAAAACGGATTACAGAGTTTGTGACACAAATCGGTATGGAGATGGCTGTCGTTGATGGAAAAAGAAAGATTGTGCGAATCGTCGAATATCGCTATGAAAATGAGGAGGTTTGCGTCACGGATCTCGCAGTTTATGACAAGTCGACAGATGAATGGACATTTCCCGGGAAATTGTCGCATCATGCATCGCGGAAAATCGTTAAGTACGACAAAGAGGGGCTTGCTTTGTTGAGGGAACTCGGATTTATTGAGAAAGAAGGCGAGTATTAATCATGATTTTCGCCAAATATGTCTTTCTCTTGTTGTTATTTGTTTTAGTTTTTGTACTTATTCAATCGCTTTTACACGTACTTATCCGACAACGCAAAGCCAGATATAGGCTGCATTATGTCAAAACCTCCACGTTCGTCGCTAGATTCAGCGAATATTTGGGAAATAGGAGCTCTTTATTTAAGCATATAAAGGAAATGATGGAATCCGTCGAATCCAAAATGAGCATGCGAGGCATTATGACAGTCAGTTTCGTTTTGTTTTTAGTCGGATTATTGGCGGGGACGTTGTTTTTTCAGACGTTAAAAGGGGTCGTTATCGTTACTTCTATCTGTGTTTCACTTCCTTATATGCTGCTACGGTTGAAGCTTGTCAGTGTCAGACTGCAAACCCGATTGGAGTTTCTTCCGGCCGTTGAAGTATTTTATCAGTACTATATGGTGGATCCAAATAAAAATATGAAAATGGCACTTAAATATTGTTTAGAAGAGAATCGAATTCTTTATCCGATCAAGCCCGTATTTGAACAATTATATCGTAATCTCATGACGCAAAGGGATACGGAGGAGAGCTTACGCATTTTCTCACTCACTTTGGGCCATACATGGGCCGATTATTTTGTCGGTGTCATGCGTGTTGCTTTGACGGAAGGGAGCTTTGTCGGTGAAAGCTTAAAGGATTTGATTGTCGATATGCGGAAAGCGCAGCGATTCGATCAGTTGGAACGAAATCGACTTCTAGAGATACGTATTGCTAATTTTACGCCCATATTGTTTCTTGCCTTATTCTTATTTATTAATTTCAAGGTAAACACGGAGAACGCTTATTTCTATTATATTGTTGACCCTGGCGGGCGAAACATGATTCTCGATGCGCTTCTCCTCATTTTCATCTCGTTTCTAATGGGCATGTACTTATCAATGCGAAGAATGTGAGGGATTTACTTCCATGATTATTGAAAGCACGCAACTAGCTAATCTGCAGATGGTTTCTAATTTGCTGCTCTTTCTTCTTTTCATGACTGTTTTTTATCACTTTTTGATGCAAATGCCTGCACGTAAGAAGAGATGGAGATCACTACATGTCAAAAGAGCACTGCAAGAAACAAAACTTCCTTCATGGATGTTTACATGCTTAGGTATGAGTACGAAAATCGTGGAGGAAAAGCGCCAACTGCTGCTGGGGTGCGGTATTTGGATGAATGCTAACCTTTATGAAGGTATGAGAAGGATAGGGATGGGTGGCGCACTTATGCTCGGTGCTGTTGGGTATTTAGCTCTGGAGTATCCGATGCTTACTTTGTATATACAGCCGATTTATGTCATGGTGGGGACTGCTTGCTTACTCATTTTTTTGGTTTTTGACAAAAAGGTGCTGGCTCAATTAAAGGAAAAACGATCGCATCGAATAGTCCGAGAGATTTACGTGATTAGTCATCATCTTCTCTATTACAACGATTCTGGGCTGAATTTACATGCCAAGCTATCTTTATGTGTTTCACAAACGCGCTCCATCCGGTCGCACTTTCAATTGATGTTGAATGAATGGTATCAAGGCTCGGAGGAGGCTATTAACCATTTTAAAATCAGACTAGGGACAGACGATGCACACAGCTTTGGGGAAACGCTGAATGCTTTGAGGCTGAATGAGCATGGCAGCTATTACGAGTTGTTGAAGCAAAGAATTCAGGACTACAAAGAAAAAATGGAACTGGTTCGAGATAGTAAAAAAGAAACCGTGTCTTATCTTTTGTTTGTATTAGCAGGATTGCCGATTTTGAACACATTTCGGGTATTCATGTACCCGTGGATTGCTGAAGGTCAGCGATTATTTAATGCGATTAACTAAGGGGAGAGGGAAGTTATGAGAAATATTTTGATTACAGTTATGATGCTAATTGTTGTGGCATTACTTTTTACATCGATTATTAATGATGGATCGACAGGGATGAGGCGGAATATTTCGACGCACGGAACGCAGGCAAATACGGATATAACGGCTTTAAGGCCATAATGAAGGAAGATTTGCTGTGAGATCGATCCTCGTTACGGTGATGTTGATTATGGTGGTGATTGTCATATATAACAGTGTGGTTGGCGGCAGCACAGGTACTCGGAAGCAAGTAAGCAACAGCGGCGCAAGGATCAATGGGACGATTGAGCGGATTAACCCATGAAGCAGATTTTGGTGTTTATCTTATTTGCGACGATGCTTTGTTGGTTTATGTTTGCACCGGTTTATAAGCATGTCATTATTGTTCGGCAGGCTGTTTTGCAAAAAGAAGTCGATTATTTGCTTGAAATCGGTGCTAATGGCAGACACGGTTATATTAATAGCACTATGATTCAGGAGTCTAGGGATCGGATGGCGGAAAGAGGCTTCATTCCGGGAGATCTCGTTTACACGGTAAATACGACTACGGGGGTCGGGGGAATGGATCCAGGGATGCCCGTTTGGCGAGGAACGGGATTGAGTTTAAAAATGACGTATCCGTATCATCGACTTTTTGTCATTGATCAGCTTGTGGGGATTACGGTTCCTTCCGGATCAGATCGTATGGGGGCAACAGGCATGAAGATGAGTGAGTATGTGCCTTGAGGGCCTGAGGTGATATCTTGTATAAACTGCTTTTAATCGTCTTGATGAGTGTCGTGTATATGTCGCTATATGGGCTGCAAACGGACGAGGAATTGGCGATGCATACGCTTTTTCACGGGAAGCATACATTGAATAACTCTGTGCATGCGGCAGCCCAGCAAAGTGATCAAGTAAAGCTGGCAAGCGGTATTCACAGTATTGATGAGACGAAGGCCAGAGATGTGGCCATGCAATATTTGCAAGCTAATTTGAGATTAAATACGGCGAATGATCCGCTGCCGAATACGTTTTTGCGCAGCAGGGTTGTCGTGGAATTATTTAAGATTATTAATGATAATGAGGTATTCCCTTATACGTATGTGAATGCGGGAAATGGCTACTCTGTAACGCTGGATCGACCTGGTGTGATTATGTTCATCCGGTTGGAGTTTCCGCGGACTTATACGGTTTTGCAGCCGATTACGTGGACGATTAAGTCTTCGGCGGAGATGGTGTTTTGACCAGGTTATTTCATTGTATAATGAGAGGGTGAGGTGTGAATTCAGGGTTACGAGGAGAGATACATATGACTATTTTCCAGCAACGGCAGCAGGCGCTGCAGCGTGAGATGATTCAGCGGGGTTGGTCCGGCTTCTTGGTCACGAACAACGTCGATATATATTACTACTGCGGATCGATGCAGACGGGGTATTTGTTTATTCCGGCGGAGGGAGACGCGCTTTACCTCGTACGCCGAAGTTTGGTCCGAGCGGAGGAGGAAGCGTCAGCGGCGGTGGAAGCGCTGGGGTCTTTGAAGACGCTGGGTGAGCGTCTTCGCGCGCGCTGCGCGGGTGGATCCGCGGCTGCGGGCGTGCTGCGGATCGGGACTGAGCTGGACGTGTTACCCGTCCAGCTGTATGTGCGGCTGCAGGCTGCGCTGCCCGGCGCGGCCTGGGAGGACGGCTCGCTGCTCGTGCGCGAGCAGCGAATGATCAAATCGCCGGACGAAGTCACGGCGATTCGATCGGCTGCGCGCGTCGTCGACGCAGCGCTGGAAGCGGTCATCCCCCACATTCGTGAGGGGATGGCGGAGTTTGAGCTGATGGCGCTCATTGAGCATCAGCTTCGGCTGCGCGGGCACCAAGGGCTGATGCGCATGCGCGCGTACAATTCCGAGTTGATAACCGGAATGGTAGCGGCAGGCGCGGCGGCAGCGGTGCCCACCTATTTTGACGGGCCGGCCGGGGGCACTGGGCTTCACCCGTCCAGCCCGCAAAGCTCAGGCCGCGCGCTGATTGGGCGCGGCGAACCGATTCTCGTCGATATCGGCTGTATGGTCGACGGCTATCTCATCGATCAGACGCGCACGCTCGTGATCGGCGATCTAGACCCTGAGCTGCAGCGGGCCTATGACGTGGCGGAGCAGGTGCTCCGCGCCACGGAAGCCAGGCTGCAGCCTGGCGTTATCGCCGAGCATCTGTATCTGCTCGCGCTGGATCAAGTGCAGGAAGCGGGGCTAAGCGCCCACTTCATGGGGTACGGCGCCGACCAAGTGAAATTCCTTGGTCATGGCATTGGGCTCGAAATCGACGAACTGCCCGTTCTCGCCAAAGGCTTCAAATACCCGCTGGCGCCCGGCATGGTCATCGCGATCGAACCCAAATTCACCTTCCCCGGTCGCGGGGTGGTGGGCATAGAGGATACGTATTTGATTACCGAAAATGGTTATGAAAAGCTGACCATTTCGAGGGACGGTATTCTCCGAGTATAACGAATTTTTCATAAGAGAGACTGGCGGAAAATCATGCCAGTCTCTTTGTTTTTAATTAACAAGCAAGTATACTTGACCCATATGAACATCATAAGGGGACAATGGACAATGAAATTGAGACATTTCATACCACAAACGTTAAAGTACAAGCTATTCTTAGCTTTCCTAATCGTTATTCTGCTGCCCATCATTATCTTAAATATGACGCACGTTCAAAAGTTTGAGACGTTAATGAGAGAACAAGTTAGCAGCCAAAATCTCGAACAAATGACAACGATTACATCCTCGCTTGGCAGTTTATTAAGTGTTTCAGAGAAGACCTTTACCCTGATTGAACAGGATTCTTTTGTAACTGCGATTTTGAAAAAACCCGAAGCGGGGGGTTCTTATGCCTCTTTCCAACAAAGACAGAAAATTGAAGAGAAGTTTAATGCTATTAATAATAGTGTGTTTATTGCTAATTCCTACGTCTACTATACCGTTCTCGATTCGGAAGATCATGTTTACACGTCATATGGACCTACTCATATATTAAACCACTCTGTTCTTTCGGCAATGCCAGTGATACAGGATGCTTTCCTTGGGAAGTCCCTTTCCAAATGGCAGCTAGAAGAAGGCGGACTAACCTCAGCCTTTGGTATTCAACCCTCTTTATTAACCATGTATAAAGGATTACGAGATGAAAATAATCGGGTATATGCCGTTGTAAGAATCGGCGTTGACTATCAAAGCTGGCTTCGAAGCGCTATTCCTAGTCCGATTAATGATGAATTGTATGTGTTGGCTTCCGCAGAAGGAGAAATCTATGGGCGCAGCAACACATCCAATGCTCTTGCACTGCCAAACCCATTGAATACGTTAGGTTGGGAGCCGACCGGAAGCAAGGTCGAGAACGACCATATCATTAGTTATTCTAAAATTCCGAGCTTGAATTGGTTTCTAGTCAAGAGCATTCCAACCAAATACCTGTTTCACAAAGTGAATCAGCTGCAGCAATCCTATATTTTGACAACGCTAATTATTGCCGTTTTGTTTATTGTCATGACCTTTCTGATCTCGACCACCATCACCAGGCCCCTGCAGCTTTTGCAGAGGAAAATGTCAGATGTCGTGAGGCGGAATCTGAAGATTCAATTGCCTGAGGAAAGCTATAAGGGGGAAATTCTAACCTTTATTCAGGCTTTTAATAAGATGGTCAGAGATGTGGAGAGTCTTCTTAATCGGTTAAAAGAGGAAGTGCGCCACAAGGAGGCTATGCGGTTCCAAATGCTTTTGTCACAGATGAACCCGCACTTTCTGTTAAACACGTTAAATACGGTGAAATGGCTTGCCATTGAACTCGGTAATCGTCAAATTCCTGAAGTATGCGAGTCGCTCGGCAAGTTATTGGAAGCAGGAATGCGATTGGATGTGGATTTAATTCACCTCGAGCATGAGATTGAACTTGCCCAAAGATATATCCGTATTCAGCAGCTTCGCTATGACCGCGAATTCGATGTTTATATCACATTTGACCCCGAGCTTCGCCATGCGCTTGTTCCTAAGTTGAGTTTGCAGCCGCTAATTGAGAATAGTATCTATCATGGGTTTGCGAAGATCGAAAGGTCAGGGAGCATCCAAATTAGAGTTCAAAAACAAGAAAATAAGCTTGTTATTGAAGTGGAGGATAATGGCGTTGGAGTAGGTAATGCTGGGCCAACATCCGGTAAAGGAAATGGTATTGCCTTGAAAAATCTCGAAGAGAGACTCGTGCTCCTGTTTCGAAAAGAAGGAACTTTGGCTATTGAATCCATTCCCATTGGGACATTAGTTCACATTCGCATTCCGTTCTTGTTGTCTCCACCCTATTCGAAAGGGGAAAGCTTACATGTGGACAGTTCTCTTGGTAGAAGATGAAGCCTTCGTACGACGAAGTATCCGAAAGGGAATGCCCTGGGAGGAAAATGGCTTCAAGGTGATAGGGGAATGTGGGAATGGCCAAGAAGCTTTGGCATTTATCAGGAATAAACAGCCGGATTTGGTTATTTGCGATATTATGATGCCTGTCATGAATGGTGTAGAGCTTCTTTCACAGGTTCGCCGGGAGAAATTAGGAACAGCCTTCATCATGCTCACTGTCATGAATGATTTTGAGTTTATCCAGCAAGCGATGGAGCTAGGGGCATCGGGTTATGTGCTTAAGCTTTATTTGACTCCGGAGAAAATGACCGAGGCGCTGACGAAGGTAAAACGGGAGTTAGAAAGAAATTTACGCCTTATTTCTCAAGAAATAGACGATTACTGTGAGACTTTATATAACGAACCTAACGATCAGGTGCGGGCGATTGAAAGCCCGGCTTTTATTCGGGATTCTTTTAACCCCAATCGGCTTATCCTTATATTGCATGGACAAACCATTTTCGATAAGCAAGATTTGCTGCAGCTGCCTTTATTCGATACGGAAATGAATGCAAGGATGCATCTTTTTACCAAGATAGGGATGACCACAGTCCTATGCGCTGTTCCAGAGGAAACAAAGATTAGAATAAGGGACTCCGAGCAGCGTTGCGATTTCGTTGTTTTAATCTCAGAGCGGTTGTCTGATGAGGATATTCACACGGTTTGGAAAACCATGGTTTCTCGGTTGACTGAACTATGGTATGCAGGTAGATCGGGTATTTTCTTCCACCAGCCCAAAATCTTAAAGGCTCATGTATATTCCAACCTGCCTTGGTCGCTGGAGAAGAACTTAATCCAAGCTTTTGAGCAGATGAACCAAGGGTTACTTGATCTTTCATGGCAGGAAATCTGGGCGTGGATGAGGGACGTTGAACTGTCTTTGCTTCGTGTAAAAGAAATATTGCTGCGTTTGGATCGCAAATTTGCAGAGCTCGCATTCATGACAATTGACTCAGCAAATGCCTGTGTAGAGGCTCTTTCTCATAAGGAGGCGGGGCTTCTTTTTAAACAGAGAATCGATAGGTACATGGCACATTGGAAGGCAACGAACTATGAGGTTACGGATCATGCTGAAATCAATAAAGTAATTGCCTATATGAATCAGCATTTTGAAGAAGAGATGCCACTGTCACTGCTTGCTGGTATTGCAACGATGGATGATAAATATTTAAGTGTTCTTTTTAAGAAAAAAACAGGTAAAACGATAACGGAATATATCATGGGGCTGCGCATTGAAAAGGCTTGTCACCTGCTGCTGCACACGGATCAACCAGTTGCTCAAATCGGGGCAAAGGTTGGTTTTGCTAATGAAAATTACTTCGCTCGCATATTTCGGAGAGAAGTCGGCATGCCGCCGAGTATTTTCAGACAACAAAATGCGAAGTTATGAAATCAAACTTTTGTGCTAAAAGAACAATACATTGTTCCTTCGAACCCTAAAAAGCTGGTGATATAGTTGATTTGTAACCAGTAAGGATATGAAATACAGGAGGGTCAAATGATGAATATGAAGAAAACAACGCTAAGTCTACTCTCTGCGGCTATCGTGTTGGGAGTTACAGCAGGCTGCGGTTCATCGGGTGAGAATGCCGCTAAGAACAGTCCCGCTGCTACTTCAGAAGCTAAGAAAGCAGTCACGCTTACGATGTGGGGGGGCGTACCAGCCGAAGCCGGTCCGCAGTTGGTAGTTGATAATTGGAACGCAAAGAACCCCGATATCCAGGTAAAATATGAGCGTTTTGTCAATGATGATGCCGGCAATCTGAAGCTCGATACGGCTCTTACGACAAATCAAGGTATCGATTTATATGTCAACTATACCTTATCATTTTTATCAAAACGTGTTGATGCTGGAACCGCACTCGACCTTAGTGAATTTAAAGACTACAATATTGACGATAAAATGGGCAGCGATGCAAAGGACTGGAAAGTAAAAGATAAGTATTACGGACTTCCCACCAAAAAGAATGTATCTTTCGTTTGGTTGAACAAAAATGCACTCGATGAAGCGGGGCTGTCCGTTCCTGCGTTAGATTGGACGATGGCTGATTTGCAGCAATATGCGACGAAGCTTAAAAAAGGCACACGTTGGGGCTTTACACAGCATATCTCCGCGTATCCTAGCTTCTTCGATGGTACCAATGCGGGAGCAGGATTCACGAAAGCAGATGGCACATCTAATCTCGATGAACCAACTGTTCGCAAGGCCTATGAGGCCGTGTTTAACATGATGTATACCGATAAGTCGATGCCCTTGCTAGGCGAACAAATGACGAGTAAAATGCCGACCGATTCGATGTTTTTAAAAGGCGAAACAGCTATGCTGGGCGCGGGCGAGTTTATATTCCGCAGTTCAAATAACATGAAAGATTTCCCTCGCGACTTCAAGATTGCTTTTGCTACGGTTCCTAAAGTGACGAAAGAACAGACTACTTTTAAATATCCGGGAGGACTTGGCGACGTTATTTCCATTAATCCAAACTCGAAGAACAAAGAGCAAGCTTGGAAGTTTTTGAAATGGTATGCGGATGGCGGAATGATGCCGATGGCTGCCGGCGGTCGCATTCCTTCTTCTAAAGATGCGAATGTGGAAGAAGCCATTAAACTTCTCCTTGGAGATAATGAAAAAACATATGATGTAGATTCGCTCAAAAAGGTTGTATTCGGCAAATTCCCTACGTTTACAGCAACGATTCCGCAACAGGTTGTAGATGCGCGAAGAGAAGAATATGAGAAATATTTCTTGAAGGCACAATCCTTGGAAGACACCCTGAAAAATACGGTCAAGCGCCATAACGATTACTTATCCAAAAACAAGAAATAGCAAGAAAGATAGGGGGATGCATCAAGAAAGAGGCACCTCCCTTTTTTGTTCAAAAAAGGAGTGATTTATGGAATGAACTGGGCAAAAAAACAACGTAGATTAGGGTACTTGTTCATTTTACCTAATATGCTAGGCGTCATCTTATTCTTTGTCATCCCTGCTATATTTTCGCTGGGGATTATGTTCACGAATTATAAATACACATCGCCGGATATCGAATGGATCGGCCTCGAAAATTTCAATAGATTATTTCATGACCCCGTATTCTATGTTTCATTAAAGAAAACAGCCTTATTTCTTGCCGCTGTCCCTGTTTCAATCGGATTGGCCTTTCTTGTAGCTCTTGTATTGAATCGGAGTGTGTATGTAAAGAGTCTGCTAAGGGCTATGTTTTTCATGCCGTACATTACGAGCGGTGTAGCTGTAGCTTTTGTATGGATGCTTCTGTTTCAGCCGTCGCAGGGACCTATTAACAGCTTTCTCCGTTCCATTGGCATTGATAATCCGCCAGGATGGATGTCTACGACGACCTCTTCGATGTATGCCATAGACATTATTTGGATTTGGTTTCTTCTTGGTTATAATATGATCATTTATTTGGCAGCCTTTCAAGAAATACCGCAAGAACAACTGGAAGCCGCAAAAATCGATGGAGCCAGCTCATGGACGACGGTTTGGAAAATCATCTTCCCGCTAGTGAGTCCCTCCACGTTCTTATTAATGATTACGGGCTTAATTACGTCGATGAAGACGTTTGGTATGATTGAAGCTGTTACGCAAGGCGGACCTGGAGGCAGTACAACGATTTTATCCTTGTTTATTTACCACAATGCGTTTCGTTACTATGAAATGGGCTATGCTTCGGCCATCTCATGGGTCTTATTCGCTATCATCTTCTTGATCACGATGATTCAATGGGTTGGCCAGAAGCGATGGGTTCACTATTAAGTAAAAACCGGAGTTGAGACAATATGGAGATAAAATCGACAAAATTACTATATACGATTGCCATGCTGGTAGTGGGTCTTTTTATGATTTTGCCGTTTCTTTGGATGATAAGTACATCTTTTAAGACACCTAATGAAGTGTTCCAGTACCCGATCCAATGGATACCCCAGAAGGTGACGTTTGAACATCATCTTAAAGTGTGGACAGGCAAGGAAAGCTTTGTTACTTATTATATGAATTCGTTGAAAATAGCGCTGATTTGCATGGTTGGAGCTACATTCTTGTCCTCTTTAGCGGCTTATGGATTTTCGCGAATTGAGTTTAAGGGAAGAAACCTGCTCTTCATGTTTTACTTATCTATGATGATGGTTCCACCGCAAGTGCTATTTGTTCCTAAATTTATTTTGTTTGATAAAATAGGGATTTATAATACACACTGGGCACTTATTCTTCCTGGTTTGTTTACCATTTTTGGGGTATTTCTGATGAGACAATTTTTTATGTCGATCCCGCAGGAGATTACTGAATCTGCTTTTGTAGATGGGGCTGGCCATTTCCGTATTTTCTTGCAGCTCATGCTGCCTCTGGCTAAACCGGCGTTGGCTACCTTAGCGATTATTGATTTCTCCTGGAACTGGAATGACTATGAGAATGCCCTCGTTTTCCTACTTGACCGTGATCTGTATACAGTCCCGCTGGGCATGCAAAATTTCATTCTAGAATTCAATATTGACTATAACGGGATGATGGCGGCTACATCTGCTGGCATTGTTCCCATGCTGCTGGTATTTCTTGTTGGGCAAAAATATATCATACAAGGTATTACGGGTTCCGCGGTAAAAGGTTAAGGGTTGATTGGAGGAGTAAATAGGTGGAAGTGGTGTACATGGTGTACACTCAAAGATTGGAAGTGTCGTTATCCTTTACCACGTCTTGAAAGGGAACGAGGATTCGCTATTTTATGAATATACGCTAAAAATGGCGCTGGGCGGAACGAGTAGGCGCTATGTGTTAGGAAATGATGTCAATCATGCCTGAAACTGCAAAATAGCGCTTCTACGTTCCTCCAATGCTGGGATTTGCCTGATTTTAACTAAATTAGCGCATCTACGTTCCTTCAAAGGGCTCATTTAAGATTGAAAAACCCTAGCCAGTGGCTAGGGTACTTCAATCTTGATTATAGGAAGAACGATTAGATTTTCTCAATTACCTTATCAATCAATCCATATGTTTTCGCATCTTCAGCGGTTAGGAAGTAATCACGGTCTGTGTCTAATTCAATCTTCTCGATCGGCTGCTTAGTTGTTTCGGCAAGAATTCGATTCAGTGTTCGCCGTGTTTTGAGAATGTGCTGGGCACGAATGTGAATATCGCTGGCTTGGCCTTGGGCGCCTCCCCATGGTTGGTGAATCATAACCTCGGCATTAGGGAGAGCGAACCTTTTGCCAGGCGCACCTGCCGTTAAGAGAATGGCACCCATGGATGCGGCCATACCTACGCAGATGGTGGAAACGTCAGGTTTAATGAAATGCATCGTATCGAAAATCGCCAGTCCTGCAGAAGTGGAGCCGCCGGGTGAGTTGATGTAGAGTGAAATATCTTTCTCCGGATCTTCAGCAGAAAGGAATAACAACTGGGCAACAATCGCATTGGCCACTTGATCGTTAACCTCCGTGCCAAGGAACACAATGCGATCTTTAAGCAGTCTGGAATAAATATCATAAGAGCGCTCGCCGCGCGAAGATTGTTCTACTACCATAGGTATGAAACTCATAGGAATCATCCTTTCATTTTTAAGTACTATATTTTAAGAAGCTTTGCTTTGGACGGTATGACTGTGGATAGTACGTTTTTGACCAAAACCAGAGGATACCATGATTAGACGGATCGGTTCTTCGCCATGGGTGGTTTGAAATTCACGAACGGTGAAGGTAGCTTCCGATTCATTAAGCGAGATACCTTGACGACGATAAGAGTCGATCGAGATCACGTTGCTTTCTGAGGTTTCAGTAGTACGATTAACGGCTTGCTCCCAAGCAATAACAGGTGTTGCAGGTACTGCGTCATTCTGCGGTTTACTTGTTTGTTGTTCATGATTCATGGCGTTTGCCTCCTCATTCTTTCGGTTTGGGATATACGGCTAACAAGACTTGATAGGCATCATTTCCGTCTTTGCAGCTCGAGTATCGATCCACCAATTGCTGCACCATGGCAGCGTACTCCTCAACGAATGTTTGCCTTTGCTGTTCATCAGACAGATGGACCTGCAACTGAAGTGTTGCACTAGGAATGACTTCGCCCACATCGGATTGCTCCATAAGCAGCATCGCATCTCTACGAATCCGCTCGGATGTGGTCACAAGGTGAGCCAAAGAGCTCTGGTCCTTCAACTTCTGCAAGGTTTCAGGCTTCATACTTAACGATTCGGCCAATACGAATGTTTTGGCTATCGCTCTGTACAATACTTCAACCAGATTGCGCACCTGGCGTGTGCCTACGCGTTGAACCAATCCGGCTTTTTCCAAAGCTTTGAGGTGATAGTTAATGCGTTGAGCCGTTTCCCCGAGTGTTCGAGCCACTTCAGCAGCTGAGCCAGGTTCCAGCAATTGAGCAATGATCTCCCCGCGAATAGGGTTCAGCAAGACGGTAGCTTGCTCGGGAGACTCGATGTAATAGCTGTCTTGAATATCTTTTAGCATGGAGTGGATAGCCTCCAATACAAAGTATGTGTTACGTAAAAATATTTTATTACGTGGAAGATGAAATGTCAATGGGCGGGGGGAGAAGAAGAGTGATATCGGATGACAAATAAGTTTTGAAGTGACAAATAAAGTTCTGAAGTAACAAACAAAGTTTCGAAGTAACAAATAAAGTTCTGAAATATAGAATATTGTCTTTTTGGCGAGATTCTATAATACCAAGATATATGGATATTTGTCCTTAGTCAGCATGCGTTCACTCCAATGTGTGAACGCATATTTTTACTTTTAGGGAGAATGAATAATGAATAGAGGTAGTGCAATACGCAAAACACAGATGAACAGACTTAAGGATGGCAGAGGTCAAGAATACGGAGAAGGTTACAAGCTTTTCATTCAAGCAAGTGACAACAAGGCGCCTTCTCTAGGATATCTTATCAGAGAATTAGGATGGAAGACTGGTAGAATACACCATACTCTTTCTAAAGAAGAATGTCGCTATCTAATGGTATTAACCTGGTCAGATAAAGTCGTAAATATAAGAGAACAATACCCACTTAAGCCGATTGAACGGAGTATTGAATTTGCGGAGCAATTGAATATTAAGCATTCAATTCAAGATAATGAACCTATTCTTACAACGACCGATTTTATGATCACAATTGAGACAGAGAAAGGATTTGAAGATGTTGTTTAATTTAAATTAATGTTTCAATAATTATGATTAAACCTGTATGTCCGATTCACTATATCCTAATCTTATTAGAAAGATAATTAAATCAGAATGCGAGTGGGGTCTCCTTTTGCTTTTTTGCCACCACAACAGACATATATTTGAACTGTCTTGTTTCAGCCGTAACAGCTACTATACTCATCATGCCTGCAAGTAGCCTTGCTTGGTTTACAATACCCAAGACAATCACTCCTTCTTAGATTTTCTGAATCAACAAATATATACATTATTTAGATGAGACATATCTTTGAAGTGGAAGTCGGTAAAATGCAATAGATAAGTCGCCTTAGTAGTAGTCGGGACTATCATGAGACGGTAAACTTATGATAGTTTATCTGCATTAATTACGAAAGAGGTGCCTTATATTGAAACCGCTACCCTATTTAGCAAAAGAAAACGGACTTTTTAGCCTTATTGTAGATGGCAATCCTTACATTGCTCTTGCCGGAGAGATTCACAACTCCAGTTCTTCAAGCCTTGAATACATGAAGGAAAAGGTATGGCAGAATTTACGCGGTCTTCATCTGAACACCCTCATTGTGCCTGTTTTTTGGGAGATGCTGGAGCCTCGCCAGGGCAGCTTTGATTTTACTTTGGTGGATGGCATCATCGAGCAAGCACGCGAGGAGAATATACGTCTCGTACTGCTTTGGTTCGGATTGTGGAAGAATGGCAGATCTACGTATGTACCGGGTTGGGTGAAGAGAGATGATATGACCTATTTCAGAGCCTGCTATCCGGGGCCTTCAGCAACGGATACAATTTCACCCCTGTGTGATGCAGCCGTTCAAGCTGATGCCAAAGCTTTCAGCCGGTTAATGAGCCACTTGAAAGAAGTGGATGGCCAGCAACATACAGTTATTATGGTGCAGGTGGAGAATGAGATTGGATTTCTAGGCAGCGACAGAGATTATTCCGCTTATGCCAATGAACAATTCGCTCAATCGGTTCCGCAAGACGTGAGTGAGGCTTTTGACCGTGACGGTACTTGGAGCGAGGTATTTGGGGAAGACGCCGCGGAATATTTCATGGCCTATTATTATGCTCGGGCAGTGGAGGAGATTGCACAGGCGGGGACGAAAGAGTATGCTTTGCCTATGTTCGTAAACGCATGGCTTGAGCAATTCCCTGAGCGAGCGGGTTCTTATCCGAGCGGCGGTCCGATAGCGAAAGTGATGAAGATATGGAAAGCAGCGGCACCTACGATAGCCCTCTACGCACCTGATATTTATTTGGCTGACTTTGCCAAAGTTTGTGAGGAGTATACGGCGGGAGGCGATAATCCGCTGTTCATTCCTGAAGCGAGGCGCGATATGGTATCCGCCACGAATGTCTTTTATGCGATTGGCAAGCATGATGCGCTTTGTTTTGCGCCCTTTGGTATCGAAGATTTTCTAGCTCCCGCAGACGGCAGCGATACAGGGATTGATTTCGGAATCATGATGGCGTTGAACATAGACGTATCCGCTTTCCATTTGAACGGGACTGGGCCTTATTTGGCCCAAAGTTATGAATTACTCAGCAATATGCTGGGAATTATAAATCAATACCGCGGCACGGGGCAAATGACGGGATTTCTGCAGCATCACAACAGCGGTTGCATACTTCCGTTCTCGAAATATGACTTAAAGCTGACGTATAAACGTCAGGAACAGGGGAAACCCATAGCCGGAGGGCTGGTTATCGAAGTTTCCGAAGATGAGTTTATACTGGTGGGTATCGGATTTTCAGCGGAATTTCTCCCAAAACGCGGGGAAGCAAAAAAAGTCGGTTTTGTGAAAATTGAAGAGGGATCCTTTGTGAAAGACCGGTGGAAAATGAAGCGGGCACTTAATGGGGATGAGGCGGCATACGGGATTTCAATAGGAAGGAATCCTTCGGCGCTTTGTGTGGAAATGTATAAATACAATGCTTGATTAATATAAGCAAAAGCAAGGACTGTCGAGCAGAAGCTGGCGGTCCTTTTGGACATGTAGGAGGGCTGGTTCATGCTTGGATTCATATCGCATATTTCATGGAATTCAATTCGATTTAAACTGGTAGTTGGACTTTTGTGCATCACAGTGCCGCTGATTACTCTACTGATTTATACGAACTATTACAGTATTCATGTCGTTCATAATCAAGTGGCCGTGTCTAACAAAAATATGATGTCGCTTTACATGAAGCAAATCGATAATCAACTGGATGATGCGGACAAGCACGTGGTCAGCCTTGCCGCTACGGATCTGGATATTCAAACGTTCGGAGCTCCGGAATCGGATAATGCCTATCAATTAGCCAAAACGAGCCTTAACAATAAACTATCCACCGATATACTGTCCAAGTCCGTCGATTCATTTTTTGTTTACTCTATTCCCAAAGATGATTTGTTAGATGTGTTCCGCAGCCCTACTTTCTATGGAGAAAGGACGTTAATCAGAGACTACCTACATTCTTATTTGAGCAGCAATCCGGATTATGACAGCATCCATGGCAACAGATGGTTCGCACAGAAGATTGGACAAAGCTTTTACTTTTTCCGTATCCTTCAAATTGGGGATATCTATATAGGAACTTGGGTCAATGCCGGAAGGCTGCTGACTCCACTTAATTTTATTAATCTTGGTAAAACAGGGGCGGCATTATTCGTATCGGATAAAGGGGATCCCATGAGCAGCACAAATATTTTACCATATGGGAAGATTGATCTTCATCAGGGGCTTCAACAGTATTATATGACAGGGGATAAAAATGATATCCTTGTAGTCGGCGAGGCTTCACGCATAGGTGATTTCAGCCTGATGGCTGTCATTCCTGATGATCAAATATTACAGCATTTGCCTTATCTTACCCGTATCATTACAGCCATATCGCTCGGTTCCATCGCATTGCTTCCGCTTAGCTTATGGTTCCTGCGGAAGACGGTTCTCGTTCCGCTAAAACGGATACTGGCGACAATGCGCCGGATCGGTGACGGACATGTAAGTGTAAGAATCGAACCGTTTTCGACGTCAGACGAATTTCGGATGGTAAACGATACGTTTAATAAAATGATGTCGCAAATTGAAGATCTGAAAATTAACGTATACGAAGAACAGCTTAGTAAGCAAAAAGCTGAACTCCAGCATTTGCAGCTACAAATCAATCCGCATTTTTTTATGAACTCGCTGAATATTTTATTTAACTTAGCCCGGATGAAAAACTTTGATTTGATTCAGGAAATGACGCTTTGTTTAATGCAATATTTCCGTTATATGTTTCGCAGTAACTTAAGCTTTGTCACCTTAAGAGATGAAATCAAGCATATTCAAAATTATTTGCGTATTCAAAAGCTTCGTTTTCCGCGGACGTTAACTTGCACCATATCAGCTCCTGATTTCTTATCGGAGACCCAGATTCCACCGCTTGTGATTCAGACCTTTGTAGAAAATGTTATCAAACATGCCATTACGATGGATGATCCGATGGAGTTGACCCTTGATATCGATTTAGATGAAACAGCACTTGAGCCCAAACTGAAGGTAGTCATTCGTGACACGGGAAAAGGCTTTTCTGAAGAGGTGCTTGATGAAATCCATAAAGGAAATAGAATCATTGATGAGCATGGAGATCACATCGGAATTTGGAATGTATCACAACGCTTGAAGTTACTGTATGGGGATAAGGCTCGGATCGTTTGTTATAACGGGTTTCCACAAGGGGCCGTTGTTGAAATGACGCTTCCACTTGAACCGCCAGAACAAGAAAGGGGATGATCGACCGTGTTTTCTGTACTTATCGTGGATGATGAACAAATAGCCGTAGAAAGCATACAATTCGGTTTGAATTGGAGTGAATTTGGCGTTTCCTCCGTTCATACCGCCTATAGCGTGCGTCAAGCGAAAGAAATATTTGAAAACCATCGGATTGATATTCTGCTCTGCGACATCGAGATGCCTCAAGCTTCGGGACTCGATCTGCTGGCGTGGGTGAGGGAGCGTTTTCCCAAGACGGAAACGATTTTCTTGACTTCCCATGCGGATTTCTCTTACGCGAAGCAGGCTATACAACTAGGCAGTCTTGATTATATGCTCAAACCGATCCTGTTTGAGGAGCTGGGAGTAGTGATGGGCAAGGCCACTGAGAAGATCAGTAAGGAGAGCGAGTTGAGCGAATACAGCCAGTATGGAAAATATTGGTTTCAACATCAACCGCTGTTGATCGAGCGGTTTTGGTTGGACATTATAAACCAGACAATTCCATCAAACCCCGAAGCTGTGATGAAAGCCGCTGAAGAACGGAATATTCCATATGCCGACGAAATGTCCTTTTACCCGATTCTAATCCGTGTTCAACGTTGGCACAAGAGTGTCAGTCTGCGTGACAAGAAGATTCTGGAGTACGCGTTAAAAAACTCAGCAGAAGAATTAATCATCAAAGAACGGCAGAATGGGATGTTGATTGCGATGGGGGCTGACACGCTTCTGGCTATTTTGACTGTCGAGGCAGGCACACAAGAGGATCTGAAGCAATCTTGTCAGAAATACATCGCATCTTGCCATCAATATTTCTTTTGCGATTTATCTTGTTACATGGGGGATGAGGTCGTCGGTCATGAAATGACGGCCATGGTTTTCAAGTTGATGGAGTTGGATAAAGACAATGTCGCCTATGACAATCGTGTATTCTTGTTAAAAGAAGCGCAAATCGCCGAACGGAGCGGCAAGCTGCCGGATATGAGTCTGTGGGCTGTCTTGCTGAAGGAGGGAGCCAAAGAAAAAGTGTTGGCGGAAGCAGCGCTTTTTTTCGAGCAGTTCAACGTCAAGGAACGGTTAAATGCACAGCTGTTGCATCAATTTTATCAGAATTTCCAACAAATGCTGCATTACTTGCTGCAAACAAAAGGGATACAGGCGCACCAATTACTGAGTGAACAAGAAACCATAGAGTTGTCGTCTAGTGCGACCCGATCTGTGACCGATCTTCTACGCTGGATCAGGCATGTTGTCACTAAAGCAATGGATTACATGGTGATTGTGGAGCAATCCCAGAGTGTGGTGGGAAAAGTAATCGCCTATATCAAACAGCACATCTCCGAGGATATAACACGTGATGACATCGCTGCCTATGTGTATTTAAACCCGGATTATTTAGCGCGTATTTTCAAAAAAGAAACGGGACTGATCATCTCTGATTATTTGAATCAGGAACGTGTGAAAATTGCCCAGGAGCTGTTGGCCAATACCGACATGCCGGTAGCTGCGGTCGCTTCACAAATCGGTTATTCTAACTTTTCTTATTTCTCCAGGGTTTTCAAAAAGGTCACGGACTTGAATCCGATCGAATACCGATTGAAATATCATACCGGGCGGAATGGCTCAAAAAGTCGGCTAAGTGAAAATGAAAAGTCGTGACTGAAGCAGATACCTTTCGTAGTGGATTGTAAAATAAAGATACATTCGTCAGGAACTGCAAAAAGGTTGAAGAAACCGGTTCCAATTTGGCGAATAGAAGATGAAACGGGGGATAACCATGAACAAAAAAACAATGGCAGTAAGCTCAGTTGTACTCTCTTCCATGCTCTTCCTCTCCGCATGCGGCAGTAGTGGCAACCAAGCCAGCACTGCGACACCGGGCTCATCTACCTCGGCGAATACACCTTCATCCAATGAGAAATCGGTAGAGTTAAATGTAGCTTTTCCGATCTTCGGAGCCGTGCCGAAAGATATTCTGGCAGTACAGGAGGCTATTAATCAGATTTCCCTGAAGAAAATCAATGCAACGGTCAAATTAACGCCGATTAGCATCGGCGACTGGCAGCAGCAGAATAACTTGATGCTGACAAGCAATGAGAAGCTGGATTTGATGGCTGTTTTCGGCAATAATTACAGCAATCTCGTTGCTAAGAATCAGGTTCTGCCCTTGTCTAAGCTATTGGATCAGCAGGGAGCAGGCATCAAAAAGTCACTTGATCCCGCCTACTTGAATGCCGCCAAGATCAAAGGCGATATTTATGGAGTGCCCACGATTCGCGATCTTGCTGTCAATTATGGGATTTTAATGAAAAAAGAAATTGTCGACAAGTATAAAATTGATACGACGAAAATCAAAACGCTAGACGATGTGGAAGGTGTACTGAAGACAGTTAAAGATGGCAATCCGAACTTTACACCGCTCGTGCCGGCCGCTGTCGGCCAGTCGTTCATGGATGAGTATGTAACCTTTGACAGCATGGGCGATTTTATCGGAATTCTGCCAAATTATGATAACGATTTGAAAATTGTTAACTTGTATGAATCGAAGGAATATGCGGACTACGTGAAAAAGATGAGAAGCTGGTACAACGACGGATACATTCTTAAAGATGCAGCCACGAATAAAGACTCGCAATTCGATTTGATGAAAGCAAATAAAGGCTTTGCGTATATGTCCAATCAGAAGCCTGGCTTCGAAGTTAACGAATCGAAGTCCGTCGGTCAGCCAATGGTCGCAGCTTCCTTGATTTCTCCAGTTGCGACTACAGGCACTGTAACCTCAGTTATGTGGGGAATTCCACGCAACACCAAGATGCCTGATAAAGCGATGGCGTTCCTGAATTTAATGTACTCGGACAAAGAAATCATCAACTTGTTTGATTGGGGTATTGAAGGTAAACACTACGTGAAAAAGTCGGACAATGTCATCGATTATCCGGAAGGCGTTAACGCCTCTAACAGCGGATACAACCTGAATATGGGATGGTTGTTTGGCAATCAATTCTTGTCCTATGTATTTAACGGGGATGACCCTAATCTTTGGAAAAATTTAGATGAATTTAACAAGTCAGCCAAAAAATCGAAGGCTCTTGGTTTTATTTTCGATGTGACACCAATCAAAACCGAATATGCGGCTGTTACGAACGTTGTGAAGCAATATAAACTGCCGCTTGAAACAGGATCCGTGGATCCGGATAAAGTACTCCCTGATTTCATAGCCAAGCTAAAATCAGCCGGGATGGATAAAATTATCGCTGAGAAGCAAAAACAGCTCGATGAATGGGCGAAAACTAATAAATAAACCTGCGTTTTCATTATGGTTCTACCTGCCCGATCAACGCCATGTTGATCGGGCTTTTCTTTTTACGTGGCAGCCTGATAGTCGCCTGAGTGAAAGTGAAAAGTCGGTTTAAAGGTAGTTGGGGAAATCCAATTTCACTATCATTAAGAGTATAAATAACATCAAGAAACACCTATTAAATGAAGGGGGAAAGCGCCATGGCAACTATCCAAATGCCAAATAAGAAAGTAAAAAGAATACTGAAATATAGCCCGCTCTACGTCATGATGATCCCAGGAATCGTGTACATGCTAATCAATAATTATATGCCGATGTTCGGACTCAGCATCGCATTTAAAGACATTGACTATGCCAAGGGTATTTGGGGCAGTGATTGGATCGGGCTGAAAAATTTCGAATATTTATTCAAAACACAGGATGCGTTCATTATTACTCGCAACACGATATTATATAACACCGCTTTTATTATTCTCGGTCTAATCGTTTCGGTCGGACTTGCCATTCTACTAAACGAGATCAAGAGTAAATTTGCTTCACGTTTTTATCAGAGTGTCGTTATATTACCGTTTCTGATTTCGATGGTGCTTGTTAGTTATCTTGTCTATTCCATGCTCAGTATGGAGAATGGTTTCATTAATAAAACGATTTTGCCTGCAATCGGCTTGGATCCGATTTCTTGGTACAGCGAACCGAAATATTGGCCGTTCATTCTGACTTTCGTCAACATTTGGAAAGGGGCAGGTTACTCTTGCATCGTCTATCTGGCGGCGATTATCGGCATCGACCAAGAGTATTATGAAGCGGCAACCTTGGACGGAGCGTCGAAGTTTCAACAGATCCGTACGATTACGATTCCGCTGATTACTCCCGTTATCATCATGCTAACGATGCTTGCAATAGGCCGCATCTTTTATTCTGACTTTGGCTTATTCTATCAAGTGCCTATGGACTCGGGAGCGATCTATGATACAACGAATGTTGTTGACACTTATGTGTATCGAGGCTTGATGCAGCTCGGCGATATCGGTATGGCATCGGCAGCGGGCTTCTATCAATCGATCGTCGGCTTCGTGCTTGTCATCGTATCCAACTTTATCGTTCGTAAAATAAACAAAGAGAACGCACTTTTTTAAGGGGGAAACATCGTGAACAAAGAAAATCGCGCCTGGCAGTCGGCGGCCCATATCATTCTAATCTTGTTTTCCCTGGCTTGCCTGCTTCCGTTCGTTCTGCTCACCGTCTCATCCTTTACCGATGAGAATGTGATTGTCCAATACGGCTATTCTTTTTTCCCAAAAGAACTGAGCCTTGAAGCTTATGTGTATTTGTGGCAGCAGTCCTCCCAACTTTTGCACGCTTATGCCATCACCATTCTGGTGACGGTGCTAGGGACAGCATCCAGTCTGCTGATAACATCGCTGCTTGCTTATCCACTGTCGCGTCGTGATCTTCCTGGGGGTATATTCTTTGCCTTCCTGCTCTTCTTCACGCTGCTGTTCAACGGAGGATTGGTTCCGACGTACTTGATCTATACACAAATTTTCCATATAAAAAATACAATCTGGGCGCTGCTCATCCCAGGACTATTGATGAACGGCTTCAACGTGCTGCTGATGCGAACGTTCTTTATGACGACCGTGCCTGTGCCTGTGCTGGAGTCAGCGAGCATTGACGGCGCAGGGGAGTTCAAGATGTACTACAAAATCGTTCTTCCGTTATCGCTGCCGATTATGGCGACCGTAGGGCTCTTCCAGGGTCTTGCTTATTGGAACGACTGGTACAACGGCTTGATATATGTGACGGATCCCAGCTTGTTCAGCTTGCAGAATGTGCTTAACCGCATCATGAGCAATATTCAGTTTCTGGCCAGCAACAGTTCGTTGAGCTCCCGGTCCAGTGAAGCGGTTGCACAGATTCCGGGCGAAACGTTCCGGATGGCGATTGCGGTGGTCGGTGTCATTCCGATTCTGATTGCCTATCCGTTCTTCCAAAAATATTTTGTCAAAGGCATGACGGTTGGAGCAGTGAAGGGTTAATTCCATTAAAAACGAAAGAGAGCTGAGAGAATACATGATAGGTAATTGGCATTCCATACACCAGACTCCACAAACAAGGATGAAATTGCAGTTTATCATTGAGAACAAAGAAACGTATACATTGACGATTGTGATGGAACCTTTTCCAATGTCTATTGTGATAAAGACAGTCACTTTTGAAGGAAATAGCTTGACCGCGAAGGGGTATTCAGCAATGGTACCGACGGAAGAGGTAACGGTTGAGTTGAATTTTAACGGTGATATCTTTAGCGGCGAGATCAAGCTTCCTTTTATGGGAAGTATACCGCTGCAAGGAGTTAAAGGCCGTGGTCCTTCCCTCTCGGAAACGCTGATTGAAGAAGTGGTGCCTTACCGGAAAACCGGAGTCACCGAGCGATCGGATGAGGAAATCCGCAAGGCTGTCGACGAGCTGCTTGGACAAATGACTGTTCTGGACAAAGTCGGCCAAATGAGCCAATGTATGGCGTCGAATTTCTCCTTTGGCGGCGACGTTGCCTCCGATCCACCGGAGAAGCTGGTTGCGGAAGGCAGAGCGGGGTCAATACTTGGCGCTTTTGACAGCCGCCGTGTATTCGAATTGCAGAAAATAGCCGTTGAGCAGTCGCCGCACGGCATTCCACTTTTGTTCAACGCCGATATTATTCACGGACATCAAACCGTATTCCCGGTACCACTAGCGTGGTCATGCAGTTGGGACATGGAAGCAATCAGGAGAGCCTGCGCGATTGCGGCCAAGGAAGCAAGTGCTTCAGGTATCACATACAATCACGGCCCGATGGTCGATATTACACGTGATGCCCGTTGGGGCCGGGTCGTAGAAGGCGCAGGCGAGGATCCTTACCTCGGCGCGCTCATTGCTCGGGCGCAGGTTGAGGGGTTCCAGGGAGACAGCTTGTTTGATCAAGAGACGATCATCGCCTGTTTGAAGCATTTCATCGCCTACGGGGCCGCGGAAGCGGGACGGGATTACAACAGCGTAGATATTTCTGAAGGTACGCTGCGTAACGTGTACCTGCCGCCGTTCCAGGAAGGAATAGCTGCGGGAGCGGGTTCGGTCATGAATTCCTTTAATATTTATCAGGGGATACCTGTGGCAGCCAGTAAGTTTTTATTGAATGAGTTATTGCGTGAAGAGCTTGGCTTTGATGGTATTCTTATTTCCGATTATGGGGCGATCGATGAGATTGTTATTCATGGAAATGCCAAGGACAGCAAGGAAGCAGCACGGAAGGCGCTTGAAGCGACGATGGATATCGAGATGGTGACTCGCGCTTACGATCATCTGCCTCAATTACTGGAGGAAGGCTCAATCACGGAGAAACTGTTGGATGATGCCGTTCGGCGCATTCTTATTTATAAATACAAATGCGGACTTATGGATGATCCATTCCGTTACATTAGACCAGAGATGGAAATAGCGTATCACTTTAGCGAAGCGCACCTTGAAGCTAGTAGAGAATTGGCCCGCAAATCAATTGTGTTGCTGAAAAATAACGATGTGCTGCCTTTAGCTGGCAAAGGGCGGACTGTAGCGCTGATCGGGCCGTTTGCTGACAGCAAGGATTTGCTGGGTCCATGGCAATTTTCGCGTTATGGACACGAAACAGTCACTTTAAGGCAGGGGCTTGAGGCTAAAGGATTGAAAGGCGGACAACTGCTCTATGCGCAAGGCTGCGGAGTAGAGGAAGAGATCGAAGACGGCATTTCTCGGGCGGTTGAGCAGGCGAATCAGGCCGACATGATTATTCTTGCGCTTGGAGAGACAAGCGATATGTCCGGTGAAGCGGCCTCACGCATGAGCATCGAGCTGCCGGAAGTGCAGCAGCGTCTTGCGTTAGCCTTAGCGGAGCTTGGAAAGCCCATCGTGCTGGTGCTGACGAACGGCAGGCCGCTTGTGTTAGATGGGATCGAACAGCTTGCGGATGCCATTCTGGAAACGTGGTTCCTTGGCTCGCAAGCCGGTCATGCCATCGCCGACGTGCTGTACGGAGATACCAATCCGTCGGGCAAACTGACAATGAGCTTTCCGGCAAACACGGGGCAGGTGCCTGTTTATTATAATCATTTCAGTACAGGCAGGCCCGTTACGGAAGCGAATAAGTATCAAAAATTCATTTCGAAATATTTGGATGGGCCGAACGAGCCTCTCTATCCATTTGGCTATGGGCTTAGTTATACAAGTTTTGCCTATTCGGATATTCGTTTAGATAAAACTACTCTGAAGGCAGGGGACTTGTTGACTGCATCGGTAACCGTTACCAATTCAGGTTCCATATTTGGCGAGGAAACCGTACAACTTTACATTCAAGATGTGCACGGAAGCGTTGTTCGGCCGGTGAAGGAGCTGAAAGGCTTCCATAAAGCGGCGCTTGCCGCAGGAGAAAACGAGGAAATCAGCTTTACGATCTCCGTCTCCGATCTCGCCTTCTGGACAGCAGATTTAAAGTATGAAGCGGAGCCGGGTGAGTTTAAGCTTTACATCGGAGCGAATTCAAGGGATGTGCGTGATGCCTCCTTCGAGCTGTTGGACTAATAACAATAATAGGGGTGTATACATCGATGGAACGGAATATCAAACAGATGATTAGTCAAATGACATTGGAGGAAAAGGCAGGACTCTGCTCCGGTCTTGATTTCTGGCATACGAAAGGAGTTGAAAGACTCGGCATTCCGTCTGTGATGATGACTGACGGTCCTCACGGGCTGCGCAAGCAGAGGGCTTCAGCTGATAATCTGGGCATTTTCGATAGTGTCCCTGCTACATGCTTTCCTTCCGCAGCTGGACTCGCGACTTCGTGGGATCGCGATCTGATTGAGCAGGTAGGCATCGCGCTGGGCGAGGAATGCCAAGCTGAGAATGTTGCTGTTTTGCTTGGACCTGGCGCCAACATCAAACGTTCGCCACTTTGCGGGAGGAACTTTGAATACTTCTCGGAGGATCCTTACTTGTCCTCCGAGATGGCCGCACACCATATCATGGGTGTGCAAAGTCAAGGCGTGGGTACGTCACTGAAGCATTTTGCTGCGAATAATCAGGAGCACCGCCGCATGTCGATTGATACGATCGTCGATGAGCGGACGCTCCGGGAAATTTACTTGGCAAGCTTTGAAGGTGCTGTCAAGCAGGCACAGCCATGGACAGTGATGTGCGCTTATAACCAAGTGAACGGCGGATTCTGTTCGGAGAACGAGTACTTGTTGACCGACATCTTGAAGGACGAATGGGGACATGAAGGCTTTGTGGTGTCCGACTGGGGCGCAGTCAACGACCGTTCTGTCGGTCTAGACGCCGGTCTAGAGCTAGAAATGCCGTCCAGCAACGGAGCCGGTGATCGCAAAATCGTTGAGGCTGTGCGCAGTGGCAAGCTGTCTGAACAAAAACTGGATGCAGCGGTCGAACGTCTGCTTACGGTCATTTTTAAGACGGTTGACAATCGGAAAGCGAACGCTGATTACGATGCGGAGGCACACCACCAATTGGCTCGGCATGTTGCTCGCGAGAGTATGGTGCTGTTGAAGAATGAAGATGGAATCTTGCCGCTGCCAAAATCCGGACGGATTGCTGTTATTGGTGCACTTGCGAAGCAGCCGCGTTATCAAGGCGGCGGCAGCTCACATGTGAAGCCTACTAAGTTGGAAGATATTAGTGAGGAGCTGGCGAAGTCCGCAGGGCATGAAGCAGGGATTGTGTACGCACAAGGTTATGAACTGGATGGTGACGCAACGAATACGCAGCTGCTTCAGGAAGCAGTGAAAGCAGCGCAAGAAGCATCCGTTGCCGTTATTTTCGCCGGACTGCCAGAACGATACGAATCGGAAGGATTTGACCGAACGCACCTTGATATCCCAGCGAATCAGTCGGAACTGATTGACGCAGTCGCCGCTGTGCAGGGCAGAGTCGTTGTCGTGCTAAGTAACGGATCGGCTGTAGAGATGCCGTGGCTTGGCAGCGCTAAGGCAGTGCTTGAAGCGTACCTTGGCGGTCAGGCGTTAGGCGGCGCGATTGCAGACCTGCTGTTCGGCGACGCAAATCCTTGCGGAAAGCTCGCGGAAACGTTTCCAGTCCAGCTGAGTGACAATCCTTCCTACTTGTTTTTCCCAGGTGAAGGCGATCGTGTCGAGTATAAGGAAGGGCTGTTTGTTGGTTACCGTTATTACGATAAAAAGAAGCAGCGCGTGCAGTTCCCTTTTGGTCACGGGTTAAGCTACACATCCTTTGAGTATACAGATTTATGTCTGGATAAAACGCATCTATCTGACGCAGAGGAGCTTCATGTCTCGGTTACAGTCAGAAACATTGGTAGCCGTGCAGGAAAGGAAATCGTGCAGCTTTACGTACGAGACGTGGAGAGCAATGTGGTTAGACCAGATAAAGAACTCAAGGGCTTTGTGAAGGTATCTTTGGAACCAGGTGAAGTAAAAAGTGTATCGTTCACATTGAGCAAACGTTCTTTTGCCTACTATAACGTTCAATTGAAGGATTGGCATGTGGAGACAGGCAAGTTCGAAATCTTAATTGGCCAGTCATCTAGTGACATTGTGCTGAAAGAATCTGTTACGGTACAGTCGACGGTCGCTCTAAAGAAGACATACACGATTAATTCTACCGTTGGTGATTTAATGGATGACCCGGATGCCGCGCAAATTGCCATGGAGCTCGTGAAGCATTCCCCTTTTGCAGCAGCAGGTGGGGAGATGGATGGGGCATCGGATATGATGGCTGCCTTCCTCCGTTATTTACCTTTACGCGGTCTTGCTGCATTTAGTGGGGGAGCCGTTTCGGAGGAGCAGCTTGATAGAATCCTTTTTCGGATTAACGATAATCTAGAAGACATTTTATTAAAGAATTAATAGCCATTCTATACAGATGAGTGGACTCATTGGGGTCCACTCATTGTCTTTAGATATATAAAGAAAAAACTTATATATTCCAATGAGTTAGCGACTGCCACAGCGACAATATTTTATCGACTTGAGAGCGTAAAAAGGCTTAGGAGGAGAATATATTGAAATATCGGAATCCAGTCATTAGCGGCTTCCATCCTGATCCGAGCGTCTGTAGGGTGGGCAACGATTATTATTTAGTTACCAGTTCGTTCGAGTACTTTCCCGGCGTTCCCATCTTTCACAGTCGAGATTTAGTAAACTGGCGACAAGTCGGACATTGTTTAACACGAGAGAGTCAACTTCCGCTCAAACAGTGCAAAAGCTCATCGGGCATATTCGCGCCCACGATTCGTTATCATAACGGACGTTTCTACATGATTACCACAAATGTTGCGGTAGGAAAGAACTTTATCGTATGGGCAGAACAACCCGAGGGACCATGGTCCGAGCATATATGGCTGGATTGGCCGGGAATCGATCCGTCACTTCTATTTGATGAAGATGGCAGGGTCTACATCACGGGAACTTCTGATTTCTTTAACTCTGAAGTATTGGGGATCTATCAATCAGAAATCGATGTGGAGACTGGTGGTATTCTAACGGAACGACAATTGGTATGGGAAGGAACCGGAGGACAGTTTCCCGAAGGTCCCCACCTCTATCGAATCGGTGATTGGTACTACCTAATTATTGCTGAGGGAGGTACCGAATATGGACATATGGTGACGATAGCCCGAAGTCACACGCCATACGGCCCCTTCGAAAGTAATCCGAATAACCCGATTCTGACTCATAGAAGCAGTGCTAGCCTGATACAAGGCACTGGGCATGCAGATCTTGTACAGGCTGAGGATGGCAGCTGGTGGATGGTATTCTTGGCAATACGACCTGCACCAATTCTATTTGCCGGGAAACATCACCATTTGGGACGAGAAACGTATCTGGCACCGGTACAGTGGTCTAATGAAGGGTGGCCTTTAATTGGCAACCGCGGTACAGTTGAGTTGGAGATGGATGCAGGTAACATTCTCCTGGAGGAGCAGGAGTCTTGGTGTAGTAAAGAAGACTTTAACAGCAGTAAATTGGACTTTGCCTGGAACTTCTTACGGAATCCTTATCCGGAAAATTTCTCTCTCACCGACAGGTTGGGATTTCTCACCCTTTATGGATCTGCGGTCACTCTTGATGATACCGATTCTCCTGCCTTCGTAGGAAGAAGACAGCAGCACTTTGATTGCAGTGTATCGACCCATTTGGAATTCAATCCTGCACAGGAGGGGGAAGAGGCAGGGTTAACCGTATTCATGAATGAACGGTTCCACTATGAGATCGCGTTAGGCTTCCGGAACGGTGTCCGTAAGGTTTTGGTAAGGCGAAGAATTGGGTCGTTATGGAGAATTGAGTATGAACAGGGGTACGATGCGAACAGCGTTATTCTCGGCATACGTGCTGATGCGAAGTGTTACAGTCTTACGTATCGACCACTGGAAGGTGAAGAGGTAGTAGCATCTATCGGGGAATGCGCGTTAATCTCGACGGAAACTGCCGGCGGGTTTACCGGCGTATATTTCGGACTTTATGCCACCGGAAATGGTAGGAATGCGACAACACCAGCTTATTTTGATTGGTTTGAATATGCCCCGACCTAATACTGTCCGCATTTTGATCTGGACCCTCTGTCAAGGACACTTGAAAAAAGCCTAGTATCTCTAGGCGAAACGCATCATACATGCGCTGGAGCTGTCGTCTCAGCCCGATGCAGAGGCACATCATCGATGGCGTAGACCAGTGGGATGACGAAATGAAAATCATAGTCGTACCGGGGCATACACGGGGCTCCATGACACTGTTGTACAAGAACCGATTCCTGTTCACAGGCGATCACCTGGCTTGGGACAGGCTCCGCAGTAAGCTGGAATCGTTCGACGATTTCTGCTGGTATTCATGGGATGAGCAAATACGTTCCATGGATCGGCTTGCCGCGGAGCCATTCGAGTGGGTCATTCCAGGACACGGTGAAAGAGAAAAGCTGCCGCCGGAGGAGATGAAGCTCGCGATCCGGGCTATGACCCGTTGCGTACTCTCATCTTACCGAGGCGCTCATTTTTATTCAAAGTCCAAATTAATCGTTCCACAGGAATTCTAACGGGGAACGTTAGTTTAATGAAACCGTAGGCAATAATTTGTTAGAAGTACTTCAAAACCTATTTGTAAATCAGGTTTTTCACACCAAAACACCACTTCAAAACTTAATTTGTAAATCGATTTTTTATTAAAATCCAGCAAACCCTTGAGTTTGCTGGATTCTTGCACTTCAAAACTTATTTGTCACCCGACAGAGAAGAGTTTTTTAGATGACAAATTGGTTTTGAACTAGACAATAAAGTTTTGAAATTTGGCTGCGGAAATCGCAGGGGCATTAGTTGAAGAAAAGGAGCAGATCGTTTGGCGAAGTAGTAGTAGATTAAAGAGCTTACGTGAGTAGCATGCCTTTCAATTTGTTTTATCTTTGCTGAATATGTAGAAAAATTCATGGTCACAATAAGACTATAATGCTGAGGAAAATTTTCCTCTTGCATTTATGTGCATATGAGACTAAAATCTGTTTAGCAAGTTGATTTACTGAACTGAGCACAATAAGGTTACGATTCAGGAGGTGAAAAAATGTCGGTAGATATCAATATCCCAGAGCTATGTAACTGTACGAAGTTAAGACGCGCTCAACGTCATATTACACGTCTCTATGATACCTTCCTAGCAGAGTCTGGGGCAGAGCTGCGAGCGACTCAATTCTCCATATTGGGTTATCTTAAGATTGGAGGCCCGAAGACGATGATGCAACTCGCCGAACTGATGACTATGGATCGTGCTACAATTGGACATAATTTAAAGCCACTTGAGCGCGATGGTTTGGTTCGTATAGAGGTTAGCGAATCAGATCGACGTGCCCGAATTATTTCAATAACGGATGAAGGTCTTAGACGAGTCGAAATCGGAAGACCTGGATGGGATCGTGCTCAAGCTGAATTTGAGAGGCTTTTCGGCACCGATCACGCCAAGTCAATGAGGGATATGATGGATGAGATTAGTAACCTTCCCTTTACCATAAAATGAATGGGCTGCTTTAATACATCAGCCTTTTGTAATAGAGAATTCATCGATATGCGACATACGTGCATATGAGACTATTTTGTGATATACGTGCATATGAGACTATATTCTTAACTTTACTTTATTGTAGGGCATACTAAAGTAGATCAACAAAACAAGAGGAGAGTTAATAAATGACAACAACGAATACGAACTTCCAAGAGCATCGCATCGACCGTGGACAAGGTAGTATCTACGTCCGTGATTACGCGGGTAAAGGTCCAGCATTTGTACTGATGCACGGCTACCCTGATAATTTGCATATTTACGATGACTTGGTTCCTCACCTGGTAGCTGGCGGTCGTAGAGTCGTTGTATTCGACTTCCTAGGATTTGGTGCATCTGACAAACCAGTTGGTGGGAAATATAGCTTTGAACAACAATTAGGCGATCTGCATGCAGTAGTGGAGGCCTTGAAACTAGACAAAATCATACCTGTAGGTCACGACTCCTCAGGTCCAGCAGCGGTCAACTATGCCATCGAGTATCCGCAACACGTTGATTCCGTTTGCCTACTCAACTCCTTTTATATGGAGTCGCCAACGGCAAAATATCCTGAATTCATCGAGTTGTTTGCCACTACGAATCTAAAAGCACTCACACAAGCCATTCTTAGAAGCCCAGAACAATTCGCATGGGTCCTTCAATTCCAAAGAAGCAAATTCCAAGAGCATCTAATAGAGGAACAGAAGGAATACTACTCAAAGATCCTTGGCCCAATAATAGACGCCAACTTCCGCCAGCAGCCGAGCTCTGGACCAGCGTTCGCACAAATGACTTCACAACACTTTGATGAACTTTCAAGAAATACGAAACGAATTAATAAGATGTGGCAGCTTGATATGCCAGTCAAACTTATTTGGGGCGAAAAAGACCCGTACCTTAACTATGGTATTGCGAGACATCTCACGACGCTTCTAAAAAAACCGCAACTGCATGTTTTGCCAGCAGGTCACTGGTTGCAAGTGGATATTCCTGACCAAGTCGCAAAGGTTATGTTAGAAAACGAATAAAAAAGATTTTGACAGATCACCCGAAGCAGCTAAAAAAGCTGCTCAGGATAAAGGAAAATATCAGTTCTTAATTTTAAAAGGAGAGCTTGAATGAAAAGAATGCTATTGATCGTACTTATTATGTCTTGTGCGGCGACGTACATTTCTTCTTTGTTCCCTGTTTATGGGGAGCACTATAAGCTCAGTAGTTTAGAAATTACAATTTTGTTTGCCGTTTATGCTGCAATCCTACTTCCAACATTGCTAATTGTGGGAGCGCGAGGGAGTTACTGGGGATTGAAGAGGGTACTTCGAATCAGTATTTGGCTTTCCATTGCATCGACGCTGCTCTTTATTGTGAGCACCAATGTTTGGATGCTCTATGCTTCAAGGATTTTGGAAGGTATTGCTTACGGGGCTTTTACAGGTGTAGCAAGTGCTTTTCTGCTGAAACAAACCGCTAGCGATAAAGTTGTAACTGCACTGAAATTATCCGGAGTAACGGTTAACTTCGGATTTGGATTGGGACCGGCCATCTCAGGCTTAATTGTACAATACTTGCATGTACAACCGCTTCGTTTACCGTTTTGGTTCTTGCTTGGCATGTTATTAATTTCTTGGGTAATACTCGAATTGTTGCCAAAACACGCAGATCAGAATGCACAGAAATATAAGATTTCACTCGGAATTCCATCTAATATTCGCGCTCAATTCTGGTCGTTTATCGGCTTGCCAATCTTCACCCTATTTACGCTTGGTGGGATTGTGTTCGCGCTTATTCCCTCTTTCGTTAAGAATGTCCTGCACACCAGCAATCTTTCTATTTCAGGACTTTTGATTTTGTTACTTCTTGGCGGAGGGGCACTGATGCAGTTTTTCCCTTGGCCTCGTCATCCTGTAACTCGGATGCGAACAAGCATCCTAGCGCTTGCCACTGGATCATGGCTCATTGTGTTATCTGGACAAACAGAGAGCCTTTTCTTACTTTGGGCAGGTATTTTCATTCAAGGAATTGGTGCAGGATGGACGTTTCAAGTCGCATTGCGCTTTGCCGGCCAGCTGCCGAAGCCTGAAGAACGACCGCGCGTCATTTCCGCTTTTTATTTGTGTGCTTACGCTGGATTTATTGTTCCTCCGGTTGCGGTAGGCCTGCTAACACTATTCTTTAACATAAATGTGTCTTTGGTCATTATTAATTTGTTTGCAGCAATGATTGTGATCTATATATTAATTTACTCTTTTTCGTTTCAACGTTATTATGCAAAACTCACATCTAACTAAAGACCATTTGTGACCGAAGGGAAACAAAAAGAACAGGCTTGTTAAGGAGGAAATACTCATGGATTGGAAAGAAATCACAACGCTTGAAGAGTGGAATGAAGTTTTGAACAGGTCGACTGAACGCGGACAAGTAATCTTAAAACACAGCACGACGTGCGAGGTCAGTGCGAATGCGATAAAAGAGTATGAGTCATATTTGAAGACCTCCCCAAACCCTAATAATGATTATACACTTATTAAAGTTGTCGAATCACGCCCAGTATCTAATAAGATTGCCGAGGACTTAAATGTAAAGCATGAGTCTCCACAAATGATTTACATTGTAGATAAAACCAAATACTGGGCAACATCGCATTGGTCGGTTACAAAAGCTCATATGACAGCAGTACTTGATTAATCCAATAGAATATTAAACTGAAGGAGACAATAATAATGAGAAAAGAGTTTGTATTTCACCTTTACAATGTGGAGCTGATAATTTTTTGAAACTAATTACCAAATGTCCAGAAGAAAAGCGCATGGTAGCCCCTGAAGGATTTAACACAAGTATATATTGGCATCTGGGACATGTGCTGCGGATCACGGAAGTTCATGTTTATGGCTTATCGCAACAAACAATGGCTCTTCCGGAAATTTATAAAGACTTGTTTCACTACGGTACAAGTGCAAAGGGCTGGACGGATGAGCAACTGGCGCAGCTGCCGAACTGGGATACATTGATAGCGCAGCTCAAGGAACAACGAGAACGTATCTACAACACATTGAAGGACCGTCTAGAAGAAACTGTTCCAGAGAACTTCAAGAAAGCGGAAACCTTTGGAGAGTTGATCGTAACGACAGCGGCACATCTATCAAATCATAACGGTGTTGTAGCTGCTATGCTGCAAGTGCTTTAATATATAATCGAATAATTTCCATTTATCGGCTGAAGATTTTGCCAACTTAAATGGATGCCTTCAAGTTTGAAGCGATCAAGCGAGCAGTGTGGTAAATGGTAAAAATACTTTGAACATGAGGTGGTAAAAGGGTGGAGGTTATTTCATTAATAAAAGAGACACTCCGAGGACAGATAAATCATGGGATCACGCTCGTTGATTTTTATTCGCCTGAGAGCGAATCTTGTCAAGAGCAGCTTCTCATTGCTGAGAAGCTGGCTCGAGACGTAAGATATCAAGCTACCATCGCCAAAGTTAATATCGATCAGGAAAAAGAACTTGCCACGGAATACGGTGTGTTGAGCGTGCCAACTTTAATGCTGTTTAAAGATGGCTATCAAGTGGAAACATTGGTTGGGCAACAAAGTAAAGAAATTTTGCTGCAGAAAATCAACCGATATGCGACCATGGGCGATTCATGCGTGTAATGATGTAAGATAACTCAATCATGACTCAATAATTAAATTAAAAAGCGACTGCCGGCGTGAATCGGTAGCCGCTTTTTTTTGAAGTAAAACTCGAAAAACTGCGCATCATATTTTTGGTTTCCTCAATTGGTAGTTGTGGTGTTTTTTTAGTGAAAGGGCAGTTTACTATGATATCTGGTGTTAATTATAGAAGCGAAAGACGGCAAAAGTCGTTATATGTATAGGGATATGTCGTCAAAACGGTAGCGAAGACATCTAGGAATCCTATATGATTACGATGGCATACTAATGAATAAAGTCGGACTGCTGAGAGGATTCTTGGCAGTCCTTTTAGACTTCCAGAAGGGAGAGACATTGGATGGGACTGCGGCTTCCGCATATATCATGGAATTCCATTCGGTTCAAGCTAGTGGTTGGGCTGTTATTCGTTACGGTTCCTCTCATCACGCTGCTGATCTACAATCATTTCTACAGCATTCATGTCGTACACAATCAGGTGGCGTTGTCCATCAAAAATTTAATCTCTTTGTATGAGGGGCAAATTGATATCCAACTGCAAGATGCGGATCGAAATTTGATCAGCTTAGTAACTTCGGATAATGATATCCGTTCAATGAATACTCCTAATTCGGAGGATGAATATCAGCTGGCCAAACATAGCGTTTCGGATAAACTGACTAACGATATTGTTCTTTATAAATCGGTCGATGCTTTTTTTGTGTATTCACAGTCAAGGCAGGATCTGTTGGACGTTTTCAAAGCATCAGTTACATTTCAAGAGAGGGACCCTGTCGAGCAATATTTACATCATTTGCTGAGCGAACGTCCTAATCTTGCGGAGATTCGCGGCAGCGGCTGGTTCGTTCAGAAAATCGGACAAGACTATTACATGTTGCGCGTCATTCAATCGGATGATCTGTATATTGGAGCATGGGTCAACGCTAAGACGCTGCTCATACCTTTGAATCTAATTAATTTGGGCAGCGAAGGGAGCGCTCTTTTTGTAACAAATCAAGGGGAGTTGATGGTCAGCACCAATCCATTGGCTGATGAAAACATTGATTTCTCGAAAAGCTTTCAGCAGTTTTATATGTCGGGAAGCAAGAATAACTTGCTAATTGTCGGGGAGCCCTCGCAAAAAGGCGACTTTAACCTGGTAGCGGTTATTCCGGATAAACAAATTTTACAAAATTTGCCTAATTTGACTCGTATCATAGAGGTGATTTCACTTGCCTCCATTGTGCTTATACCGATAAGTCTTTTTTTTCTCCGCCACATTCTGCTCGTTCCTCTTAAACGGATGATTGCAGTTATGAGAAGGATCAATGATGGAAACGTGAACGTTCGAATCGAGTCTTATCCGGCTTCTGATGAATTTCTATTGGTCAACCAAACTTTTAACCGCATGATGTCGCAAATCGAAGAGTTGAAAATCAATGTGTACGAAGAACAGCTTAGTAAGCACAAAGCGGAGCTTCAGCACTTGCAGCTGCAGATTAACCCGCATTTTTTCATGAATTCTTTGAACATCCTGTTTAATCTGGCTCAAGTGAGAAACTACGAATTAATTCAGGAAATGACGTTATGTCTTGTCCAGTATTTCAGATTTATGTTTCGAAGTAATTTGACGTTCGTTACTTTGCGGGAAGAATTGCAGCATGTCCGAAACTATATCCGGATTCAGGAGCTCCGGTTTCCAAATAGCTTAACTTGTACGATCGATTCACCCGATTTCCTGGAAAATATTCCGATCCCCCCCTTGGTGATTCAAACCTTTTTGGAAAATTCCATCAAGCACAGTGTCACGTTGGACGAACCCGTGCATATTTCCGTTGCCATCGATTTGATGGAAGCCGGACTTAAGCCCTATATCGAAATCATCATTCGCGATACAGGCAAAGGATTTTTGGAGGATGTATTAGCCGAGATTCGTTCTGGAAACCGCGTGGCCGACGAACAAGGCGAGCATATTGGTATTTGGAACGTTCGTAAGCGATTGCAACTGTTATATGGAGAGCATGCGGCCATATCCTGTTACAATGGATTCCCTAGCGGCGCTGTTATAGAAATCAAGCTTCCTTATCAATCGGAAAGATAGGAAAGGGGTTCCCTAGTATGCTTCAATTATTGATTGTAGATGATGAAATTCATGCTGTTGAAGGAGTCCGGTCGGGAGTCGAGTGGCAGAAGCTTGGTATAACCGCAGTATTCTCGGCTTTTACCGTAAAACAAGCGAAAGAGCTCTTCGAAAATGAGCGAATAGATATTATGCTATGCGATATCGAGATGCCGCAAGTATCGGGACTGGAACTGGCGGAATGGGTTGTGGAACGATATCCGAGCACGGCGATGATTTTCTTGACCTGTCATGCTGATTTCAAATATGCCCAACAAGCTCTCCAGTTAGGGAGTCTGGACTACATTCTCAAGCCGATTCCTTTCAATGAGTTGGAAAAAACGATCCTCAAAGCGGTCGAGAAAATCAATAAAGATTCGGAATTAGTTGAATTCAGCCAATATGGCCAGTTCTGGTTCCAGCATCAACCCATGCTGATTGAGCGGTTCTGGCTGGATATCATCAACCAGACGATACCGCCCATAGCGGAGTCGGTAAGTCGAGCCGCGGCGGATCGCAACATTCCTTATGCCGAAAAAATGACATTTGCCCCGGTGCTAATTAGCATGCAGAGATGGCACAAGCATGTGACGATGCGCGAAGAGAAGATATTGGAATATGCGCTAACAAATGCGGCTGAGGAAATCATTCTGGGGAACAAAAAAAACGGACAAATTATAACGTTAAACAGCGGAAGATTGCTAGCTATCTTATCTGCCGAAAGTTATTCCGACATCGAGCTGTTGTTGAAACAATCTTGCGAACGTTACATTGACACCTGCAGGAAGTATTTTTACTGCGATCTTTCCTGTTATATTGGTGAAAAAGTACACGGTCACGAAATGTTTGAGATGGTAAAAAGACTTGGTGAAAATGAGAAAAACAACGTGGCCTATAACAATAAGATTTTCCTGCTTTCCGGGGAACAATTACAACCCGTTATTAGACAGCTCCCCGACATGAGCACGTGGTCTATTATGCTGAAGGAGGGGGAATTCGCTAAAGTATTGGAAGAAGCAACCTCTTTTTTGGATCTCTTGTTGCGGCAGAATGGCTTGGATGCAAACCTGCTCCGCCAATTTTACCAGGATTTTCAGCAAGCGATGTATTATATGCTCCAGATGAAAGGTATTCAAGCTCACCAATTGTTTAGCGATACCATCTCGTTGGAGTTTTCCGCAAACGCGACCCGCTCAGTAACCGATCTGATCGCATGGATGAACCACGTTGTAAGCAAAGCGATGGAGTATGTGAACACAGTTGAACAATCCTTCAGTGTTGTCCAAAGAGTTATTAGTTACATTAAGCAGCATATTACAGAAGACTTGTCGAGGGAAGAGATTGCGAATCACGTGTTTTTGAATCCGGACTATTTGACCCGGATCTTTAAAAAGGAAACGGGCATGGCCGTATCGGATTATCTGTTTCACGAACGGCTCAAGCTTGCCCAGGAACTGCTCGCGAAAACCGATATGCCGATCAGCGCCGTGGCATCGCATATCGGGTATGCGAATTTCTCCCATTTCTCCCGGATGTTCAAGAAGCATACCGACCTGAATCCGATTGAATACCGCCAACTGCACCAACCCGTTCAAAGTGAAAGGTAGTCGGCAAATGCACAGCGAAAAGTCGTGAGCGGAGCAGAGCCGAATCTGCAGCAAAAGTAAAATAAAGATATGCTTGCTGAAGATTCCGAGTATCGCAAACAGTTTCAGTAGGCAAACGCCAAAAAGTAAATGGGGGAGTACTATGAAGAAGAGATTCATGTCGGCAAGCGCACTCATTATAGGATCTATGCTTGTTCTATCCGCTTGCAGCAACAATAGCGGAGATACGGCCCCAGTAGCCGGGGATAAAACGGCAAAGCCAGAGGGAAAACCGACGGAACTGACTGTTGCTTTCCCGATTTTCGGTGCAGTGCCTAGGGAGTTGTCCTTGGTGGAGGATTCCATTAATCAAATCGCACAGAAAAAAATCAATGCAACTGTGAAGTTGACACCGATCAGCATTGGGAACTGGGAGCAGCAAGTTAACTTGATGCTGAGCAGCAGCGAAAAGCTGGATTTAATGTTTGTATCTGGCACCGGCTACAGCAGCTATGTTTCAAAAGGTCAAATTGTTGCCCTTGATAAACTGCTCGAACAGCATGGTCAAGGTATTGCAAAAGCGATGGAATCGGACTATCTCAAGGCAGCCAAAATTGCTGGATCCATTTACGCTATTCCTACCATCCGCGACTTTGCCGCGTATAATGGTCTGACCATGCGGAAGGATTTGGTCGACAAGTATCAAATCGATGTCAGTAAAATTCGTACTTTAGACGACGTCGAGGCCACATTGAAAACGATTAAGGAGAAAGAGCCCAATGTGACGCCGCTGATTCCAGGCAGTATCGGCAGAACGATGCTCGATTCGTACCGTACGTTTGACATGCTTGGGGATTCACTTGGTGTTCTTCCGAATTTTGACAATAATCTCAAAGTGGCCAATTTGTACGAAACGGACGATTATGCTCAGTTTATTAAAAAGATGAGAAAATGGTATACATCTGGCTTGATTCTGAAAGACGCCTCAACGAATAAAACTTCTCAGTTTGACTTGATCAAGTCGAACCGCGGATTTGCCTATTTCTCCAATATGAAGCCAGGGTTTGAACAGCAAGAAACGAAGAGCAGCGGTGTGCCAATGGTCACGGCAAACTTGCTTCAGCCTGTTTCTACAACTACGAACGTAACTGGTGTCATGTGGGGGATACCAATTAACTCCAAAACACCGGAAAAAGCGATGGATTTCCTGAACCTTATGTATGCAGACAAAGATATCGTCAATCTGTTCGATTGGGGTGTGGAAGGGAAACATTATGTCAAATCGGACAACGTCATCGACTTCCCTCAAGGCGTTGACGCCAAAACCTCGGGCTACAACCCGAATATGGGATATATGTTCGGTAATCAATTCCTATCCTATGTATTTAAGGGTGACGATCCAAAAATTTGGGAGAAGATGGATCAATTCAACAAATCGGCATTAAAGTCGAAGGCGCTGGGCTTTACGTTCGACGCAAATCCGGTCAAGGCTGAATATGCCGCGGTAACCAACGTGGTTACGCAGTACAAGCTTCCGCTTGAGACTGGGAGTGTCGATCCGGAGAAAATCTTGCCAGAGTTTATCTCCAAGCTGAAATCCGCCGGAATTGACAAAATTATCGCAGAGAAGCAAAAGCAGCTCGACGAGTGGGCGAAAAAAAGTAAGTAATCATTTCGGCACTTATTCATTTGCCCCGGTCAACATCTCAGTTGACCGGGGAATTTTTTGACAGGGATCCAGTCATCTCAATCAACACCGAAAGGGGTAATTATCATGCTAAATATCATGCCATTAAACGATCAATGGACATTCACGAAAACGAATAATCCCTCCTACGTACTTGAGTCCATACAAGACGGCGAGTCAGTCACACTGCCTCATTCATGGAACGATACTGATGGTCAAGGCGGTAGCGAACAATACTATCGGGGGCAATGCTGGTATCAGCGGATTGTGGACATTTCCCATGAAGATCTTACAAAACACATCTACTTGGAAATCGGCGCCGCTGGGAATATGGCTCATGTTTATGTCAATGGCAGCTTGGCAGGGGACAGCCGGTGTGGATATGCCATGTTTAGAGTCCCTTTAACCCCCTACTTGAAAGAGGGAGAAAATCTTATCGCCATTATGGCTGATAACGGTTATGACAATACAGTGTTCCCTCTAATGGCAGACTTCACCTTCTATGGCGGTTTGTACAGAGAAGTGAAGCTTCTTGTGATGGACGATATTCATTTTGACGTCATGGACAATGGACGGGATGGTGTCTATTTGACGCAGCAGAAAATTGCCCCAGAAACGTTTGAATTGGCCGTTCATGGTCAAATCGTGAATGAATCCTCTGTCTCCAAAGAGGGAGTCCTTAAGATACTGATCAAGGATGAAGCAGGAAGAACAGTAATGGAGGCAAACTCAGAACTTGTTCTTGAAAATGAAGCAAAATTCAGCATAAGAAGCGAAATTGTAAATCCGATTCTTTGGGACGGCATAGATCAACCCTATCTTTATACGGTAGAGGTATCCGTCGTCATTGAGGGACAAGTCTGCGATTCTCGGCATGTCGCGATAGGATTTAGGACGGTTGAAGCAACGACGGAACAAGGCTTGCTCTTGAATGGCAAACCAGTCAAGATCAACGGCGTATGCCGTCATCAGGACTTCGCCGGTGTAGGCAATGCTATTACGAAAATGCATATGGATGAAGATATGGCCCTGATCCGGGAAATCGGAGCGAACAGCCTTCGTCTTGCCCATTACCAGCATGATGACTATTTTTACAGCTTATGCGACCGTTACGGACTGTTAGTATGGGCGGAAATTCCATTTATTAGCATTCCTTCCACCAAGGACCCGGAAAATCATAATGCGGAAGAACAGCTGGAAAAGCTTATTAAGCAGGCTTATAATCATTGTTCTATCTTTTGTTGGGGTGTCCAAAATGAGATTACAATTGCTGTTGAGACGGAGCAAACCTATAAGACTATCAGAAAACTGGAGGCTCTGGCCAAACAGTTTGACCCTAGTCGCTTAACCGTTCAAGCTAATATTAACGGTGTCGAGAATGAAAGTATTATAAATAGCTTTACTGACCTGATTGGATACAATTTATACTACGGCTGGTACTATGGTGAAATCAAAGACTTGCAAGATCGCCTTGATGAGTTTCATCAAGCTCAACCTAAAATACCAGTAATCGTATCCGAATACGGAGTGGATACGAATCCCAAGTACCATTCTTATACGCCTGGGGTCCAAGATTATACGGAGGAATACCAGCTTTTATTCCATCACAATGCCCTGGAAACCTTCGATAAGAGATCGTTTGTATTAGGCGGTTATGTATGGAACATGTTTGATTTCGGCAGCGCAAACAGAAATGAAGGCGGTGAAACAGGAAAGAACTTGAAGGGACTTGTTACCATTGACCGGAAACTCAAGAAGGACGCCTTTTATCTTTATAAAGCTTACTGGTCTAAGGTTCCTTTCGTTCATTTAGCCGGCAGACGATTTGTGAATAGGCACCAAGAGCTCAATGATATTGTGATCCTGTCTAATTTACACGATGTTAAAGTTTATTTAAATCATACCCTTCTTACCGAAATCAAGAGCGGCGCACCGATGAAAATCATAAAGGATGTTCCATTGATCGCAGGGGAGAATGATGTAAAAGTCGTAGCTACGGATGAACTTGGCGTCATCTATACGGATGAGATTCTGCTTCATCATGCAGCGGAAATTGACCAAAGTTATATCCATGTTAAACCGGAAAAAGCAAAATATGTCGTCAACTGGTTCGAAAAATTTGATCTATCTAATGCTGAGCCTATCGAATTGAAAGACGGATACTATTCTACATTTGACACGATTGAAGACCTCTATAGCAATGAAGAGACGAAAGCGATCTATCTTAAATACTTTGGAGATATGGCCACTAATCCGTTCTTTGAGGTGATGAGAGGGGTTATGTCCATTCAGAAAATGTCCCAACTGGTGCAATTTAATATTGTCCCGGAATTGTTGGCAGTCATTAACAAAGAACTGAATGCGATAAAAAAATGATTACTGAATTGTCCCTGTCAACTTTGCCTGTTGACAGGGACAATTTTTTGAATTAATGGTGGAAGGCAAGTCGGCAAAGTGCAAACCAGAAGTCGTAGAAACGGTAGTGGGACGAACGGGATTTCAGTACTATGAGAGTACAGCAAGATACTACACAAGGCGATAGAAATGGAAAGGGGAACTTTCGGAATGACAAAACGTACGCATAGCAATGCCAGGAAGAGAATTTGGAAATACAGCCCGCTATATCTCATGATGCTTCCGGGAATTGCATACTTGATCATCAATAATTATTTACCAATGTTCGGTCTCACGATTGCTTTCAAGGACATCAATTTCGCTAAAGGAATATGGGGGTCCGATTGGGTTGGTTTTCAGAATTTCAAGTTTCTGTTCCAAACTTCTGACGCTTATTTGATTACCCGCAATACGATTCTTTATAACGCAGCTTTCATTGTGATCGGCCTCGTCGTTGCGGTTGGCTTCGCCATTCTGCTGAACGAAATCAAGAGTAAATTTGCGTCCCGTCTGTATCAAAGCATTATCATTCTACCATTTCTAATTTCGATGGTATTGGTCAGTTATCTCGTATTTTCGACGCTGAGCATCGAGAGCGGATTCATGAATAAGACGATCCTGCCGGCGCTGGGCATCGAGCCGATTTCTTGGTACAACGAGCCGAAATACTGGCCGGTCATTCTGACCTTGGTCCATACCTGGAAGGGTGCAGGGTACGCATGTATCATTTACCTGGCTGCAATCATCGGCATTGATCCGGAATATTATGAAGCGGCGAAGCTGGACGGGGCATCCAAGTGGCAGCAAATCCGTACGATTACAATACCGCTGATCACTCCCGTAATCATCATGCTGACGCTCCTGGCGATCGGACGCATTTTCTACTCAGACTTCGGCTTGTTCTATCAAGTCCCGATGAATGCAGGAGCCCTCTTCAGTACTACGAACGTCATCGATACGTATGTGTTCCGCGGTCTATTGCAGCTTGGTAACATCGGCATGTCATCAGCCGCTGGCTTCTATCAATCGATAGTCGGATTCGTGCTGGTTATCGCCTCCAACTATGTTGTTCGAAAAGTCAACAAAGAAAACGCGCTGTTCTAAGGGGGATATACATGAATAATGAAAATCGTGTTTGGCAGTGGGCTGCACATTTTGTGATGATCTTGTTTTCAGTCAGTTGCCTGCTTCCGTTTGTTCTTTTGACAATGTCGTCCATAACGGACGAAAAGACAATCCTGCAGAATGGGTATTCTTTGTTTCCAAAACAGTTCAGTTTAAGCGCATACGAATATCTATGGCAGCAATCGTCGCTCGTTTTTAACGCTTACGGGATTACAATTCTCATAACTATAATAGGGACAACTATCAGTCTATTAATCACATCGTTGCTCGCTTATCCTTTATCGCGTCGCGATTTGCCTGGCGGAACATTCTTCGCCTTTCTGCTGTTTTTCACTTTGTTGTTCAATGGCGGCCTTGTTCCAACGTACTTGATTTATACACAACTATTCCATATCAAGAATACGCTGTGGGCGTTGATTGTTCCGGGACTTTTAATGAATGGCTTTAACGTGCTTCTCATGCGAACGTTTTTTATGACGACAATTCCGGTTCCGGTATTGGAATCGGCCAGCATAGACGGTGCAAGCGAATTTAAAATGTATTACAAAATTGTATTGCCACTCTCACTGCCGATTCTGGCCACCGTCGGCTTGTTTCAAGGATTGGCTTACTGGAACGACTGGAATAACGGATTAATTTATGTAACCAACCCTAAATTGTTCAGTCTACAGAACGTGCTCAACCGGATTATGAGCGACATCCAGTTCTTGGCTAGTAACAGCGATATCGGCTCGCAAGCTGGGGAGAGCATTGCGCAGCTGCCCAGCGAAACATTCCGCATGGCGATTGCGGTGATTGCCGTGATCCCGGTTCTGATCGCATATCCGTTCTTCCAGAAATACTTTGTCAAAGGTATGACCATTGGTGCTGTTAAAGGTTGATTTCATTACATTAGGAGGGTAACTATGAAAAGAAATATTCAAGAATTGATTGCACAAATGACTTTGGAAGAGAAAGCATCTCTCTGCTCGGGACTTGACTTTTGGCATACGAAAGGAATCGAGCGGCTCGGCATTCCGTCCGTCATGATGACGGATGGGCCTCATGGGCTTCGTAAGCAGCGCGCGTCGGCAGATAATTTGGGACTGTTCGATAGCGTTCCTGCTACGTGCTTCCCATCTGCAGCCGGGCTTGCTTCTTCGTGGGATCGTGAGCTGATCGGCAAGGTCGGTGTGGCGCTAGGCGAAGAGTGTCAGGCTGAAGACGTCTCCATTTTGCTTGGCCCCGGCGCAAATATTAAGAGATCGCCGCTATGCGGGCGCAATTTCGAATATTTTTCGGAGGATCCGTATTTGTCCTCTGAAATGGCCGCTGCTCATATTCAAGGGGTACAGAGCCAGGGCGTGGGCACGTCGCTAAAGCATTTCGCGGTAAATAATCAGGAACACCGTCGGATGACGACGAATGCGGTTGTGGATGAGCGTACGCTGAGGGAGATTTATTTGGCCAGCTTTGAAGGAGCAGTTAAGAAAGGTCAGCCGTGGACGGTCATGTGCGCCTATAACCAACTTAACGGCGAGTACTGTGCTGAAAATGAGCGTCTGCTTACGGACATTTTGAAAGACGAATGGGGACATGAGGGGTTTGTCGTGTCCGACTGGGGCGCAGTGAACGAGCGTGCAGACGGTTTGGCTACAGGTCTTGAGCTGGAAATGCCGACAAGTAACGGCGCCGGTGACCGTAAAATCGTCGAAGCGGTGATAAGCGGCAGGCTGTCAGAGAAAAAGCTCGACTCGGCTGTTGAGCGAATATTGCACATTGTCTTCATGGCGGTTGACAGCAAGAAGCCGGATGCTTCCTATGATCCGGAGGCGCATCATATTCTAGCACGGGAAGTTGCGCGTGAAAGCATGGTGCTGCTTAAAAACGAGGACGGCATCTTGCCATTGCCGAAGTCCGGCAAAATCGCTGTCATCGGACAACTTGCCAAGCAGCCGAGATATCAAGGCGGAGGCAGCTCGCATATTAAGCCAACCAAGCTCGAGGATATCAGCGAGGAACTTGCTAAATCGGCGGGAAGCGGTGCGGAGATTGCGTATGCCCAGGGCTATGAGTTGAATGGAGACCAAACGAATCCACAGCTTTTGAAGGAAGCGATCAAGCTTGCAGAAGATGCATCGGTCGTTATTCTATTCGTCGGATTGCCGGAACGTTATGAATCAGAAGGGTTCGACCGTGAACATATGAATCTCCCAGCCAATCAATCGGAGCTGATCGAAGCGGTGACGGCAGTGCAGAAACGGACCGTGCTCGTGCTAAGCAATGGAGCTCCGGTGGAAATGCCTTGGATCGGCGGTGTTAAGGCTGTGCTTGAGGCTTACTTGGGAGGACAAGCGCTGGGTGGAGCGATTGCGGATCTGCTGTTCGGCGATGCCAATCCTTGCGGTAAACTGGCCGAGACATTTCCGGTACAGCTCAGTGATAACCCGTCCTACTTGAATTTTCCGGGTGATGGAGACCTTGTGGAATATAAGGAAGGGATCTACGTAGGTTACCGCTATTATGACAAGAAGAAGCTACGGCCACTGTTCCCATTTGGTCACGGGCTTAGCTATACAACTTTTGAATACAGCGGACTTGTACTGGACAAAGATGAGATGGACGACACCGATTCGGTCAACGTCTCGGTCCATATAAAAAATATCGGCAGCAGAGTTGGTAAAGAGACCGTGCAGCTTTATGTGCGGGATGTGCATAGCAGCGTGTCCCGCCCGGAGAAGGAACTCAAAGGATTCGTCAAAGTAGCGCTTAAGCCTGGAGAAGAGAAAACCGTTACCTTTAGGCTTGACAAGAGATCCTTTGCTTACTTTAACACGGAACTGAACGACTGGCATGTCGAGTCCGGCGAATTCGATGTGTTAATCGGCAAGTCCTCGGCTGATATCGTGCTCAAGGGAGCCCTTCAGATGAACTCTACGGTACCGATCGAGAAGACCTATTCGCGCAATTCTACGGTAGGAGACTTGATGGAGAATCCGCAAGCTGCTTCAATCTTAGGGGATTTGCTGAAGCATTCGCCGTTCGGCTCTACTAACCATGAAGGGGAAGGGATGTCAGAACTGATGACTGCATTCCTGAAATATTTGCCGATTCGCGGTTTAGTTGCATTTAGCGGAGGCGGACTTACGGATGAGTCACTTGATTCATTGCTCGAGTGGCTGAATCAGGCAAATCCAATTACTACTTAAAACTTTATTTGTAATTTACTTTTATATGAAAAGCCAGCAAACCCTTGCGTTTGCTGGCTTCTTGCACTTCAAAACTATATTGTCCTTCAACAATCGTGTAGGTATCGGGCGTAAAATGATAGCGATTTAGAGCCTCAATTGTTGTCGGTGAAGCGGGAGTCATTGGACCGTATAATGCAATACGCATTTAGTGCGTAGACTTTCATAGTGGCTCTGTCATTAAGATCGTTTCCCGAAATTACCTATGAAACTTCCCGCAACACCCGGGAAGAGCTACTCTCCAAAACAGGAATACAGGTTTGTTATGATGATTACATAAATCGAAATCAAACGGAGGATGAAAGAATGACATTGGAGAAAGTAGTCAAGTGGCTTGGGTTTCTTTGCCTATTGGCGGGAATCATCAGAATGGGGATGACGCCGTCGTCCCTCATTTGGGGAGATGATAGTACGCCGGAGGTTATTTGCGGATTTATGGCCTGTATGTTGATGGCCATCAGCTCCATCGCCCTTTACATGTCCCAGTCACGTGAAACCGGGGTACTTGGCTTTATTGCAGCCTTACTCCTTATGATCGGGAATTTGTTGGTAGCATCTAATTTTTATGGTTTGTTCGCATACGGCTTTTACGCCAAAGAAGGAGCATTCGCAAGTATTATGGGAGGAGTTTCGGGCATGGGGATGCTGCTGGGGACAATGATTCTTGCGATTCTAACCTTCCGCGCAAAAGTGTTTCCGCGTTGGACGGTTATCCTGATGGTCATTATGCTGGTCTCATTCGGACTTCCGTGGCTCGACAAGTGGTTTGCCTTCTTCTGGGGGCTATCGTATGTAGGAATGGGCTTTCTAATTTGTACAGGGAGATATAATAAAGGGCCCGCTGCAAAAATTAAAGGAATTATTTCTTTGTAAGAATGAATTGGGAGAAGGAGAATGATCATGATGGTTACGTTAAAAAAACAAAGAATTTGGAATTCAGCTCTATCCCTTGTGCTGGCGGGCTGCTTGTCGTATGGCGGAGTCGCCGGTGCTTTCGGAGAAACCTCGCCTGCGGGAGTTGCGATCAAGGAGTTTAGTCTGCTAGATACGGCGTCTGATGTTGTCGGTGCAGCTGACTTCAAGCCGGAGGGAAATAAGGATGGGCACTTCAAGCTGGTGCTGAGCTTAGCACAGAAAACGGTCATTAATGCGGTTGTACTTCGCTCTACAGATGATTACGGCAAGGATAATTCTCAAGGGGTGTGGAGAACGAACCGTGCTACGACCGGCTGGCTGCTCGGCATCGTAAAGGACAAAACGGTTACATCTGCAGACGGCGCGATAATCCATGAAAGCGAAATTATTAACCCTGGTTTTCGAAAAGATGTGAAGGAGCCGGTTGGCGAGTTCCAAGGGCAGCTTACGTTCGACTTGTACGCCAGCGACAACGGCACGATTAAGGAAACGCAGTCTTATGTGCTGGAAATCGAGACACCGCAAGGTGCGATAGTTTCCAAACCGATTAAATACAAGAAGCCAATGATTTCGGATGGGATGCCTGCTCCTACTACGACGCCAGCGCCGTTGCCGAGTCCGGCACCCTCACCGGCGCCTAACCCGAACCCGACGCCTAACCCAACACCAGCACCGACGCCGAGTCCTGCTCCCGTTCCTTCTTCTGCGGATGGATCGAAAGATATTGCCATCCATGTGCTTTTCAAAGGGGCAGAGCTTCACTTTAACGATGCGCAACCGATCGTTAAAGACGGTCGCACGCTTGTCCCATTCCGCAAACTGTTTGAAACCCTAGGCTTTACGGTGCAATGGGTGGAAGAGGGAGCTGTCCGGAAGGCGATCGGAACGAAGAACGGCCTTTCCATCGAATTGACGATTAATAATACGAATGCAATCGTAAACGGAAAAGCTGTCGCCCTGGACGTACCTGCCCAGATCATTGACGGTAGCACGATGGTACCATTGCGCTTCGTGTCGGAGAGCAGCGGCTACAATGTTGCCTTCTCCAGTAGCGGCAACGTTTGGACGATAAGGATCGAGGATGCCGCCCCTGGCACGAATCCAGAACCCGCTCCGGTTCCGACGCCAACGCCGATGCCAACGCCGGCACCAACACCGGCACCGACGCCAGCACGGACGCCAGCACCAACGCCAGCACCAGCACCAACACCGGAACCAACGCCGGCGCCCGTACCATCTGTAGAGGAAGTTGAACCATACGTCGTGAAAGGCTACGTACGGGACGCGAAGGGAAATCCGATACCAGACGTTGAGATCTTTGCGGATAACACCTTGCTTTATGACAGCAATCTCCTTGCAGTCACCGATGAATCAGGACACTATCGGATTGAATTACCGCAAATCGCAACAACCTATCGAATGGGAGCTAACATCACCAAAGAGTTTAACGGCAAAAACTTCACATTCCATTTAGCAGCTGACGTCGATCGTCCGCTTGCTGGAAGCACAGGAGCTGTCCGAGATTTTACTTGGAAGAAATTCGAGGGTCATATTTTTGTTTATCCTAATTTTTCATCCTTCGATGACAGCCTGCCTGAGTTCGATATGAGCGATCTTGAAATTACGCTTACGCCTGTCGGTCCATTGCTTGATGGAAGCACAGGCCAAACGTTGATTAAACGCGGCGGCCCGGTCCCAGGCGGCGCGGGTATCGATCATGTGCCGATCGGCCGATACAAGGCGAGCGCCAGATGGCTGCCTGAAGGTCACGAACCATTGCCCATGCAGATTAGTGTTAAGGGCGGTAAATATGCTGATTCTGCCGAATTCGAATTTGGAGAATCCATAACCACTTCCTACTATATAAGCGAGTTTGTAGTCAAGCTTCCTTAGCATTTGCTAGAAAATCTGCTGTACTAGTAACTCTTATTCTTATCCAGTTAGTAGATACAAGGAGCAGTTTCCGCGGCAATCCGCTGCTTGTGATCGCCCACTATCGTCTGTGTTAGCACACAGCCTCTCCTATTTGGAGAGGCTGCAATTTTTTCGGAGCGAAAAGATGAACTAAGGTTGGTAAATTTGATCAAGAGTATACTTTCGGATAATACACTGGACATGACGATGTTGATATAGTGTTGGGTAAGTGATTGAATTTTTTGGGAATCAAGATTGGAACAACCTTACATCTACGATTTTTATGATACAATATGTATCGAAATAAATAATAATCTCGGAGGTACTAATCAAATGAGCGTTCAAGCATTCTTGATGAAACATATTAAAAGAAGGCTGTCTCTCGTACTCGCTATTGTTTTATTGTTGGGCAGCGTGCTGCCGATAAGTGCGCAAACACAGTCGGAAGCACAAGGGACAGGAAATACAGCTGCAGTCGGATCTGATTCATCGGTCTCCGATTCTGTCTATGGTTTGTTAGGATCAGGTGCGCCAACACCTTGGAATGTACTTACCAAAATTGGCGCCGATGACAAGCCGATTGTAGGTTTTGAAAATAAGATTACGCCAGACGGGCGGTATGTTGGCTTTCAGGAAATGTATTATAAGGTACCTGGACAACAATTTCCAAATTTTAAACTTTCTTTATATGACCGAGATACTAGCATCATAACGAGTGTATTGACTGAGACGTATGACGTTAAACATTTTTCTATGTCTGCAAATGCGCAGTATATCGCATTTTCAGGTTATAATTTGGATCTACAAAAAGATCCGCAAGTCTATTTGCTCGACCGCAGTAGCGGAAAGATGGAGTTGATTAGCAGCGATGCTGACGCGTGGGCAGATGAACCTTCCATAAGCGCGGATGGCCGTTATGTAGCATTTAGCTCATCTTCAGATAAACTCGTTCCTCATGATACGAATGGGCATGCGGACATTTTTATCTATGATCGCGACACGAAAACAATGGAGCGCATCAGTCAACCACGCCTAGTAAAAGATCCTAAAGATCCGCTGGTTGGTAGCGGTGATAGCGAGTGGCCGTCGATTAGTGCCGATGGTCGTTATGTGGCGTTTACATCGTATTCCAGTCTCTTGGTGGAAAACGATACTAACGAAAAAGGCGATGTTTTTCTATATGACCGAACTACGCAAGTAATCAAACGTATTAACGTATCTTCTACAGGAGAAGAAGCGAACAATCATAGTTTTGAGCCATCGATTAGTGAATACGGGCGTGTTGTAGCTTTCCAATCAGACGCTGATAATCTGGTGGCAGGGGATACGAACCATGTTTCTGATATTTTTGTGTATCAAGCAGACAGCGGTTCGATCAAACGGTTATCCCTTCAGCCTAGCGGTGAGCAAAATGCATCGGAAAGCCGATCGGCACAAACCAGCAACGATGGTAAATATGTGGGCTACATCACAACTGAGATTTTTTCACCAACTGAAAGTATAGAACAGTCATTTGTAGGGAATGTCGAAACCCTTTCCTCTACAGAAGTGAGCGTGGACGATACTCACTATGAATTGCATAAGCCGAGCTTTTCGGTAGCTGTTAGTAATGAAGCAAAGGCTGTGACTTTCTCCGCATTTTATAAAGTCAAACCAGCACATGATGGCAGTGATCCGATTGCTGGGATGTTTATTGCATCCTCAGAAAGCACAGCGAGCCGTCCGACTTGGCCAGCAGGAAGTAAGCTGACAGCCTCGGATGCACAAGGAGATAAAGTAACGTTATCTTGGCCAGCAGCGACAGATGCAAAAGGGATAAAAGAATATAAACTGTTTCAAAACGACACGGCTATTGCAACTATTCCATCTCCAGGTCTAACCTATACGGTTACGGGATTGAAGCCGAATACGGATTATACGTTTCGCGTAGAGGCTGTAAATCTGGATAATGTAATGAGCAGAGGCGGACCTACTTACTCCATGAAAACGGAGCCAGATTTAAATAGTGTAATCGTGACTGCGGAAGTCGATCGCATGTCGCAGGGATTACCGATGATCAACAGTAAGCTGGCGATTAAAGCTGTTACAGCACCAGGTCGTGAAGTCAAGGCAACGATTACGTACAAGACATGGTTTGACGATAAAGGTGCGCGTTTAACAACGCCTCGACCAACAAGCGAAACCATTGAATTGCGAGTAGATTCTTCAGAGCCTAGTCATTATGCGGGCCAGTTTGTCATTGATGAGAATAAAGGTATTGCCGAGATTGTTTCAATTAAGGGTTCCACCAAGAATGGTTCTGGCGAGGTCATCGAGGAAGAAGCCAAAGGCTATCCAATTAAAGTAACGGGCAGCTTGAAGGTAAGCTTTGAAAATCCAGGTCATATTGATCCGAATGGTGCACAGGTTGCCGTAGTAAGCAAACGCATTGGCGGTAAAAATACGTTGCTGGCAAGCGATAAACCTGTTGTGGTGGAAGGCCTTCTACCTGATTCGGAATATGGGGTTCAATTAATCTCACCGAAATCAAACAGTTGGGATCGAAAAGAACACGTTGCAGTTCAGTCCGGGCTGATCAATGAGGTCACACTTGCGATTCCGATTTCAGCTAAGTTTCGTTTTAAAGTGCAAAACCAAAATGGGCAGCCAGTAGATCAAATTAGGCTCGAACTCATGGATGGTACGGGTAACAGCTATATGGGTACGTTGTACAGCGATCCTTCAGGCTTAACTGAATGGACCACCATTGGTGATGCCCGTATGACGTTTAAGGTGAAAGTGGATGTTGAAGGTAAAATATATAAAGACGTACCTGATCAGGACGTGGTATTGAAGCCAGGTGAAAATGAGCAGATTATTACGCTTCATACACCGCCGCAAGGGATGTTAACGGGGAAGGTGACTGACCCGGAAGGCAAGCCTGTATTCAACGCAATGGTCACAACGACGCAAATGTTTCAAGGCAGACCGCTTGTAAAAACATTGTACACAGATTTGAAGGGCGAGTACCAAGTGGAGCTGCTGGCCGGTGAGTTTGCAGTTGAAGCTTCCGAATATAAGCTTAACTATTTTTCAGACAAAAATATAAAGAACGTGATTAAAGACGGCCAAGATATGGTTCTAGATATTCCGTTAAAAGCGCCTGATACGGGTACGATCCAATTGAAGGTATTCGTGAAATTTTTGGATTCCGAGTGGCAAGGTCCGATTAACATGGAGCAGCTTGGTATGCGTTCAGAGGTTACCTCTGCACTTGGTGGCGGGATTTCAAGCTATTATCTAAATGCAGTTCATTATCAAGGTTACCCAGGTCAAGAAATGAACGTTTGCGTGTCGGGTACGATTCACCGGATCGGTACTGGTTGCACGCGCGTAACGTTGGATGAGCATTCGAATGCTACAGCAGAAATTCGTTTAGAGGAAAAAGGCTCTAGGGTAAAAGGGATGCTTCCTGCATTTGACGGCAGGGAGGCGGACGTAAACGTATATGAAGTTTTGTCAAGCGGCGAGCTGCAACACGTTGGTTGGGAAAATGTGAATGCACAAGGACCGTTTGAGGTTCATGTTCCGAAGCAAGGCACATACCGCGTAGAAATCAGCAGAAGAGAAGTAAGCAGCAGCAACAATCCGAAATGGGAAATGTCCCATGTGGAAGTTTCAGTTGGTGATCAGCAGATTAAAGATATAGGTAGTGTGACATTTACTGAAAAGAAATTTTTTACACATCCTTCTTTAAATTACTTTATGGCGGTGCCGAATCAGGCTTCTCCTGGTGGAGCGGTACAGCTTCGTGCGAATTACCGCAGTCAGAGCGGAAGTGAGACGATCGTCAATGCTCGTATGCGCGTAGACATTCCAGAAGGCATGCAGCCGGTAAAAGATGCTGTAGGCCGAGTGGTGGTGAGCGGAGCGAGTGGAAGCGCGGTTTGGAATGAAAGTGAACGTTACTTGGAAATTCCTCTGGCTAACGTAGATGCGAAGAAACAGGGAGCCGTTCAATTCCAAGTGAAGCTGAATGACAACTTCAGCTCCCAATCGGTACGTCTTGCCGCTCATATCGAAGGCAAGACCTCGGCAACTGAAGTGGATGTGAAAGAATCGCTTGGCGAAGTTTTACTAGACGTACCGAATGTAACGCTTGATGCGCCAGAACGTTTAACGAGCTCCGATATTCTCGTCTCAGGACTTGCACAAGTCGGCAGCAAGATCAGTGTTTATGATAGCGATACGTTGGTGGGGACGTTTGAAGCAACAGGCGTAGGAACATGGAAAGGAACGATTTCGCTGATCGATCTAGGCTCACCTAGCGTTCACGTACTGCGTGCAGTTGCAGAGTCAGGCGGCGTACAGCTGCATTCTAAAAAGATTTTTTCCAATTTTGATCCAGATCAGCCGATCTTGGAGGAAATGGCGATGGCCCAGCAGCCGAATGGCAAGTGGATTCGTTTGGATGTCAAAAAGGGCGCAATGCCATTCCCGTACAGAGTCGTACCTGGAAATCCGTTCGTGTTCCAATTAAAGTTTGACAAACCAGAGAAGGTAACGAATGTTCAAATCTTTATGGACGGCCAATATGGCGCACCAGTGCAAGCACAGCGGAAATCAAACGGGATTTTTGAAGCCATTGTGCCAACGAATATAGGTGCGCTAGGCGGGATTTACGTGTTATACGATACCGTTAAGCCTAGGCCGTCTTATAATGCGGAGGATTTGCCGAGCGATGAGCAAATTCGCAAGTCGCTTCCGGCAAATATGCAGGATTTTGAAGTGGTATCGAAAGAGCCTTTTACCCAGGTTGGAGATACGTATACCGGCAGGGCCGTGATCAAATTTCCGAAAGTGCCCGGACTAAAAATGACCGTGAAAGTTACAATCAATTTGAAGCCGGCAGTCAAATACGTTCCAACGGCTGAAGAGATAACGTTGGCGAAACAAACAGGAGAGGCCTTCTTCAACAGCAGCTTTACAACAACCAATGATGAGAAAGGGTTTATCAATGTAGTGAAGGGCTATGCACCTCGTAAGTTGTTATTCCAAACATCAGATTTAGCTTCAGGTGCCCGAACATTTAATTTACTCCCTTCTCCGAAAGATGTTCTGCAAAATGTTCTCGAAAAAGCTATTGAAATCGATGACGAGGTTGAGTTTGTGACGGAGACGAAGGCTGAGTTTGAAGAGGTCACAGAACCGCTTGGCAAGCTTAATGAGGTAACAGAAGCTTATACGGGCTACAGGGATTATGCTGGAAAAATTAACAAAATTATGATGGGGGTTGAATCCAGCTCAGGCTGTATTGAAAATGCGGAGGAAGCCGGCAAGCAAGCGGGGAAAGCGCTTCTTGTCACGGTTGGCGGTGAAGTGGTGAAGACAGCGCTTGGCGCTTGGACAGGTGCCATGGCATTGGAAGGTCCAGCAGCTATTGCAGCAGGTGTTGTCACAAAAATTGTAGGTGGTAAAGTAGATAGTTATGTCGATTCTCAAATTGATGCAGTAGGCACAGTAGGCTCAGGAAGTAAATGTAATAACAATGATTACGAATTCCCGGATGATGAAGAAAATATTTATAAGAAAAGAGTAAAAAGAACGCCGCGCATCGTGAAGCCGAAGTGGATTTATGATCCAAGCGGTTACGTGTATGAAGCGGTAGAGAGTAATCGTTTGCAAGGTGTAGAAGCCAGAGTGCTTTACTTGAACCCGGCAACGGGAACCTGGGAAGTATGGCATGATGCGGAAGATTACGATCAAATCAATCCACAGCAGACAGATGCTGAAGGGAAATATGGCTGGGATGTACCGGAAGGCAAGTGGAAGGTAGCCTGGACAAAAGACGGCTATGAAACAGCCAGTAGTAGCGAGCTGGAAGTACCTCCACCGCATTTTGACGTGAATATGGGACTTGTTTCAAAAGCAACGCCAGAAGTAGCTGCGGTTACAGCAGTCGTAAGTTCGGATGGCAATTACGTGGATGTGAAATTTTCTCAGTATGTCCAAACGTCCATTCCACTTCACCCAGACACAATTGTGGTGAAGGATGCCAACGGTAATGTGCTTGAGGGCGCGGCTGCATATGTGAATGCAGAGAACAGTGCAAATGGAGAGTCGCTGTCAAGAACACTTCGATTTACGCCGACGAGTAAAGAGAGCTTGCAGGCAGGGCAAGAGTATCAAGTCATTGTTGCCCCGGAAGCCATCGTCAATTATGCATGGAAAGTGATGAGCAGCGGTGTTGAACCTAAGGTTACAGCAGTCGTGAAGGATGCTGTTGGTCCAAATATGCTAAGTGCTGAATTGCAAGGCGGCAATCGGATCGTTCGAATTACATTCGATGAGGAGTTTGAGGCAGGAACATTAGCGGACCCAGAACGATTTGTCATTGGGGCGACTGGTTGGAACGGTGAGGTGCAATCCGTTGTTGCAGAGCGTACGGATAACAATGAGCCGGTCAAAAGTGTTCTGGTCACACTGTCCCGTGCTTTACCAGAAGGAGTTAACGTATCTGTAAAAGCTGCAGCGGGTGCAGTGACAGATTTGCAAGGCAATCCTTCGGTAGAAAAAACAAGTATGATTGCTGGACCAAATACACTTATTGATGCGTTGACCATTACTGGCGGACAATTGACTCCGACCTTTAACAGCTCGACATCGGATTATACGTTAAAAGTTGCTAAAGACGTACAAGTGCTGCAGCTCAATGCTAAACTGGCTGATGGATCAGCGAAGCTGTATATCGGAGAGAGAGAGGCGATGGACGGAAAATCAGAGAACGTTGATATCCGAGACGCTGCCTCCATTAAATTAACTGTAAAAGCGGCAAATCATCCAGAGATCACACGTACTTATACGCTTACTATTGAGCGAATTGAGAGCAACCCTCCAACAGAAACGCCATATCATCCTGCAGACCTTACAGATTTAGGTCGAGATGCTCGAATTGAGCGTACGACGGGCGCAGATGGCAAAGAGCAGTTAATCGTAGAACTCAATCCGAAAACGGTGAAAGAGGCAATCGATGCAGGTAAATCGTTAGATAAACTTGCAGTGAATTTAAAAGAAAATGCAGAGCAATACATGGTGAAGCTGCCGATTGAAGTGTTCCGTCAATTAAGTCAAGCGAAGGCGAAGGTAAACATTCAACTGGGCCCTTCAGTTGTCCAATTACCTGCGAGTGCTTGGGCAGAAGATGTGAATGATAAGACATACGCAGTTACGGTGAAGATTGTGAAGCCATCTGCTGTTGAGGAAAAGGCATGGTTAAGCAACTTGAACCAACGCAGTAAAGGAGTTAAGCCAGTATCAGATCTGTTGCATGTCCAGTTGCTGGCAGAGGCAGATCAACAAGGAGCTGCTTTACTACCACACAAGCATCAGCTAATGGTATCTGTCGATAACGTTAGTTCAAAACCAGGCTTAGGCATTTATGGCTTTAATCCGGCTAAGCAGCAATGGGTATTTATCAGTGACAGTCCGACATCATCAGGTAAGTTAGCCTTCGAGGCAGAGGCGTCTATGTATGTAGCAGCCATGTCATATACGAATAGCTTTACTGATATTACGAATCATTGGGCGAAGAATTCGATCGATTGGATGGCAGCACGTATGCTTGCTGGCGGTTATGAAGATCAAACGTTCCGCCCGAACCAGTCGGTGACGCGAGCAGAATTCACCGCATTTATCGTTAGAATGCTAGGATTAGAGGCGAAGAAAGAAGAAGCCGCGGGTAAATTTAACGATGTGCAGTCAAGTGATTGGTATTACGAAGCAGTAAAAGTCGCAGCGCAGGCAGGATTAGTTGCAGGAAGCGGTGAAGGGAACTTTGCGCCGAATGCGCTAATCACCAGAGAGCAAATGGCGGCCATGGTGTGGAGAGCATACGAAAAGTTGTCAGATAACGGCCATACCGTAAGCGGTGAAGAGCAAGCAAAGCTGCTGCAAGCTTTCGATGACAAAGGCGCGATCTCAGATTGGGCGAAAGCGAGCGTCGCTTCTTCCGTGAAGGAAGGACTGATCCAAGGCGTAAGCAGCAATCAATTCCAGTCTTCGGGACTCGCGACACGCGCACAAGCCGTTACATTGCTAAATCGTTTGTCTGAGAAGCTAGAGAAGTAATTAGCTGTGAGAAAATAAAGTGTTAGAATGAAAATTATCAAGACCTTGGTTGAGAAAAATTTATTAAAATAAAGGGATTTACATATTACGCATGACTAATATGTAGATCCTTTTATTTTTATTTTCCGGGGCATACCAATTAGGTATATAGACGTTGCGTGGAAAAATTCATATTCAACACAACCTAAAGGAAGTTGCAACAAGGAAAAGAATATGATAATATTCAGCTACATTTAACGATTGGAGATGAAGAGGATAATGTAATATTTCTTGCCCTTTTTCTAAGAATAGAACAGTGCTTGTTTTATTCCTGATTGGCAAGAAAGTTACCTTATTCTTCTCTCTCAAAATATATCCTTTTTCATACCCTCGCCCGGGTTGAATTTGTCGTATTTTTTTGAGCTGCAGGAAAGGTAACTTTCTTGCAGCTTAATTTTTTTTCGACAAAGGAGGATATCGGAGTGTCTATTATTAACGTATCAAACCTAACCTTTGCCTATGAAGGTAGCTACGACAACATCTTTGAAAACGTCAGTTTTATGATGGATACTGACTGGAAATTGGGCTTTACAGGGAGAAATGGCCGGGGGAAAACGACGTTTCTCCAACTATTGCTCGGCAAGCATGAATACAGCGGCTATATTTTGTCGCAGGTAGAGTTTGAATATTTTCCATTCCATGTGGAGCGCAAGGAAAGTCTTACGTATGAAGTAATTGAAGATATTTTCCCGGACTATGAGCACTGGCAATTAATACGGGAGTTTTCGCTACTAAAAGTGTCTGAGGACGTGTTGTATCGCCCTTTCAATTCGTTGTCCAACGGCGAACAGACCAAGGTGCTGCTAGCGACCTTGTTCATTAAGGAAAACAGCTTCCTGCTCATTGACGAGCCGACAAACCATCTAGATATGAATGCGAGGAAGCTTGTAAGCCAATATTTGAGATCAAAGAGTGGATTTATTCTTGTATCTCATGACAGAGCGTTTCTCGATCATTGCGTCGATCATATTCTCTCCATCAACAAAACCAATATCGAGATCCAGAAAGGCAATTTTTCGAGCTGGTGGGAAAATAAGCGGAGGCAGGATCAGTTCGAACTTGCGACGGACGAAAAACTCCGTAAGGACATCAAACGGTTGTCCGATTCGGCCAGACGTACTGGGAATTGGGCGCATGCAGTAGAAAAAAGCAAAAACGGCACAAGAAATTCCGGCTCCAAAATCGACAAAGGCTATGTAGGCCACAAAGCCGCCAAAATGATGAAACGCTCGAAATCGATTGAACAAAGGCAGCAATCGGCCATCGAAGAGAAATCCAAGCTTCTGAAAAATATTGAAAGCTCAGAAAATCTGGAGATTACACAGCTCTCTTATCATAAGCCTCAACTTGTGGAGCTGGATGCAGTTTCGATTTATTACGGGGAAAGACAGGTTTGCGAGAATGTAAGCTTTACGATTGAGCCAGGCGAAAGCATTGCGCTAATAGGCCCGAACGGTTCGGGAAAATCTTCGATTCTCAAGCTGATATGTGGTGAGGGGCTAAGCTACAACGGAAACTTACGGAAGGATAGCCAGCTTCGAATATCGTACGTATCGCAGGATACTTCCCACCTTCGTGGAAATTTGTCGGACTATGCTAGGGAGCATGGAATTGACGAAAGTTTGTTTAAATCGATTCTTAGGAAGCTTGATTTCTCCAGACCCCAGTTTGAAAAGGATATGTCGGCGTTTAGCGGCGGCCAGAAGAAAAAAGTGCTGATCGCCAAAAGCCTGAGCGAGCAGGTGCATTTGCATATTTGGGACGAACCGCTTAACTTTATTGACGTCATCTCGCGTATGCAAATCGAAGAACTGCTGCTTGAGCATACCCCAACCATTCTATTCGTGGAGCATGACAGCGAGTTTTGCAAGAATATCGCGACAAAGATTGTAGAACTGACAAACTAACCTTTCTTGGAGGATGAGGGCAATGATGATTGAGGTTGAAGTTGAGGTTGTAGATGATTTTGTGAACCTGTTCATTTCGAATGAGAAGGTTCACGAAAATATATTCTCGGGGATTTACCAGTTTATCGACAAAGGCACATGGCGTTTCTTCCGCACTGTTCCGCAATTTAGAAGGAACATCGGGGAGGCCCCGTTATCAACGGTAAAACGTCACATTTGTGGCAACTGTATCACGGGAATCATGCTCTCGTCTTTTACTTTTAAGAGGCGGGAGCTTTTTTATTTTAGCTTGTCAAAATCGGTTGACAAGAACTTGAGGACATTCCCGATTTTGACAAGAACGTTATGACATCCCGACGGATCGCGCTACTAGATATGGATGGCTATGTAATCTTGGGCAAGTTAGTTGCAGGTTGAGCGGGCAGAATAGTTCCAATATGTGGTGAAGTATTTGACAAAAAACGAATCCTGTATCACAATAGAATGAACATTCGATCTAAACCATTTAATTGGAATAGAATGAACGTTCAATTTATAATTTGGAGGTATTAACATGAGTAAAACAGTTTTTATTACGGGAACCAGTTCAGGTTTGGGAAAACTTACGGCGATTAGGTTCGCTGAAATGGGCTGGAACGTAGCTGCAACCATGCGTACACCCGACAAAGAAACGGAGCTTACCGGTTACGATAATATCAAAATTTTCAAACTGGACGTCACCAATGTGCATGAAGTTCAAACATCGGTAGATCAAGCCATTGCCGCGTTCGGTAAGATCGACGTCGTCATCAATAATGCAGGTATGGGCACTTACGGTCCGTTGGAATTAGCCCAAGAGGAAGCGATCGACTGGCAATTCGCCGTTAATACGCGAGGACCGATCAATGTCATTCGTAAATTTATACCACATTTCAGAGCCAATGGCGGAGGCATGTTCATCAATATTAGCTCTTTCATGGGAATCACGACAGCGGTGCCGCTCGGATCTCTCTATAATATGTCGAAATTTGCTTTGGAAGGACTGACGGAAGGTCTTTATTACGAACTGAAGCCGTTGAATATCGAGCTTAGATTGATCGAGCAGGGAGGTTCTACAGGAAATAATTTCAAGAACAGTATCACTTGGAACCGAGATGATAACATACATGATTACGATAATCTGATGACGAAAGTGCAGAATTTAATGAATCATGCGGAATCCAGCTCAATATTGGATGATCCTCAGATTATCACGGATGCCATAGCCGCTTTGGCGACTGGAGAGAGCAATAAATTTCGCACTGTCATCGGAACAGCAGGCAATGATCTGATGGCGCTTAGAAATTCTGTGTCCATAGAAGAATATTTGGAGACGATCGCTAAGAATTATAGGTAAGCCCATTATGAAACGCTTCGTCATAACGCCAGGTCGGTCTGACAATCTTGACTACGGATTGTATGAGGTGTATGTTAGATTAGAATGATCATTCGATCTTATGGTGGGAGCGGGATAACCTAATGTTTGAGAACTATAACAAGGTGCAGCAGGCTGTCCTTGAAACAACACTTAACATCATCATCCGAAAGGAATTACAGGCTACCTCAATGGCGCTTATCGCCAAGGAGTCTGGTGTATCGACTGGGAATATTTATCATTATTTCAAAAGTAAAGAAGATATCGTTAACGAATTGTATAGAGCCATTGTTACGTTTAACGGAGAGTATGTGCGAGGAGGCTTGCTGAAGGGCACAACGATTCGTGAAAAGTTTGAATTAGGTTGGAATCGGGTTATCGAATTGGGGAAACAATATCCTCAGGGCTTTCAATTTATTGAGCAGTATTCGTTCTCGCCTTACATTTACGAAGAGGTAAAGCAAGAAGTCTATACCGGCGGATGGTGTGGACCAATGAACGAGTTATATGAAGAAGCCATTCAGGAGAAGCTATTTATCCCGATGAATCCGAAAATGATGGTGCAGATGCATTACGGCACATTTGTTTATATGTTGAAGGCCCATCTACACGGAATCTTTGAGTTAAGCAGTGAGAGCGTCAGTAGTGCAATCCGTTCGTGTTGGAATGCTGTAACTCTTAGAGATGTAACATAGGTAGTTGGCCAAAAGCCGCCCTCAAAGGAAGTTCGATATCAACCTTTGAGGGCGGCTTTCTGTTTTTAAGGGTGGGCATAGTCGCCATTGGACGGATAATTCTCGTCAACTTCAAGCGGGTCAAGAACAATTCGGCATCATATTTGTCGGGTGACAAGATCTCATTCCCGACGAGACTCATTGAAGAGGATATAACAAAATCGAAGGCACACCTGCCTAGGGGTTAAGCTGATGGAAGATTTACGCAACAGCGCCATGTGCATTGGACGGAATAGCGTGCTCAGGAAGCATATTTGACGAGGACTGGTAAGGATTTTATTTATAAAACAGAATGTTCTTAAGAGTCATTTGAAAATAAAAGTGGATTGAACTAACGGAAACCAATAGCGTAATAAGTATAGCAACTAAAAGGGAGCTGCCGAGGTAGCTCCTTCGCCTTTTTCGCCGTTATGACCGTTAAGGTGAACCCTATCATAAAAAATTTGTTGGGAAAAGTGAGGGAGGGTTGAGGAGAGTGTGAGTCTATCCCCTCAAGGAATACCCATACCTAGATACTTTTCTGCATAACGCATAAAAATATCGGCTGCCGGCGAGAGATAACGTCCCTCGAAGGAAAAGATGGCCACTGAACGAGATAGAGGAAGATCCAGTGGGATAATCGAAATAGATGGCCCTGGCGTCTCTGCCATCAGCCTAGGGAGTATCGAAATCCCGAGGCCTTCTGCCACCAGTATCCGCGGAGAAGCGCATTCGTAGGTAATGTTTGGCTCAAAACCCTCTCTGATGCACGCCGCATATACAAGTGAACGTAACCTCGATCCCTCTTTAAAAGATACAAACGATTCTTCCCTTAATTCCCGGATAGAAACCGCTTTATGTTTCTCCAGCGGATGACCCTTAGCAACGGCAAGAACTAACTCGTCATTATACAGCGATTTCGCACAAATTCCAGACGGAGGATTTGAATCTTCCAACTGTGGAAAATGTTTATCATCCCATTCATGTGCAAGAGCGAGATCCAATTCGCCCTTCTTAAGTGCCTCAAGAAGCGATCTGGTTGTATTCTCCCTTATAAATACTTTAATCCCCGGATACTCAATCCCGAAGGTTGCCAGCATTCGTGGTAGTCTGGTTTGCACTACGGATTCTAGCGCACCTACAGTTACCTTCCCTCTTAGCTGGTTGTTGAATCCTTTGGCTGAATCTTTGGCCCGTTCCGCCTCAGCTAATGTTTTTTCTGCACCAATAAAAAATATCTTTCCTGCCTCGGTAAGCGCTACACCGCGGGCAGAGCGGTCAAACAGCCTTACGCCAAGTTCTCGTTCCAGGTTTTTGATTTGCTGCGAGAGCGCCGGTTGGGCGACTTTCAGCCGTTCAGCCGCTCGTGTTAAATTGTTCAATCTCGCGACTTCAACGAAGTAAGCTAATTGTCTGAACTCCATATTTCCGAGATCACCTAATTTTCAAGATATAAGTAAATCATATTGCTACAATAACATATATGTCTTTTTCTTATCAATTTAACTGTAGTAAAGTAATCATCAACAAAAGCACAGTTTGATTTTCTTGGGAATGGAGGTTAATAGATGAAGCCGGCAATCATGAGAAAATTTTAAAAGAAGCATCTGATAATTATATAGAAATTTTGTTATAAAAGAAGAAAAAAATTGGGAATTGTAAACTCGTAAAGATGCGCTATACTGGGGAATTGGTATTATTTCCCAAAAAAAGGTGAGAGGGGCTGTTTACTAATGAAAATAGCTATCATTTGCTTTGATGATTTTACGGATCTTGATGTGTTCCTGCCTTGGGATTTGTTGAATAGAGTGCGATTGGTCGGTGGTATCGCCGATTGGGAAGTAAAGCTGCTGGGGACCGCATCTTCGCATGTATCTATGGCGGGATTAAGAATCCCCATGCATGGGATGGTTGAGGAGGCGAATACATTGGATGCCGTCCTGTTCGCAAGCGGAAGAGGGGTGCAACCCTTGTTCAAGGACCCGGCTTATCTAAGCCGATTTCAACTTTCTCCGGATCGGCAATTGATCGGATCCATGTGTTCGGGTGCTTTGGTCTTGGGAGCTTTGGGTTATTTGACAGGAAAGAGGGCTACCACTTATCCGACTGCGGCCGGACAGTTAGCCGCGTTTGGCGTAGAGGTCGTTAACGAGAGCTTTGTAAATAACGGAAACATTAGCACGGCTGCCGGGTGTTTGGCCGGACAAGATTTGTCCGCTTGGGTGATTGATTCTTTGATGGGGAATGAAATGACCCAGCGTGTTCTGGAGACGGTTCAGCCTGTCGGCCAGGGGCTTGAGATTGCTTTGTAATTATGAAATTAAGGTTTTAAGAATAACCGCCAATCGGCGGTTATTCTTATTTATAAATTGCGGTTGGGTATGGATTTAAGGGGTTTAAGGGGTATGGATATATGTTCTTGTCTTTTAAGGATATATATTCTTGTCCAACGACAACAAACGATGAAGGAGCTGCCACGGCAGCTCCTTCTTACATGTTCATAAAATAATAGATTTTTTACATATGTCCAGTTCGGCTAAAGGGCAGGATAGTTCCAGATTGATGTATATTTTTCAGGGGCAAAGTTGCGGTTTTATCGAAACACAGAACGATAGCTTAAAAAGCAGCAAGCGAAGGCCATGATCCCGATCCGGCCGCCGTCACCGACGCGACCATGTGCGTGCAGCTATTGTCTGAAATACCTAAATTTTCTAACTAACGGACAGATCAGTCAATACGTGGAAGGATATTGAAGCTGTTTTACAGAAATAAGGAATAACATCTTTTACAAAAAGCGGTGATCCATCTGAACATGATTATTCCGAACAAAATACATATTATAGGCTCAGTCGGGAGCGGAAAAACCACACTTGCTAGAAATTTATCGCGTGAGTACAGCGTTCCTTACTATGAATTAGATAACGTGGTTTGGATAAGGCATGGATCTGAAGATATTAGAAGATCTGACGAAGAAAGAGACGAGTACTTAGACAATATTATCCGTTCGGAACGTTGGATTATAGAAGGTGCTCATAGCCATGATTGGGTTTTCAAAAGTTTCCAGAATGCTGATTTAATCATTTTCTTGGACACCCCGTACGCGTTAAGAATAATTAGGATTACAAGAAGATTTATCTTGCAAAAACTAGGGATCGAAAAAGCGAACTATAAACCAACATTTCATATTTTCATGAAGATGTTCGAATGGAATGCTGGATTCGAGAAACAAAGTAAACCGATGATCTTGAATATGCTCAATCAGGATAAAATAAAGTCTCTGATTTTAAAGGATAACAGTATGATTTTGGGGAGGGATTAAGAAGAAGTAGATAAAATAGCCCTATTTTCGATTGCTACTAATTGCAAGCCCTCCAGATAACAAATAACTGTTTTCGTTAGATCCTTATGCTAACGGAGAACAAAAACAAGGAGCAGATCTGCCGCGGCAGCTGCTCCTTGTTTTTATTGAGGGACGGGCAGGATAGAGTTTGCAGGGGTGTCATCTGTGCCGGAGAGACCGCTCCAGTAGTCATACGAGAGAACTTTGGCAGCTTCCAACTCCAATAGATGTCCTTTATCTTCGAAAACTTTACCATCCCAACTGAAGGAAAAGGAAATCGGATGGCCGATCTTCCAATCAGTCTTGATGGTGACTCCCAGCCATTGTTTAATAAAATAAGGGTCAGTTAAGACATTCCAAACAGTCTCTGCTGCTGCAACAATTTCTCTTTGTTTGTCAATGGATAACATGTTGCTCATAATCTCAAACCTTTCTTTATTAAATTTAGGTCAATATAATCGTTCCAATATGAAATATTACAGCATGAGGAAGGGGAAGTATCGTAAAAAGCGACAGGAGGTAAAATAATGGACTTTTAAGGTAGTGGCTTGATTTTAACTACCCAGAATCCGTAATGGCAAGAGAGGACTTTTCAATAGATCATTCAGTCCTACATACATGAAACAATAGGAAACTGGGTAATTTAGGAATACTATTATTTTGTTAGGGAGGGGGATACATGCTGTCGTTTCTATGGCAAAGTCTTTGGAAGGGAACTGAACTAAAAACGGAGAAAACCTTTGAAGAAAGTTCGCATCAGGACAATAAGGATCTGTTGGGTCAGAATTTAAAGGAAAACGAGCAAACGCTAAGGGGAGTATTTAAATATTGTTCGGATGTGGTGTTTCGTTTGATCCCCAATGATGACCAGCCCGAAATTATGATTATATACGTGGATGGTCTAGTGGACACAAAAGTGTTGGAGCAATCCATATTAAGACCCATAATGCTAAAAGATAGTTCGGTAGCACAAGGGATACAATGGAACTTTGGAAAATTAATCGAAGAACACCTTATCTTCATTGGACAAACTAAGATCGTTAAAAATGTTCAAGAGGTAGTTAATGAAGTATTTAAAGCCCATGTTGCAATATTAGCTGAAGGTGAAGGCAAGGCATTGTTAGCTGATGCTAGTGGTTTCGATAAACGTGCCATAGATGAGTCAAAAGTAGAGAACGTTATCCAGGGTCCAAGGGACAGCTTCACTGAGACTTTGCGTACCAATACTATGCTTTTAAGACGAAGAATTCCCAGCTCTCGATTAAAAATGGAATCTTTCACGATCGGAGAATTAACTCGGACAGATATAGCCCTAGCTTATGTTGAAGGACTTGCGGCCCCTGCTTTGTTAGAAGAAGTACGGCAAAGACTCCATCGTGTTCGACTACAGGGGATTTTGGATTCCTCCTACATTGAAGAATATATTCAGGACAACCCAAGGTCACCTTTCCCTCAAGTTCAGAAAACGGATCGCCCGGACACAACGGTAGCAAGTCTTCTGGAAGGTAAAGTTGCGGTCCTAGTCGATTGCACCCCAGCCGTGCTGATTCTTCCTGCAACGTTATGGGTTGGTATACAGTCTGCGGATGACTATTATGAACGATTCGATTTTGTCGTTGCCAGAAAAGTTGTGAGATACGCCATGATGGTCATTTCTCTGATCCTCCCAGCGTTATATGTTTCCTTATCAACTTACAATCCGGATTTGTTACCTGGATCGCTTTATATTAGCATTGGAACGGCTCGCGAAAAGTCCCCTTTTCCGACAGTCATTGAAGTAGTTATCATGGACTTCGTGTTTGAAGGTTTGCAGGAAGCGGGTATTCGTATGCCATCTCAGCTTGGTCCAATAGTTAGCATCGTTGGAGCACTCGTAGTCGGCGAAGCCGCTGTGAGAGCCAACATCATATCTGCGCCAATAGTTATTGTCATAGCGTTAACTGGAATAGCCTCATACGGAATTCCTCGTTATGGGTTTTCAATTCCGTTTCGGCTTCTTCGTTTTGTTCTTGTTATTTTAGCGGGGATATATGGATTATATGGGCTCTCTATAGGTTTGATAGCTATTCTAATCCATTTAGTGACCCTGGAATCGTTCGGAACACGCTATCTTTCACCGATTGCACCGCTCAATTTTAAACATTTGAAAGATGTCTTCCTTCGAACAACACGTTGGCCGCGGAGGAATTCCTAATATGATGAAAAGCATAAATCTAAAGATTTGCCTGGCATACGCCATCGTGTTTGTTATATTACTGTCTGTTACTACAGGGTGCTGGGATATGGTTGAGCCCAATCAACGTTCCGTTTGGGTTGGAACAGGACTTGATTGGGCTCCTGAAGGGCACCTCCAACTCAGCGCGCAAATTGCCATACCTAAAGCTGCAGGGGAAGCTGGAGGCGGTGGAGGAGGCGGTAAGGACGAAACTTATTTAGTGAAATCGGCAACAGGCAAAAATTTAGAAGATACTTTTCAAAGAATACAAGCAAAATTGTCGCGAAAAGTATTCCTTGGACAACGGGATGTGATCTTCATTGGGGAAGAATTGGCCATGCACGGTTTTAAGAAGATGCTTGATGAATTTGGCCGCAACCCGATTAGTAATATTCGAGCAAAACTATTTTTTATTAAAGGTGCAAGTGCTTATAGTTTTCTCAAAGAAAGAGCGGAACTTGAGCAATTTTCATCTATTGAAGCCATACGTCAAATCCATTTCAATGGAATTAAAGACAAAATGACCACGATGCTCTATTTCAAGGAGGTCATGAAACGTGACGGAATGAGACCCATTTTACAAGTCATCAGTTCCAAAAACGGTGCAAATAATAGGCAAAAGTCGAAAGCAGAAGGAGAAATCTCAACCACCCGTGAAATTGCATTATTCAATAAATCATTACATTCAGTTGGTTTTTTGCAGGAAGAGGAAGCCATCGCGGCGCTTTGGGCGTCTGGGTACCTCGAGACTCAGATGATAACGGAAAATATGACTAGAGGAGGCGGTCTTGCTACCTTTGATTTACATCATCTAGGGCGTCATATTGAATCTACGCTAATAGGAGATACCATAAAAGTAAGCCTTAACTTGAGTGGTAAGGGGCTACTGGATGAAAACGATACCAATCTGGATTTAATAAAAAAATCGGACATCCAGGCATTGGAGGAAGAATTCAACGAGAAAACCAAACAACGAGTTGCCAATGTGATTAAAATGGTTCAGAAGAAGTATGGCACCGATGTTTTTGGGTTTGGTGAAGACATTCATCGCAGATTCCCGGATCAATGGAAACACATGAAAGATGACTGGGATAAGCGTTTTCCCGAGGTAGAAGTTACAGTTAACAGCGATATTTCCTTACGCCATATTGGTGAAAAACGCTCCAAATAACGTTCTTTTATGTAATGAAGGGAGTTATTTCGTGAAGATCTCGGGCAATCAGTTGTTTTGGATCATGTTTTGCTTTCAAGTGCATTATGCACTGACTCCGGCTCTACTTTATGGAAAACAAGACGCATGGATCATTTGTGTGTTAGGTGGAATTGGAGCGGTGTTCCTTACAATTATAATAGTAAAGGTTAGTTTGATGTCGCAAGATGAATCCTTCGTTGTATATTGTCAGAAGTTGTTAGGTAAATGGTTGGGAAAGGGCATTGTCCTTATCTATTTACTTGTCTGGTTCATGCTAACCGTCGTAACTCTTAGAGAATGGGCGGATTATGTCTTTCTCAAATTGTTACCCAAAACACCAATATTTATGGTAGTGTTACCCATCATTCTTCTTGTGATTTACGTAAACCTGAAAGGGGGAATTACTGCTATTGGCTTTTGCAGTCAAATCATAGGGCCTTTATATTTCCTCATCAGCTTCATACCGTTTTTCCTGATGTTTGGAATTATAGATTGGACGAATCTGCAGCCGGTCTATTCAGATACGGGGTGGCAAAATTTAATGAGAGGAACTATACCCACTCTAGCTAACATCATGGGAGGAACCATGATTCCGTTAATGGTAACTGGATTAAATTCTGAACCTAAGAAAGTGACAAAAGGGGCTTTATGGGCAATAGGATTATCGTCTTTATGGGTCATACTTGCTTCAGTGGCCACCGTATTGGTGTTAGGCGCTCATCAAGCACCAGAGCTGTTCATTCCCTGGGTTGACACTATTCGATCAATCTCCATCCTTAATTTCATTCAAAATGTGGATGCCTTTGCTGTATGTATTTACGCCTTCGCCCATTTTATATCCATATCTGCAAGTTTGTTCGGGACAAGTTATGGATTTGCTCAATGGTTCAATGTGAAGAACTGGAAGAGGGCTGTATGGCTTGTTGCTATTTCTGCATTCCTATGTGTTCTCTTAACGTCCGACATCGGCCACATCACAAACGCATACAGAAAATCGGTCTGGATATCCTGGGTATTGCCTTTTAATATGGTTGGCGTTCCTCTCTTATTATTGCTAGTTGGTAGCATTAAGAAATGGCGAGTTCATAGCGGCAAGTCATAAAAGAGAATAAGTGAGCGATTGCTAGCGAACCCTTTTAACATTTCAATAATTAATCTAAGCGCACAATAAAGAAGAGTCGCCTTTGAGACGGGCGGCTCTTCTAAAATCATGGGGATTATTAATAAATAAACTCCTGTAATCCGGTTCTTGAATGAAGAGGATTTATTCGCCGGGAGTTTCAATAAATACAGTCATGGAATGGATCAAACCATTTTCAACGAGCATGAAATCCTGCCCGGTGATAGTTTTTGGCTGGTCAGACGGTCCGTAATACCAACTAGTTCTAGCATGGCCATGGTGCTCATCTAAAGATCCAGGAATTATAGTGAAACCAAACCCCGGAAATTTCCCTTGTACTTCATCGATCAAATCCATGAGAGCATCGTGGCCAACGAATACATCTGCATAGAAAGGGTCATACACGCGGCAGTTCTCCGAGTATACCTCGGCGATTGCCTTTCTTCTTTTTTCGGGGCTTGTTTCACTCCAGATTTCGATGTGTTTTTGTATTAACTCATGTATTGTGCTCATTCGTAATATCTCCCGACATCAAAATTCACAAAGTGAAGCAGTATCATTTTCGCGGAGCTGTTGTGCAGGCGGTGTAGGTTAGAATGCATATTTTGTTGTTTAATTAACGAGTCACATTTGTTAGTTTGCTTCCCCATTCACCGATAGGTTCAAGCCAGCTTACTATTCTATCATCAATTAAGCTTGTAAGTGCCCCTTCGTACTCAGTACGATAAGACTTGGGAAGCTCTTCTTCTATCCAACTATCTCTAGTGCCTTGCCAAATCTCATAGATGACAAGATCATGGGGATTATCTAGATCATCAGAGACAATTGCATTTACAAAAGTAGGTTCATTTCTAAAATTGTTAATCATTGCAAAGAGACTGTCGCGGAATGTCTCTTTCTTACCGGGTTTTATTTTAAAACGGATATTGAGAATGACTTGATTTAAATTTGTGGACATAATCACACACTCCTTGGATTTGTATATTTTTTTTCATGCTTTCGTAGCTACAAGTGCCATTATGGATCAAAAGTAACAATAAAAAAAGTACATACTTTTTGGTGATATAGTAACTGAAAAGTGATATTTGAGGCCTAATATATGCAAAATCTTAATTGGAAAATTTTACGGGCAAACTGAGGCACAACAATGTTTACTAGTTGTCTTTAATATTATTATTTGGAAATGTAAGAAGGAGTATACCTAGGTTATATGACCATGTATGAAATGAAAATCCCAAAGGATGTCATCGTAAAAATGACATCCTTTGGGAAAGCAGTACATGGATATATTATTATTTTCTTAATCTATATACAAAATTTGATACTCACCTTGAGCAAACGTTTTCTCTGCATAATTTCCTCCCCAACTGCAGAGCTCTCTCAGGATTGGTTCAAGCGATTGACCAAGTTCTGTAGTTGAATATTCAACTTTAGGAGGCACTTGATTGTACATCTTCCTACGTATGAGTCCGTCAGTTTCTAGTTCTCGAAGTGTTTGAATGAGCATTTTTTGAGAAATACTGTGCACAAGTTTTTTTAATTCACTTGTTCGTTTAGGGCCTTTTATCAAATAATACAAAATAAGTCCCTTCCATTTCCCTCCGATTATCTCCAAAGAAACCTCTAGGTCACAATAATAAGTTTTCATGTTTGATAACCATCTCCCGATTTCAATTATCACTTTTCCGTTACTATATAACAAAAAGGTGCGTACTTTTCAAAATGTTACTTTTGATTCATAATAGCATTTGTTCGCGGACAAGAATAGTACAAGCTTTAATCATATAATTTCAAATACTAGTTAACCACGAGGAGAGAAGATCATTCATGTCGATCGTATTATACGTAACTGCACATCCACTAGATGATCGTGTATCCTAAAGTTTGGCTGTAGGGCACGAGTTTATTCAGGCATACCGTGAAGCAAATCCTAAAGATGAAGTTATTCATCTAGATCTATATAAAATGGATATACCGCAAATTGACGCTGAAGTACTCAAAGGCTGGGGACTATTGCGAGGTGGTGCTTGTAGGATTAGCATCTGACAAAAAGCTGTTGCATATTCAGGCTTCCGGTAGCGTACTCTCTGAAGGGCCTGCGGCAGGCTTCGAATTTAGCCATCGCTACCTGACAGCTATTTCGACATTCAATGGTATTCCTTCAATTAAGGAGAACGCCATTCAACAAGCAATTAACTGGCCCAAAGCTTCTAAATTGACACATTTGGCGGCGTGCAGCGTATGACTGCGGCAACTAGCATTGTGCATTCTGAGATGAATCCGGTGAAGATAAAAATTTATGTTTAAATAGGAGGTTAATATTTATGTCAACATTTTTGGATGTAATGGGACCACGTATTCAACTCTTAACGGAGTTATCAGAAAATAGGGATTATTCCATTATGAAGGCTGAAGTTCCACCAGGTGTTATTGTTCCTGTTCACAGTCATGGAGATCGCGAAACCTTTGTTGTTCTCTCAGGTGAACTCGAAGCTTTCACGGAAGACAGTTGGAAAGCTGTTAAGGCTGGTGATACTGTTGATATTCCGGGAAATGTAAAGCACGCTTGGAGAAATTCCTCTAACGAAATAGTAACATTGTTAGTCGTATCGACTGTGAGAATGGGAGAATTTTTTAATGAAATTGGCCGTCCCGTTGATACTGTACCACCGGGCCCTCCGGCGCCAGATGTTTTACAACATTTTGTTGAAGTAGCTTTAGCTTATGGCTATTGGCTGGGTACCCCCGACGATAATGCTTCGATTGGTATCTCGCTGGGCTAATACTTTTCAACTGGAAAAGAAAAGAGCTTTTGCAAAATGTTCGGCGCTGATAAGCACCTACTATTGGTTATTGTGTCAGCTATTAAAACGAAGGAAGCCTGCTCTAAAAAGCGGGTTTCCTTTTTTTGTCCCCGTTCTCGATTCTCCATGGCCAATGTAAAGTCTAGCAGCAACCGAAATAGACGTCGAGGTTGAAGAAAGCTTTAACCGGACGGAGCGGATTATTGCCGAACCTCCACCGACAAAGAGAAGCTTCATCGCATAGCCGATTTCTCTATGGTGATGTTTGATGTCTCATTGGAGCCCCACCAACGGCGAACTTTGTCACGCTAACGGAGAATAATAGTTCAAATTAAAGGGCAGTTTAATTGAATGAATTAACAAAGTAAGGGAATTGCGTTTCACGATCGAACTATAGCATCTTAGGTTGACTATTATACATCTTGTATATAAAGCGCTTCCAATTGATTAAAACCTTGTTATAATGAGCTCATTAGTGATCTAACACCGACAATTCAGGAGGAGAATATAACTATGACTCAATCCATTGAGCGCGCAAAGACACGAAGCATCACAGGCAACATCTTCAAAGGATCGGTTGGAAATCTGATAGAATGGTACGACTGGTATGTCTATACTGCTTTCGCAGTGTATTTCTCGTCCCAGTTCTTCCCCAAGGGAGATCCGACTAGCCAACTGCTAAACACAGCTGCGATCTTCGCCGTCGGCTTTTTAATGCGCCCGATAGGGAGCCTGCTGCTAGGCCGCTATGCTGATCGTAATGGCCGGCGTGCAGCGCTGACGCTTTCCATCTCCGTCATGGCCGGTGGTTCCCTGATCATTGCCTGCACCCCGAGTTATGGTACCATTGGCGTGCTGGCTCCTATTATTCTGGTTCTTGCTCGTCTGCTCCAAGGGTTGTCGCTAGGTGGAGAGTATGGAACCTCGGCAACGTACTTGTCCGAGATGGCCAGCAGTGGCCGCCGAGGCTTTTACTCGAGCTTCCAGTACGTCACACTTATTGCCGGACAGCTGGTGGCACTGGGGGTGCAGATCATCCTCCAGCAAGTACTCAGTGAACCTGATCTGAAGTCTTGGGGCTGGCGTATTCCTTTCGTCATCGGAGCATTGGGAGCTTTGGCCGTATTATGGCTGCGCCGCACGATGGATGAATCGGAACAGTTTTCAAAAATGAGTTCTGAAAGCCGGGCTAACGCTGGAACGGTTCGGGCTTTGATGAAGCACCCTAAGGCGGTGCTGACAGTAATTGGACTAACACTCGGCGGAACCGTCGCCTTCTATACCTACACGACGTATTTACAGAAGTACATGGTAAATACTGTGGGGCTCCAAAAGGAGGTTGTCAGTTGGATCAACTTTATTGCCCTGCTGGTATTCGTCGTACTTCAGCCGCTTGCTGGCATGTTATCCGACCGGATTGGACGGCGCCCGTTATTGCTCTGTTTTGGAATCTTTGGAACATTGCTGACAGTGCCACTGTTCCTGATCCTGGAGGATGCGAAGAACCCTATAGGTGCTTTTTTGCTTATGCTGGTGGGTCTCATTATTGTCACTGGATATACTTCCATTAATGCAATCGTGAAAGCCGAACTCTTCCCGACAGAAATCCGTGCTCTTGGCGTGGGTTTTCCCTACGGACTCACCGTCGCGGTATTCGGTGGGACTGCGGAGTTCATTGCATTATGGTTCAAGAGCATTGGGGCTGAGTCGCTTTTCTACTATTACGTAGCTGCTTGCATTGCCATTAGTTTTTTCGTCTACTGGCGTATGGGGGAGTCTTCAAAAGTCTCCCAAATCGAAGCAGAACTCGACGCTAGTAAAAAGAAGAAATAATATTGATACTTGAACCAGAGGGAAATGTGGAAGAGGCATACCCTAAGGAGTGGTAGAAATGGCGCGTGTTTTATTTATTAATGGTGGATCAGAGGGACATATCAATCCAACTATTGGTGTTGTGCAAGAGCTTATTTCGCGTGGAGAAGAAGTAGTGTACTTTTCTATAGAAGCTTTTCGGGAGCGTATTGAGAAGACGGGAGCTTCAGTACGAACATTTGACGATCAAAAATTTATAAAAGCCTTTATCTCAGGTGGAAGAGATTATTTACTCGAAAGAATCAACGGTCTTTTACTTACGGCAGATATCGTCATACCTAGCGTTCTTGAACAGATCAAAGATGAGCATTTTGATTACATCATCCATGATTCCATGTTTGGTTGTGGAAGTTTACTTGCTCAAATTCTTAAGCTTCCTGCCATCAACTCTTGTACTTCTTTTGCACAGACAAAAGTTTCATTCGATAAGATGTTGGAACAATTTTCCGTAAAAGTCCCTACAGAAATAGTTAACCCTATAAACAATAAATTTCAAAGCCTGACAGTAATGGTGAAGGAAAAATATGGTGTGGAGATCCATTCTCCTTACGAAGTGTTTTGTAATCCTGCACTACTAACAATCGTTTATACAACAAGGGAGTTTCAACCTTATGGAGAAGCATTCGACCAAACTTATAAATTTGTAGGTCCATCCATCTCTCCACGATTAACGCAAGAAAACTTCGACTTTACTGCAATCAAGGGGAAAAACCCAATTTACATTTCACTGGGTACTGTCTTTAACCAAGCAATCGATTTCTATAAGCTTTGTTTTGAGGCATTTGGGAACATGGATCATACCATCGTCATGTCAATTGGAAATAAAATCCAAATTTCCGACTTAGGGGAAATCCCCAAAAACTTCATCGTAAAAAATTATGTTCCACAAACGGACGTCCTGCAATACACTAAATTATTTATTACACATGGCGGAATGAATAGTACCCATGAAGGCCTCTATTACGGGGTTCCGCTAATTGTAATCCCGCAAAGCGCGGATCAGCCGATCATTGCCGGGCAAGTCGCAGAAATCGGAGCAGGCATTCAATTACATATGCAAAGCTTGACTGCATTTCAACTATCGGAATCCGCAGATCAAGTGTTAAGCCTCTCATCTTTCAAGAAATCTGTTGCGAATATGAGGGAATCCTTTCGAAAAACAGGCGGGTATCATCAAGCTGTTGATGAGATTTTCGAATTTAAAAGTCAATACCATATCTAAATATAAAATTTTCATTTAAATCTTTTCTTGAATCAGGTACCCTTTCCGGCTCTCACACGGGGCATAGAAGCAGCTCTTTTTAATCTGATTGAAGTCATAGGTAGGCTAGTTCAAGAGTAGGGTCTTGCCAAAACATGCAAAAATGTCTAGCATTATTTCAGATGTTCATGCTGATAAGACGAATTGAGGCGTACAAAAATGAGAGAAAAAAACGTTAGGGAAATTAGGGTAACTGATTATCAAGATATTTATTTGTTAAACCAAATCTTTAATCCGAATTTATATTTCTTTTCTGAAGAAAAAGTAAAAGAGAAGATTGAAATCATCACAAAGAAAACAAAAGATATCATCTATGTTTATGAACAACAAAACGAGGTAATTGGTTATATTCATGGTAGCCCATATGAATTGCTTTTTTCTGACTCTTTAGTAAACATCTTAGGATTTGTTGTTAAAGAAGAGTATAGAAATCAAGGTTTAGGCAGCATGTTGATAGGGCGTCTTGAGCAGTGGGCAATGAATAATGGATATTCTGGGATTAAATTGTTATCCCATCCAACTCGATTACATGCTCACCAGTTCTACGAACGACGTGGCTATATGTTTACAAAGGACCAAAAAAATTTTATAAAGAAATTCAATTAGTAATATATAAAGTATTCACACGAACGAGTCATCGGTATAAGTAGTAAAAACATTGTCTACTGAACAAAGCAAAAAAACGCATTGTCTGCGGTCTGCGACAGAGCGTTTTTTTATTTTGTATTTCTATTTTATTGTTATTATCGCTGCTCTTTGAAGCTAGCCCTATCAATCGTTCATTTCTGCTATGTCGAGCTGGCGAAGACGAGTTTGTTCGGCTATCATGTCGATCTCGGTGATCTTCCCATCCACAATCTTGAGTTCGAGTACGAAAAGTAGTCGACCGCGAGGAGCCACGACTGCGCCCACAGATCCATTCACGAGCACCGGCCGTGCACCTTGGGCACGACCAACGAATCCCATGGCCACATCATGCGCACCGTGAACAACTGGCCATGCGGCGACCGGTGGAAATGCAGGGTCGTTTCGGAGCACGACATCGGGGTCTAATACCGTAAGAAGTTTCTCAAAATCTCCTGAGCGCGACGCAGCTAGGAAAGCATCTACTAGCTCCCGTTTTCGCTTGAAATCCTCTGAATCAGCAGTCGTTTTTGCTCCCTGAACCCGACGACGCGCACGACTCGCAAGCTGTCTTGCTGCAACCTCGTTACGCCCTATGATCGGGGCGATGTCCGAGAAAGACAAGGCGAAAATATCGTGCAATACGAACGCAATGCGTTCGGCGGGATTCAAATTTCCGAGGACCATAAGCATCGCAAGACCAACAGAGTCAGCCAGCAGTGCTTCGTGCTCGGGATCGCTTCCATCTTGGCGGCTAGCAACCGGCTCAGGTACACTCACCAGCGTAAGCTCTTCACGCCGCGATTTGCGAGATCGCAACATATCCAGACACACCCTGGAGACTATTGTTGTCAGCCATCCTCCCATATTCTCGACTCCACTCGTATCGGAGCGGCTAAGGCGTATCCATGACTCCTGTACAGCGTCATCCGCTTCGCTCAGAGATCCGAGCATCCGGTAAGACACCGCTTGCAGGTGATTCCGATGCGCCTCGAATTGTTCCAAAAGCCAATGATGATCGTTCATACATTACATCCCTTCCTTCGTTTTCATATTTACTTATATGTCGTATGAAACTCAATAGATGTGACAGAGATGTACGATATCTGCAGTTTTTTCTGAGCTACGCATCTTAAAAAAAATTTCCACCGAATCGGTCACGTTTCCTCACTGACTTCCGACATAGTTAGTGACAAGGGAAATCGGCCACTACGAAATAAGAGGCCACACCGGGTTTCCTGGCAAAAAAACATTTAAACTAAGGAGATGATTGTTGTGAGTACGAGTTTGATCCCTTTTCTTGAAATGAACGGCAGCGCTAATGAGGCTATTGATTTTTACGTGAAAGCGCTGGATGCCAAGGTTGTCTATACGTTGCGATTCGGCGATTTGCCGGGAAATCCGGAATCTCCGCTGCCTCCAGAAAAGAAAGATTTGATAGGCTACGCCATCTTGAAAATCGGCGAATCGGAGCTTCAGCTCACTGATAATGTTACCGGCAGCAGCTACCAGAAGGGAACGCAAGTGACCATAGTTGTTCAAACCAATGACAAAGACAAGGCTACCCAATATTTTGAAGCACTGAAGCAGGGCGGTCAAGTAAATGAGCCGCTGCAGGCAAGTTTTTTCAGCCCCGCTTACGGCAATGTAACAGATAAATTTGGCGTCACGTTCCGAATTCTCACAAGAGGACACCAGTGATCAATCACTGTTACTTAAAATAAAGGGAGGAAATCCTAATGACTGTTCTTTTCATCATTCTTCAAAGCTTGCTGGCCTTATACTATGTATTTTCAGGCACTGCAAAGACCATAGGGGCCAAATATTGGGTCGATATTTTCAACAATCTTGGAATACCACAGTGGTTTCGTGTCGTCACAGGCGTCGTACAGTTAGTCGGTGCCGCTATACTCATCATCGGCTACTGGTATTCAGAGGCGGTCACGTGGGCTTGCATTTGGCTTGGAATTACGATGTTACTGGCGTGTCTCGCGCATTTCAGGGTCAAAGATCCGATCGGCAAAACGGCACCGGCCCTCCTGTTTACTGCGTTAATTATCATGCTAACCATCGTGAATGCGGCGGTCTGATACTTCCCTTTTCTAAAGAAAGCATCATCTAAATTTATTAACTCTTAAACCATGAGCTTGCCCTAAGTCGGGTAAGCCTTTTTGTTTTCTAAGTCGAGGGGTTGAGAGAATAGTAACCCTGTAGTGTTGGCTGATAGCACTTTTGTATTCTCAATGCATCAGGGTTATGAAATCATCTTGCTAGCTTGGTTTCATTCTTATCCAGCCCGGAAGCAAGCTATATTACCGGTGCGTCGCTCGATATTAACGGAGGCTTTATGATTTAAACATGGGTAAGGGTAAGCGTAGCTTACCCTTATTTTTATTTTCGTTTTGAAATTTGAAAGTGATTAACAGTTACTCTAACGGTGAACAATAGCACAATATCCAGGCTGCCGGCTTACTCGGCAGCCTGTTGTTCATTTTGGAGTTTAAAAATGTTGTTGACATGACACCAAATGGTGACCTATAATCAAAGTGTCACCAAATGGTGTCTAATTATAAGTTAGCCATTTGGAAAGTTTGGAGCCTGAATAAGTTTCACTTGAAATAATTAGGAGGAGGTGGAAGAAATAAACGGCGGTCCCTTCATACATCAATAGATTTATAATACAGAAAATAAGATTTTTAGGAGGGGGCGTTATGAGCGAGAACAACCAATTGCGGGATGTTTTTGACGCGATTGCAGATCCGACTAGGCGCCGGCTAATTCGTCTGTTAGCAGAGGCAGAGGAGATACCGCTTCATGAATTAACGGCACAGTTTCAAATGGGCCGTACAGCGGTATCCAAGCATTTGACAATCCTTAAAGAAGCTGGACTGGTACTTGACCGAAAAGTCGGCAGAGAAACGCGATTTAGGTTAAACGCCTCTCCACTCAGAGAAATTCAAGATTGGGTGGCTTTCTACAGTAATTTTTGGCGTACGAATATGTTGCGCTTGAACCAACTATTAGAGGAGGAAGAAGAATGAGTTTAGCATTATCCTTGGATTTTCAGTACACGACATCGATCGAGAAGCTTTGGTCCGCCTTAACCGATTCAAGCAAGCTTGGCAAGTGGGTGGTCAACATCCACACCGGTCAGGCGATGGATAATGATTTTGAGCCCGTCGTAGGACACCGTTTTCAGTTTCGTACTCAGCCGTCCGAATATTGGGATGGCATTATTGACGGCGAAGTGCTTATCGTGGACGCACCAAACCGGGTGTCCTATACTTGGGCCAGCGGAGGGGAGAAGCATACGGTCACCTGGACGCTGCAGGATTTAGGGGACGGCAAGGTTAACCTTCATCTCGAACAAACCGGATTCGCCAATGTTCAAGGTCTCGAAGGCGCTAGGTATGGCTGGGGTAAATGGTGCGGAGAGCTTGAAAAGGTATTGGCCTAGTTGTAAAAGGAAGGAGAGCCATATGAATATCATTTTTGTTATTTTACAAAGTTTTTTGCTCGTCTCCATGGCCTTTGGCGGCGGAAGCAAGCTGGCTGGTGCGAAAAATTTTGTTGAAATGTTCGAGTCGATTAAACTGCCGCATTGGTTTCGAGTTGTTACTGGGCTCGTTCAACTAGTCGGGGCAGCCGGACTTGTTATCGGATACTGGAATCCGGTAGCAGCCGTATGGGCGGGCATTTGGATTGGCATTACGATGCTGGTGGCATGCCTTTCACATTTCAGAGTCAAGCATCCTGTTGGGAGTGCGATACCGGCCTTTGTGATTACTTTGATTGCAGTGACTCTGGTAGTCGTGCACCAGGTAGCATGAAGAAGAGCGGGTCAATGAAACTCGACTCGCCATCAGAGCTGATAGACGCAAAAATCTGGGAGCTAGGCGACTGGATGAGGATGCTCTAATGGCTCTCGTCCGTGCCGCCATTGCAAGTATGCAAATCTGTGATAGCAAAATGTAGGAGAGCCCACTACGCAGGGCTCTTTTTCATTTCCAAAAAGGAGGCGTCAATTCGAGTTCGCCTTAATAGTCGTCAAGAAAAGTCGGTTTCCCACCATTGGGGCGCCGTTCTACATGTCGCCCGTCGAAAAGATTGACAATGGATATAATGGCATTTCATCGTTAAGCTAACGCGTAGGCAATGGTATGTAAGACAATTGGCGATTGCCTCCGTGGCATGTATACAAGCATACCCTATGTACCGAACGTATAATTATACCGTAGGGAACAATCAATGAAGGGAATGAGTATACATGAGTGAAGGTTATGGTATGGGCCGCAACGTAGCATTTATTTTGGTTCTTTTTATTCTTTTGGTTATCATCACATCGGCTTTTGTAATTTAAATATTCCTTAATCCAAAAAGAAAAGACGGAAGCCAATAAAGGCAGCCGTCTTTCTCTTTTACATACCCTCAATACCAGAAAGCTTCCTTTGATAGTTTGATAGCTCTCCATTCACCGTGATTGGGCAGTTATCAAATTATCGGAATGTTCCAGAGAGCATAGTCCAAACATGTCGAATCAACATAAGATGACAAGAAGTATGATTTCATTTAAAAGGATGAGTGAGCTGGAATGAAAACTTTACAGCAGCGTAATAAAAAGCACGGACGCGTGAAAGTCGGACAAAAAGCCATTCCTGCAGCATCGCCCTCTATCTCTTCGCAAGTTAAAGACAACTTAGGAACACCAGTATGTGTAGTGCTCAAGAACGGTTCTTTGTATTACGGAGTTCTAAACGAAATACAAGGCAACCAAGTCATTCTTCAAGGCTTCAAGGGAGATCAGAAACTCCCCCGAAACAAAGCCAAAGCCAAAGCGCAAATATCCAATTTAGGAGGTTTGGGAGGCTTACTTGGCGGAGGTGGATTAGGGAGCATGCTTGGTCTTTTTGGTGGCGGGGGTTCTGGGGGATTATTGGGGGGACTTGGTAAAGGTGGTGCTGCTACAGGTAATGCTGCGGGTGGAGGTTTCTTTGGTAACATAGGCAGTTTTTTTAAATTGGGGATGGGAGTAATTTCTTTTATTATGCCATTGATGAAAAATTTTTCGATTTAAGGAGTAGTATGCGTCATTAGCGAGTTTCTGCTGTCTCCGGTGGGGTATTTGCAATATTTGTATATTAATAGACGAAAAAGACACCTGAGAAGGTGTCTTTTCTTATGCGGGTACGGGGAGAAAACTCCTACTGCTTCCCCTTTCCCTGCAATTCATTCAAATATTCGTCCAATCGATCGAAGCGCTCCTCCCACATGCGGCGGTAGGATTCCAGCCAGGTGTTCATTTCTATGAAGGGCTGGGCCCGAAGCTTATAAATGCGCCGATTGGCGCTGGGCTGTACTTCAACAAACCCCGCGTCGCTTAGGACGCGGAGATGTTTGGAAACTTGTGGCTGCTGGAGGCTGAGGCGTTCGGCGATTTCTCCTACGGTGAGGGGACCGCCCCGCAGGAGTTCGACGATGTACAATCGGTTGGGCTCTGCTAGTGCACTCCAGGTTGTTGTGATCAAGCCCATGTTCATGCGCTCCTTCCTTCAACATATACCAGGCAAGGGAGTTTTTTTATGCCGCTACGCGTGGTGGCTGACTTAATGATACAGCTCTTTGTTTCCTATGATAGCATACATAGGACCCGCCGATGATAACAAATCCGATGATGAAAAATGCCAAGCCGCCGACAGGATCGCCCACCGCGATACCTGAATACATCGCACCTACAAGGTCAAATGTAAGCCCGGCATAAGCCCATTCCTTCATTCTTGGAAATCCGGGAATCAGTATCGCTACAAGACCTAATAATTTGGCCACACCTAGAAAAGGCAGGAGGTAAGAGGGATAGCCTAAATGAGCGAATAAGGCAACCGCATCTGAAGCATAGAGGATATCCGGGATAGCACCAATGCCCATCAAGGCTACCAACAAAGCTGTAAAAATCCAATACATAACTTTGGTTTTTTTCATGAATTAATTACTCCCGTCCATTTATAATTTGATTTTGGTCCTTTACATAGTGGCCAGTTGTTCCTCGAGACGATTGAGTGTCGATTTAGCACCTTCGATAGCCCCGTATTCCTTGACCACTTTTTCAAGGTCAGCAGCTGATTTAAATCGACTTATCATAGTGAGCTCTGTCGTCGAATTAGCTTGCTCGGCAAACGTGACCGTCACATGAAATTGTTCGTCCTCATCGCCGTCGCCATGGGAGTATACGAGTTGCTCTGGGCTTACTATCTTGTGGTAGGTGATTTTATTATCATAATCGACGCCGTCCGGACCGTGCATAACGTAGCGCCATACCCCGCCTGGTCTAATATCGATTTCTTGAACCGTATTCGTAAAGCCCTTGGGTCCCCACCATTTCGGCAAATGCTCCGGATCTGTCCAAGCCTTGAAAACCAGTTCCCGCGGAGCATGAAAGATACGGGTGACGCGGAGTTCCTGACCTTCGATTGACGTGAGCGTGTTGTTTGTGTCCTTAGCGTTATTCATAATAATCATCCTCCAAATTGTTTTTGTTCTTTGTGTTTTGAATATACCACAATAGGAATATTCCTGTAAAGGAATATTTAGAAGTAATTTCGTAATCTTGCTGTTACATTCGAGAATACGTACAAAAGCTCATTTTCGGGGTTATACTGTTCACAGAGGTTAACAAATATGGCGAAGCAAATAGGAGGCTTACAGCATGCCTGAGAATCTGTCGCAAAGATTAGCTGATCTGGAATGGAATTTCATCCAGCGGTTGCTGGACGAGCACGGTTATGCCAAATTACCTGGCTTGTTAAGTGATACGGATTGTAAGGAGATCATAAGCACTTACGAGGATGAGAGCCATTTTCGAACGACCATTGACATGGCTCGGTACCGCTTCGGGATTGGGGAGTACAAATATTACAACAATCCCCTTCCATTGTTGCTTCAACAGCTGCGCGAAGGATTGTATCCGGAACTTGCCCTAACAGCTAACCGCTGGCTAGAACATTTGGGCCACAAAGCTTCTTATCCGGCAACATTAGCTGAATTCCTCGATCAATGCCATCAGGAGGGGCAGAACCGTCCAACCCCATTGATCCTGAAATATGAAGCTGGGGGATACAATTGCCTGCATCAAGATTTGTATGGGAAAGTTTTCTTTCCCTTTCAGGTCGTATTCGCTCTTAATCAAAGAGAAGAAGATTTCACAGGCGGGGAGTTACTGTTGGTGGAGCAGCGTCCGAGGGCGCAAAGTAGAGGCCATGTCATCACGCTGAAACAAGGAGAGGGTCTGATTTTTCCAACCAATCATCGTCCGGTCTTGGGAACGCGCGGTTATTATAAAACGACTCTTCGACACGGTGTAAACACAGTTACCACAGGTACAAGATACAGTTTGGGTATTATTTTTCACGATGCGAAATAAAGAGCAAAAATTTGTTAGGATCGAATATCGGTGAGATGATATGATGTTATGCATAATGAGAGCGAACACTCCATTTTTTTCCTTTAATCGTTTTGCGGTTTATGTATTTAAAATAAAAAAGAGCCAATGGCTCTCTGTACATGCCTTCACCTGTGTGTTCTAATAACCTCAAAGGGACGCATCATTTCGTAATCTTCATGCTCCAGCATGTGACAATGCCATACATAACGCCCAGTGAAGGGGCCGAAACGGGCTATAATGGATGTAACGTAACCAAAAGGGGTCCGAACCGTATCTTTAAATCCCATTTCATAGGAATCGGGAGGAGCAGGAGGTCCCGTGAAAATAAGGTTTCCGGTTTTATGAAAATGAGAAACATCAAAAGGCTGGCGATCAAGAATTTGAAAGTCAACTAAATGGATGTGGATGGGATGAGGATCATCATCGATCAAATTGATGATTCGCCAAACTTCAACGGTATGTAATTCAATTCTCTCGGATATTCGATCCATCCACATTTTTCCATCTAACAAATTCAAGGATCGACCATATTGATCTTTGAGTCGAATGAGTGTTAAATCTCTTGTCCTATTTGCCATACTTCTTTGGAGTCGGATGATTCCCCCTAAATAAAAAGGAAAGGAACTGGTATCTTTACTTTTTAACGGAACGGTTACCCTGAATTGCATGACGTCTGTTGTTTCAGAGGATGCAGTCTTCGTGACATTTTTTAGAATAATGCTTTGACCGGAATATTGAGAAAAGTCAATGATCACATCTACACGCTCGGCACTCATAAGTATAAATTCATTTAGTTCTACCGTCGTCTCAAGAAAGCCGCCATCGGTTCCAATTTGATAAAAAGGCTGATCAGAGGACAATTTTAATGTAAGGATTCGCCCATTGGAGGCATTTAGAATACGAAATCGGTATTTTCTTGGTTCAACCTCCAGAAATGGCCAAACTTTCCCGTTTACCAGAATGGTATCCGCATCAAAAGGAGGGACAAGAGATGGATGAGGAAGACCTGCATCGTTTTGATCCGGTTTGCTGGGGTAATAAAGTGATCCGTCTGGGTTGAACGAGCGGTCCACAATTAATAGTGGTATTTCATATTCTCCTCTCGGAAGATTAAGAGATTGTTCATGCATGTCGCGAATGAGATATAATCCCGCCAGTCCCGCGTAAACGTTCAATCTTGTAATTCCTACCGTGTGGTCGTGATACCATAACATGGTGGCTCGTTCAATGTTTGGATACACATAAACCTCTCGTTCAAACAAAGGCCCCGTTTGTTCAAAATTCCTCGTAAACCATGCTTCGGGGTAACCATCACTATGGGCAGGCGTTCTTCCTCCGTGCAAATGTACAACGCTTCTACCCTCTGGAAGAGTGATTTCGGAACCATGAATCGTTGTATCAACGGGAAGAAAGTGCTTATTTGGCAGATCATTCATCCATTTAACAAACACGGTTTCATTCTTCATCACATCAAATGTAGGACCTGGAAATGTTCCTTCATAACCCCATAAACGGGTTGGTCCGAGGTCTCTGTGCAGCTTCTGAGAAAACTCCGTCATGGTCACTTCATAGTATGAACGGTTATAGGTTCGCTTTTTGGGAGACAACGTGTTTGGAATAGGCAGTTCATCCACGAATTTTTGCAGCTTTATCTTCTCAGGCATAAGAATTCCTCCCCATTGTTAGGATCAATTGAGTAAGTTTATGAATATGAACTTGTTCATTATGTTTGTTATACGTATTTTAAAGTCGTTGACATTAAACTTACGTCATAGTTTAACCTCCTAATTATCAATAGATAGTAGGAGGTTTTCTTTTGAAAACATTAATTAAGAATATAAACATACTTACGATGATCGAGGATGATCAACCCTTGGTTGCAGAAATTAGGTTATGGCAACCCGACAGTGCTTCCCGCAAGTTTTGCGCAGCCTATCCATAATTGATACAACGATAGTTAATGGTAAAGTGCTCATGAAAAATCGTAAATTAATAACGATTGATGAAGATGAACTTTTAAAACAAGTCAATGTTCGTGCGAAAAGGATCGTATAGGGAATCTAAGTATGGAATGATTTTCTGGTTTCAAATGTAAAAAGACGACACTCTTCTTGAGAGGTCGTCTTTATTTAGTACTTTGTTGATAGGTAGGTAAAATAACCTACTTTCTTTCAGCTTTAAGCCGCTCCAGTTCTTGCTGCACCTCGTTCTTGATAAGGGTATTCGTTCCAGCCGAAGCGTGGTTGTGAAAAAAACGATCGACCTGAGCGTCTGCGGCGGCTCTCGCTTCCATCTGCCACACCTGCTCCTCCATTCTGGAAAAACCTTTTCGAATCGTATCCGTATCCACGGAAGCGACGACACGGTTCAGGTCTTGCATAGCCCGAGCGCTATTTGCTCTGGACATTAGAAACCACTTTTGACTTTGCAGCTCGTCGTACAGCGCCTTCGAAGTATGAAGCGTTTCTTGCAGCATTGCGATTTGCTGCTGCACAGTCTGATACTGCTCTCGATACACGTGGAGCCTCTTTTCGCAAATGAGCTTTTCTTCTATTGCAACCTGTGCGATCGTTTCATCTTCCCGATCGAGCGCTAGATTCGCTTGTCGGACACGTTTTCCGATGACCTGCTCAAGCTCGCTGATTAATGCTTCAAACTTGCGTTCTGCGATCAACTGATTCGCTAGCGCGTCCTTAGCGGTAGCGATTTGTTCCTCCAGCTCCCTAAGGTACTGCTTAATCATGTAGATCGGATTTTCCATTTTATCGAGAATCTCGTTAATATCGGCCAATGCGATGTCTTTTACTCTTTTAAATATTCCCATTTGGTTTCTCCTCCTTGTGAATATTACGCTCCCATTCGTCTAACATGCTCGCCCTGTGACTTAAGGGAATTTGATAATAAACCTGCGACGTGGGAGTATCGATATGTGTAAACTGGTTGCTCTGATTATGTGCTCGAAATCTTCTCCACAACAAATATCCAATAAAAACGACGACAAGCATCAGTACGATGCCCAGAAGTGGAGATCCATGAAAGCCATGATGTATGCCTTCATAGGAGTTGCCTTTGAATTGGTGCCAATTTTCCGAGCCTCTTATATGCCCTTCTCCCATCTCTCATTCCTTCCTCTCTATTGTTTTACTTACATTTAGAAGTATAGGCTTGGTTGCTTAAAGACAGGTGAAAGCCAACTGAATCTTATTTGAAAGGTTGCTGAAAATGCGCTGAACAAATTGGATATTTATGGTAAAGTAGTGTCTGCTCTCATTTTTTATGCTGGGACGCAATGGTCGAGGCTGAAGTCACCTGTGAAATACGCATTCTCCATCGCCTTTCCGCTGCTGCTTAGCGTCGTTCTCAACATCAGTCGAGATAGTCCGTTTTTAAGCGGCGGAGGCTATCCTCGACGGATGTTATGATATGCTTCCTACTCAACCCACGATCATTTACTCCGGGTCCCATCGCACCAAAACATTTTGATGCTAGCACTACTTTGTCTCTTTTACCCTCTAGCCATTCCCCGATAATCGACTCGGTTGCACCCGCAATGGCATACGAAGCTCTCCCGATGGGATACACATCTGCCGTGTCGATGAAACTCACTCCAGCGTCGAACGCCTTGTCAAGTATTTCGAAGGAGGTTTTTTTGTCTGCCTGATTGCCAAATGTCATCGTGCCCAGACACAGATTCGTTACTTTTAATCCCGTTTGTCCTAAAGAACGAATTTCCATCATAATTCACCTCTCCAAGAGCTTTTTTATATTCGTTTATGGATATCCAAAAATTACTGCTCCTAGTATTTCCTTTCGTTATTGTTATTCTTCTGTTGAGAATACTTCTTTTGCAACCGTCATAGCCGACATTGCCTTCGGCCAACCTGCATAGAAAGCAAGATGGGTCATTACTTCGATTAATTCTTCTTCCGTAAGACCGTTTTGTTTTGCTAAGTTAAAATGGGATCTCAATTGTTGCACATTCCCGCCAGTAATTAAGCTAGATACGGTAATTAGACTACGGTCACGTGGAGAAAGCTCCTTACGTTTCCATACATCTCCGAATAAAACATCATCAGTTAATTCAACAATCTTTGGTGCAAAATCTCCGAAATTTTTCTGTGCGACAGTAAGTTCTTTTGAATCTGACATTTAATATCCCTACTTCCACTTTTGATCTACTTATTAAGCCTTAGCCTTTTCACGGTTCTGAATATATTTTAAAGTATAATGAGTCCCGCAAATATAGATCCCCATCATAGATAGGTAATCTAATACAAACCTTAAGGCGGTTTCATCAAAGCCCCAATACCCAAATGGATTATAAATGAGCAATCTAGAACCCATATCTCTTTCAAAGGAAATCTGCACACCATAAACAACAATTAATACCGCCAAGAAACCAACTGACTACATTCATACCGATGCCTACACCGATGTATAAGTCGGAGTGGGCATCGGTATATTTATGTTCTTTATACTGGCTGATAAAGCACAAAAAAATAGAATGTCCGTTAGATATCGTTTTGAATAAACCCAATTTTTCAAACAAAGTATTTTATTTGAAATACTACCTTGACAGTCATAGTAGTATGTCGTATTATAAAAACACGGAGGTGATGAAATGAGCGAGAACAAAATTACATCCGACCTGCTGCGCGGACATACCGATACGATGATTTTAAGGCTCTTATCCGAAGCTGACCGCTACGGGTACGAAATTGTTAAACTGATCGCCGAGCGCTCGGGCGGCGAATATGAGTTAAAGGAAGCCACGATGTACTCCAGCGTCCGGCGGCTTGAGACAGACGGCGATATCGAGTGGTACTGGGGCGATGAATCTCAGGGCGGACGTCGAAAGTATTTTAGGATTACCGAAAAAGGCAAAGGTGTTTACGCACGCAACAAAAGCAATTGGGAGTATTCAAAGCGCGTACTAGAAAATTTATTATAAGGGAGAGATTATTATGATGAATCCGAAATTGACGAACTATTTGAACGGCGTGTTTACGCCATACGATGGGGTAAAAAGCGTTACCGAATTAAAGACGGACCTGCACTCCGATTTGCAAGAGCGATATCGTGAGCTCAAAGCCGAGGGCAAAGACGATGAAACAGCGTTTAAGATGACCATTGAGAGCATCGGCGACATTGAACAAACGATTCTAGAGGTCGCAAACCTCTCCCGCTCGCTGGAACGGCAAGTAGTGACAAACTTTAGCGCAAGCAACTTGGCAATGGGCGACTTTGCAGGCGTTAAGGCCCATAAAGGTCAATTTAATGCTAGCGCGTTACGCGGTGCCGACTTTGCGGGTGCTGACTTGACCGGAAGTTCGTTTAAGACCAGTGATTTACGTGATGCCAATTTTGACGGCGCAAATCTGACGGACTGTACCCTAACAGCAAGTGACCTTACGAATGTAAGCTTCAATGAGTCGATCCTTGTACGCACCAACTTCAGTGTTTCGGGGATGGAAGGTGCCAAATTCACAGGTGCAAAACTGACCGACGTCACGCTAAGCAAGATCGACCTTAGAAAAACAAGCTTTGAAGGTTGTATCTTTGACGGCGTGGATTTCGAATATTCCGACCTGAGCGGGCTGCGTTTTGACGGGCAAACCTTTATCGGCGTTAAGTTTGACAAATCGGCAGTAAACGAAGTTTCATTTAGGGGCGCTATACTCAAGAATGTGTCTTTTCAGGCGTTCTTTTCGTTGACCAATAAGTATTACCGTGCATTCAAAACCATCTGCTTTGACGGCGCAGTCATGGATAAGCTGACTTATGCTTCGCTTAAAGGCATGGGGGCTGATTTGTCCAAGGTAACTATTCGATAAGGAGGGGGAAGTTATGCAAAATAATTCGATTCAAGTCAGAGGACTGCAAAAGTCTTACAAGCAGCATCAAGTCCTAAAGGGCGTTGATTTCGAGGTGGAAAAGGGCAGTATTTTCGCCCTGCTTGGCTCCAATGGGGCGGGCAAGACAACGGTTGTCAAAATCCTCACCACGCTGCTCAAACAAGACAGCGGAACCGCCACCGTAAACGGATTCGATGTTGCGTCAAAACCCGAGAATGTGCGGCAGGCGATCAGTCTGACCGGACAATTTGCCGCCGTGGACGAAATTTTGACCGGACGGGAAAATCTAATTATGATTGCCAAACTGCGATACCTCAAAAATCCGCGTCAGGTTGCGGACGATTTGCTTACACGTTTCGGCTTGACAGACGCCGCCGACCGCAGGGCGTCTACGTATTCGGGTGGTATGCGCCGCAGGCTCGACATCGCCTTGAGCCTTGTGGGAAAACCGCAGATCATTTTCCTCGACGAACCGACCACTGGACTTGATCCCGAGTCGCGTATCGAGGTTTGGAAGATTGTCAAGGAGCTTGCCGACGGCGGCACGACGGTACTCCTAACCACGCAGTATTTGGAGGAGGCTGAACAGCTTGCCGACCGAATTGCAATTTTACATGAGGGTAGGATTATCGCTAGCGGCACGCTCTCGGATCTAAAAAAGCTGTTTCCATCCGCAAAGGTGGAGTATGTCGAAAAACAACCGACATTAGAAGAGATTTTCCTCTCAATCGTCGGCAAAAAGGAGGCAAAATAAATGGAGACGGCAAAGAATCATTTCTTCACCGATATTAGCGTTATGCTTGGACGTTCTATGCGCCATATTTTCCGCAGTATGGACACCATCATCACGGTCTGCATCACTCCAATTGCGATGATGCTGCTGTTCGTCTATGTGTTAGGCGGTGCCATTCAAACCGGAACGGATAACTATGTGAATTACCTGTTGCCAGGCATACTGCTTATGGCGATCGCAAGCGGAATAGCCTATACCGCTTACCGCCTGTTTATGGATAAGCAGCGGGGCATATTCGAGCGGTTTCACACCATGCCGATTTCACGTTCCGCCTTACTTTGGGGGCATGTGCTGACCTCTCTCGTGTCCAACGCCATATCGGTGATCGTCATCATTCTCGTAGCGTTGATTATGGGTTTTCGTTCGTCAGCGGGAATACTGCCATGGCTTGCCGTAGCAGGCATACTCGCGTTGTTTACACTGGCCTTAACTTGGGTCGCGGCGATTTCCGGACTGTCCGCAAAAACGATTGAAGGTGCGAGCGCGTTTTCCTATCCACTTATCTTCCTGCCGTTTATTAGTTCGGCGTTTGTGCCGACTGAGTCGATGCCGTCGGTCGTTCGCGCCTTTGCCGAAAACCAGCCTGTGACCTCGATCGTGAACGCCATCCGTGCGCTACTGGCAGATCAGCCGGTGGGCAATGATATATGGGTCGCTCTTGCTTGGTGCGTCGGGATTTTGTTGGTAGCCTATTTCTTTGCAATGAGGGTGTATAAAAAGAGGGTGTGAAAAAGATCAGCTTTTTCTGAATCGTTAAAAAGAGAAGACAGTCCTGAAGAAAAAATTCTACATCTATATAAAGGCGCAACTGATTAGCAGTGTAAAAATACGAATATAGTAATAATAAACATTTATACTGGGCTTAGCCGTTAGTTCAATGAAATCAACAACTAGGATTAACAGATTAGTTGAATATAGGAGCAGTTTTGCCGCGGCAGCAACTCCTTGTATAATAATTGGAAAATCTCCAATAATAAAAAGATATTTCATTTATGTATTCGGCTATTATTGGAGTGAACGATGTGCATAATTCTTATTGGTTTTTTGCCCTACTTATTTCAAACACAATATTATTTTGGTTTATAATATTAAAAAAAAGAAACACGCAAACTCTGTTTCTTTATTTAACAATGGTTGGATATGGTTATATCATCGAGACCACGATTTTTAATTTCTTAGGAAGCTATGATTATAAACCCAATATTATCAAGCATAATTCTTTTTATGACAGTGAATTGGGAGCATTTTTCTCTAACGCATTATCTTTACCGATCACAGCAACTTTGATAGCAACTTTCAACTTAAATTGGCTTTGGATCGTCTTTTTTTCAGGATACTTTGTAGGGGTTGAATGGTTATTTTTAAAGCTCCATATCTATACACAACACTGGTGGAGGTTAGAATATACCGGATTAAGTCTCCCTGTGTATTTTGTTTTGGCCAAGGTCTTTTATAAATGGATTTTACTTCCTTCAAGAGGATTCAAACATAATTTGATGCTTTATTTAATAACTGGTTCCATTTCTGCCAGTGCCCATATTCTTCCAATGCTCTTTTTCTTGAACCGATTCTATCGTCCAGGATGGTTTGAAAATGTAGGTCGCGATTCCATCGCCTTCTCAGCAATTTACTATTTGTGCGCAAGCTTTTATTATTGTTTAATTGTTAAAATCAATTGGAAAATGAGGTGGATAAAATATATTTTAACAGGTTTAATTATTTATACAGTGAATCAAGTTCTTATAAAGATTGGAATCCTTCACAGCCTTGTATGGTGGGACCAGATGTACTATGTTTTTTTAGCCTTATTTATTATCGTGCTTGTTAAAATCATAGATAAAAGATTATCTAAACAAATATTGTCCGTTAAAAATCCATCCTAATGAAAAACGGGTAACTATAGTTGAGGGGCTTGCTTTGTGGCAGCTCCTCTTTGTTTATTAAAATAACGGGCAGCATAGCGGAGTAAAGAATCTGTTGGAAGATGTGGGGATTTGAACCTACAGACTCCGCAATCGTGACAAAGGACTTTTTCCTTGAAAGGAATGTTAAGGACATACTGGTAACAGGTATTGAGATTTCAAAGACAGCGATTGATTTGGCGAGGCTATAATCAGTTAAAGCCAAATGGATATATGATTTTTACAACTGTTTCAAAAAAAAGCCCCAATGTATGGAAAGGGCAACCAATTGGATAAAGACTATTTCGAGATAATGGAAGGCGTGAAAATGTTTTTTTTGATTCTGACTCCATAAAACAAGAATTTGAGAAATATGGACTGGTAGAGTTTTCAGAAATTGACGAGCCAAGTAAGAACATGAAAAATAAACCTCCAGTAAAAAACACGTGTCCTACGATTTGACCTGAATTGTTCCAGTATTGGTCTGCTTTTTGTTCGACGCATCCAAGAATACATTGAATACATGTAAACAATGTGCAGACCTTTATGTTTCAAGCGGTTTTCACACTCTCGTTTAGATAATTAACGAAAACATACGCTAAGGTATATGTATTGGTTCTTCCGCCATACGCACGCAAAAAACCGGACGTAGGAACGTCCGGTTTTTCTTCTTAATAGGTTGGAGGATTATGGTAAGTTAAATACATTGGGGGATTATGGGTAATAATTATGGGAAATTGACGGATCTCGGTGTTTTGCGGAGTTGTGGACAAGAACTCGTCTAGCGAGGGAGTTTCAGCACTTACCACCACCGGTAAAGCCAAGATAGCAGAAGCTACAGCACTTATTAAACCTAATTTGATTGTTTTCTTCATGATAAAACGCCTCCTGTTTTTCTTTTTCCCCATTTGGGGTTTTCATGCTACAAATTCATCATAAGCCATATCTGAGGGGGAAAATATACTCGAAAATTGAGTATAGAATAATATTAGAAGTAAATTAATTCAAGATAGCAGCATGTTTATAGATGGAGGGACCGAAAACTTAGACAGAGAAAAGAAAGTTGTGGCTTTTGTTCTATCGGTGAGATATTACATAATGAAACAATACATTGGCTGAAGAAGTAGTTATTGAAGAATATAAAACAGAGTGGCTCCAGGAGTTTGAGGATGAGAAAACGAAGAATATGTTCCAAAAGTGGATTTTCCCAATACAAGAGTTAAGTAAATGTAACATGATTGAAATTTTATTTTCATGTGGCATTAATGAATCAAGCTTATAATAAAAGTCGACCCCCTTTAAAATATAAAACTTAGACCCTCAGCCCGTTGCTGTAGGTCCTTTTTTTGCTATTCAACTAATGGGAGAATAGCGTAATGATAAAGTCGAATTTATCAGATATAAATATGGATATAAATGTATCTAGGGTGCAAGAGGTGTGTAAATAGGACGAAGCGGAGCTTTGTTATTTACAACTGGAGGGTCAGCAATAACGCCTGTACCAATGATGGGGAATGTAGGAATTGCCGGTTCTGGTTTTCGCAACTATATTTTTAATTTAAATAGCGAATTGAAAGATAAAGGCATCTATGCCGGTCATGTTTCTATCGGAGTCTGGATGCAGCCGAATTCAGGCGTTCAAGATAAAATCGCCGACATTTGGTATGACATGTATACCAAAAGGGATAGAGTCGAAGAGTTTATTACGGAAGATAAAATTTAAAACCATTTACTACCAATGGATGGCGATTCTTCAATTTGAAGGATCGCCTTTTTCTATTTTATCTATAGTCTTAAGAGTGATTTATTTGAAGGAAAACGATGTACCAGTGGAATGAGGTGGGAGGAACCGTATCACAGAAAAAACTATGTCATTGCGCTAACGGAAACGATTGCACAACGACAACAGGCTGCCGATATCTTCGGCAGCCTGTTCGGCTAACGGCAAGAAAAGTTTTGGGCCATGATTTCTACTTGATCGGATTTTCCGGGAGAAGCCTGAATGGCTTGACCGCACAAATCGTTTCTTGTGGCGAAGCCATAGTTTAACACCTTACATGTTTGCGTTTGAAACCAAGTTGCCCTCTATCTACTCCCTTTTGAATATTTTCGGAAGCCTGTAGGAAACTGCTTTTTTTCTTGTCCCGCTTGACTTCTACTGGGCCTACTGCCATCGCGGTCTCGACCGCCTTATCATGGAGCGGCATATAGGATACCCCCACTGTGTAAATAAAACTATTCATAGCGTATTTAGTTCTTTCAGGAGAATCGTGAATCGTATTTCTCACAATTTCAAGCATATTGGCAATTTTGCTTTCGGAAAATTCACCGTCCGGGCGATTACCTAAAAGCCAGCAGTAACAACTCCAGCCCGCTGACATTCGCAGCTCTTCGCCGCTTGCGATCCATTTATCGGCAACTTCTTGAGCAATATCTGTTTCTGCCAAGGTTACTGCAACCACAAAATCGGACAGCATATAAAAATAAGCCGCATCCATCCAACGCTCAAAATCCGCTTCAGTCATTGCTTTTGGGTCTGCAATTATGCCGGCAAAGTACATTGCGTCGTAATTCCCTGTGTTGTAAAGCTGCTCAGCCAAAGGTTGATTTATTTTAATTTTCTTGGCGATGGGCTTCATATCGCCTGTAGCCACGCCAAAAAGCGGTTCGTGCGCTCCATTGGATACGTAAATTTTCTTGGTTCGTTCCTTGCCGAGAGCTTCAAGCTCCTGCATAACCATCTCTACATTCATTGTCTAACACTTCCTTCTAACTGGAGGTTTTTCCTTGCAATTTGCAGCCCTGAATGCAAGATATTCAATAACCATGCTACCCATAGGATGATGTGAAGGTAATCCATACCAAATTCCGTTCACGCTCATTCATTAGCTGGTAATCCCCATACACAGCCTATCCAAAACTTCAGCAGAAACTTGGATATCTCTTCCCTGTTCAAGATACGTATACCACTCAAGACTCATTCCTGCTAACATAGCGACTTCTCCCCGCCTGAGACCCGGTGTTCTTCTTCGATTTCCTTTGTGGAATCCCCACATTTTCAGGCAAAAGTCGGTAGTAGTAGTTCTCCTAGGATAACCATACCTCTCGTTAGCATTTTCCATCCATTATACAGTATTAGTGAGGCCAAGAGCACTCACAATGATTACTAATTAACAGGAGATTTTTATATGTCAACGCAAAACATCAATAAAATAGCGCTTATTACAGGGGCAAATAAAGGAATTGGATTTGAGACTGCGCGTCGCTTAGGCAAGCAAGGTTATACGATTTTAGTCGGAGCTAGGTAAGGAGAGGGGAAGAGAGGCAAAAGCAAAATTGCGATTTGATGATGAAAATGGAGCAAAAGCACATAAATTAATTTCCATATATTGTGCTAGAATGTTATTTGAATCGAGTTATTGTTACCCATTCCACCCCGATTTTGGTGGGGCTAGAAAGGTAGGGAATACTAGAATGAGCGAAAAGCACGGGGAGTTGGACATGGTTGAGTTGCAACGTTTGTTTATTTGCGTGGAGATTCCGGTATCGAATATGGAACGGGCCAAAACGTTCTATGAGCGGGTTTTTCGAGTGGATATGCAGTCGATGCCCATGGGGGATGATGAATACGCGTTTTTTCCGGTTCAGGAACAGCACAACGGAGGGGCGTGTTAGTGAAGGGTCCCCATCGTAAGCCCTCTGTCGATGGCGTCACGATTTACCTTGACGGAAGTCCAGACCTGGCGACCATTCTTTCAAGGGTCCCTGAAGCGGGTGGACAAGTGGTCATGGAGAAAACCTATGCGGGCAATAACGCAGGATATTTGGGGATGTTTTTAGACAGTGAAGGCAATCGCATTGGCCTTCAACATTTATAAGTAAATTGGCAACGGGTAACTAAAGTTGAGGAGTCTGCTTGGCGGCAGCTCCCCACTTAAAAACATGTTGACAAAAATTGGGGATTATCGCAAAATTACATTGACTGAACCGTTCAATCTATAGTTCAGCCGGAATCGAAATCCATAATTGTTTTTTTGTAAAATTATCGACTGAATGAGTCAATCTAAACCAAGGAGGAATTATAAAATGACAACAAATCCTAACAAAAGCAAGGCCATCATCATTGGTGGGGGTATGGCCGGATTAATGACCGCACGCGTACTCTCGGATCATTACGAAGAGGTGCTGATCGTCGAGAAAGACGACTTCCCCTCAGGGCCAGACCTCCGTCCTGGAACTCCGCAGGCATTCCATCCGCATCGCTTCACGACGCGCGGGAAATCGATTACGGAACATCTTTTTCCGGGATATGAGAATGACTTAGTGGCGCAAGGTTCTCCTTCGTCTCTGAACAAAGTCGTTTATTTCATGAACCAGCACGGGAGCCTGGAAATGAAGTATGACCGGAATGATATCAAATTTAGTCGAGCAGTACTTGAGTGGGTCATCCGTCAACGCGTAAAAGCCATTACTAACGTACGCTTCCTGCCCAGACACGATGTGGTCCAGTTGTTAACGACCCCTGATAGGTCAGCCGTTACCGGCGTTCTAGCTAGAGATCGAGATCAATCCAAGGAGGAGAAGGCTCTGACAGCCGATCTGGTTATTGATACGAGTGGACGTTCCTCGAAACTTTCGGGATGGCTTACGGATTTGGGATACGAGGTGCCGAAGCCGGATCTTCTGAAAGTTTCGCTCGGATACAGCACTCGCCGATATAAAGTACCTTCTCATCTGACCCACATAATCGATAAATGGGAAGTTATCAACCTCCAGGGTCAGCCTGCAGGCGGCACTTACACGGGCGTGTTCTCCTTTATCGAGAACCAGATTGCCGAAGTGCTGCTATACCGCCCGGGCGGGAATTACCCTCCGACGGATGCCGCAGAATTTGAACTGGCCGTGGAGCAGCTTCCGAGCCCGATCATTTCGGAAATCGTACGCGATCTTGAACCCATCACCTCTCCTCGAGGCTTCCGCGTTCCAGAATTGTACTGTCATCGCTACGAACTGATGTCTCGCTGGCCTGCAGGATTGCTGGTCTTGGGAGATGCTTACTGCATCTATGATCCGATCTTCGGGCAAGGCATGACTGTGGCCGCGATAGCTGCCGAAATACTGCAAACTTGTCTGCTAGAACGACACGGCGATTTCCGGCCTGATTGGGAGCATGGTGTACTTCTCCGAATCAAAGAAGCCATCGAACCGGCCTTCTGGTTAAACTGCACGGCCGATCTGCGATGGGAAGGTGTCGAATACGAAGGTTCGGATTCAAGCACAGGGAATGCATTCAGCCGGGAATATATGGAGCTGTATCTCAAGCACGCTACAAGCAAGCCCGATTGGCAACTATACGGTCTCTATTGGGCCGTGAATACGTTGTCCGTATCACCCAGTCACATTTTCAACCCGCAGACAGCCGTCCAAGTTCTATCCGCTTCAGATGAAGGTAAGCGACTGCTCGCCGGGCTTCAGGTGAAAGACGGCCAGTCGGTCGAGGCAGTTCTGGAAGATCTGCTGCCCCGATTCTCGGAAACGCCGTTCGCGCCGGCAAGGCAATAGTGATTTTAAAAATCGGATTTGTTATACTGATAGATATCTATATCGTCCGGCAAAGGAGCACTCGACATTGGCACCATTAAACGATGAACAATTGCATCAAATCCGCGATGAACGAAGAGAACAAATTAAGGCGGCGGCCATCCAGGTGTTTGCCCATAAAGGTATCGTTAGCGCGAAGATGAGCATGATCGCAGAAAAAGCAGGTATTAGCAACGGGCTGCTCTACCATTATTACAAATCGAAAGATGAGTTGTTTATGTCGCTTGTTCAAGAGGCGATGGTCGAAACGGAAGCGGCCATGCGAAGCATCTATGAAATGCCGGGAACGCCAATCGAGAAAATTAGGGCTTTGACGGCGGAAATTCTCGATGAAAGCGGAGCACCGTACTTCATGCTCATCCACCAGGCGCGTACGTCCGACGGTGTGCCCGTAACGGTTAAGCACCTTCTGGAGCAGTATTCGATGGATACTTTTATTGAGATGCTGCTTCCGTTATACCAAGAGGGACAGCAGGTCGGAGAATTGGCGGCAGGAGACCCTAGAGAGCTTATCGCCTGTTTTTTATCTGTCCTTACCGGTATCATGGTCATCAATGCGAACGGGATTGATGACTATCGAATTCCGAAGGTCGATATGTTGATGCGGTTAATTGCCCCTCTGTATCGAGTAACAAATAATTAATTTAATATTCGTATGAAAACTAATCTTGAATATAGAATGTCTCCCTACACGCAAAACGAGCCTTAGAAGTGATTCTAGAGGCTCGTTTAATTTTATTATTTTGGAATCTAGAAATATCGGACTTTTTCAGTTCTCTCTTGATTCTGCATCAGTTTAGAACTGTTCAAAGAAATCTGGGCTAGACTCAGCACCAACCTCTCTCAGGCCAATCATCCGCATAAATCGTTGGACCCGGCCAGTCATTTGCACTGGCTGCTCCCGAGAATGTTAGTAACATACAGACTACTAAAAACCCCGTAATAAAACCTAATCTTAATTTTCTCATCAATATTTGCCTCCTTTTTTGTGTGTTTATTAAGCGAAAATCCTTGGAAAACATATCTTAACAGAGATAGGTAATATTTTACAGAGTTAAATAGACCAATACTTTATGCCCTCAAATATTTGAGATAACTTTTAAATATGGGATAAATTACCTATATCCGGTAAGCTTGTAGAAAAAAATACGGTAAGGCCAAGCAGACTGCAAAAAACGAGGATTATTATAAAATCAACGTAAGTTATTTGGAGAGCAGTTTCAAAAACTCGCGCATGAAGCCTGGTAAATCCGGCCAAGCGTGACCAGTGACTAATTTCCCATCCACATGAAGTGAATCTGTCGTATATAAGGCTCCGAGCTGCTCAACATCTAAACGGCAAGCGTTATAGGCAGTCATGGTGCGGCCTTCAAAAAAGCGGTTGTCTTTTAAAGCGGAGAATACCTGTGCAGCATGACAAATAGCGCCGATTGGTTTATCAGCTTCAAGAAAGTGACGAATAATGCGCGGAACATGCTCGTTCGAACGAATGTATTCTGGGGCTCTGCCTCCAGGAATGATTAAACCATCATATTGACTAGGATCTACATCAACGAAAGCGATGTGTGACGGAAGCAGATGCCCTGGCTTCTCTGTGTAGGTCTCCCAATCGTCGATAAAATCGTGAACAACTGTACGAAGAACTTTCTTAGTCGGTGAAGCAATTACGGCCTCGTATCCTTCCTCTAATACACGAAAATAGGGGTAATACACTTCCAGAACTTCTGCAGCGTCACCGGTTAGAATTAAGATGCTCTTTGACATGGAATCACTCCTTGGAAATAGATGGTAACCCACATACAATTATGAATAAACCTCGTTTCGTTGTAAACGGGTGGAATTTGATACGATTTGTCGAATCCAACGAATGAAACTCTATATCCAAAGACTCTTTACCACTCGAACTACTAAAAGTATAATAAGTACAGAACAAATGTTCTGGAAGTGGAGTGGAGTCATAATGAGTATTAGTAATCGTGAGAATAAAAAGATAGCCAACGTAATGGCTAATGCCTTACTTAGCCAGCAATTTATTAGTGTAAAGATTTATAATGAGGCTGGGGATGGGCAAATTACAGGTCTAATCACCAAAATTGATCAAGAGATAAGAAGAGTAAAGCTATCCCACGAAAATGGTACGGATTGGGTAGCATTTGACGATATTTTGAATGTAGAATTGGTGGAATAAAATACGCACTGGTCGCAGTGGCACAGCATGTAAAGCGGTATTTTCTTAGTTGAACTTTGGTGCCTAAATCAACCCTATTGTTGTATAATCAATTAAACGTTTTGAAAGTGAGCTGAAGCTGATGATGTGGTCACCATTATTTGAAAATGATGTACCTGTAGTTATTCTCCCTTAACGGTAGAATAACTACAACTCCGTTAAGGACAGGAAATGTCTTGAAAAAACGGAGGGTACAACATGAAAAAAACGTTATTAGGTTCTTTATACTTATCACTCGCTGCTAGTATTTGGGGCGGGATGTATGTTGTGGTAAAAGTTGTGGTAGACGTTATACCACCCCTTGAATTAGTATGGCTCCGCTATGTTATTGCGATTTTTGCATTGCTAGTTATTGGCGTCGTAACAAAACAATCATGGCGGATTGCTAAACGAGACTGGCCATTAATTTTCATTATTGGGCTTGTTGGAAATACAATTTCTATCGTAACCCAAGAAGTAGGTACGATGCTCTCTAATGCACAAATGGGTGCCATTATTACTTCAACGACACCCGCATTTATGGTGCTGTTTGCGCGTATCATCTTAAAAGAAAAAATTACATTTAAAAAGGCAATTTCTATTGTTTTAGCAACAACAGGTGTCTGTGCGATTGTTGGAAATGCCCATATCGATTTATCTCATCAACTTGGTGGCGTATCACTGCTTATTGCAGCACTAACATGGTCGCTTATGTCTGTTCTTATTAAACGTGTACCAGAGCATTATTCACCAATTGTCGTAACGAGCTATGCTACTCTTGTGGCAATCGCCTTACTAACGCCTTATACAATTACTCGCTTAGATGAGCTCGATTTTCAAGCCATGATGCATCCAGCTATTTGGGGTGGTCTTTTATTCTTAGGCGTTATTTCCACTGCATGTGGGTTTTTACTTTGGAATCGTGGACTTCAAATGCTTAACGCTTCAAGTGGCGGATTATTCTTCTTTTTTCAGCCTATAGTAGGTACTTTTTTAGGGTGGCTATTACTAGGTGAGCAAGTTGGCCTGTCTTTTGGGATAGGTACCTTATTAATTTTTATTGGTGTACTATTGGTCATTCGAGAAAAATAAGTGTCAAAAATGGCACAAGAATCACTAGTAGGAATATCGAAAGGGAGGAACCAACCTTGGTTAACGCCATCATAGAAGTGGACGGACTCGTCAAAAGGTATGGCAAATTCACTGCGGTGAATGGAATTAACTTCCAAGTGCGTGAAGGGGAAGTGTTCGGACTGCTCGGGCCAAATGGGGCAGGCAAAACGACAACGATGGAAATGATCGAAGGTTTGCGGCGTCCGGACGAAGGGAGGGCACTTGTTGCAGGCTTCGATACGAAAAAGGATTTGAATAAGGTTAAGGAAATCATCGGCGTTCAGCTCCAATCGACTTCGCTATTCGACCTGCTCCACGTCCACGAGATTATCCGCATGTACGCAAGCTTTTATCCAAGCTCAGTGCCGATCGAGCCGCTGCTCGACGACATGATATTGCGCGAAAAAAAGAATGACCGCGTCAAAAACTTATCCGGCGGTCAGAAGCAGCGACTCGCCATTGCGTTGGCGCTCGTGAATGATCCGAAGGTGGTTTTTCTGGATGAGCCGACAACCGGACTCGATCCTCAAGCCCGGCGTACGTTGTGGGATATCGTGCTCCGCCTGAAGGAGCGCGGTAAGACGGTGGTGATCTCAACGCACTACATGGAAGAGGCTCATGTGCTTTGCGACCGCATCTGCCTCATGGATAAAGGACAAATCGTTGCGCTCGATACGCCGGAGCAGCTCGTCCGCAGCCTGCAGTCAGACAGCGCCATCGAGTTTCGCTTGCCGGAGCCGATCCGAGAAGATGAGGCACGAAAGAAGGAAGTGCTGACGCTTGTCCAGTCATTGTCTGATGTGAAGCAAGTTGAACAGCGCAAAGACACGTTTGTGTTGTATACGGATCATTTGCAAAATGCGCTGACCGCATTTGTACAACAAGCCGCTGAGCAAAACATCAAGGTTTCTGATCTGCAAACGCGCACGGCAACGCTCGAGGACGTGTTCATCCACATGACGGGAAGGAGTCTGAGAGAAGAATGAAGGCGTATCGTCAATTGACCTTAGCCCAGTTACGACTTTTTGGGCGAAATCGGCAAGTATTATTTTGGACGCTCGTTTTTCCGATCTTTTTCATGGTGATACTAGGTTCATTCTTAGGAAAAGGGGACAACACTTCGCTCTCCGTCACCGTTATCGACCAAGACCAGACGACTGCGTCGAAGGCGCTTCTATCCTCTATGAAGCAGCTATCCATTTTAAAATTAACTGAGAGCACAGATCTCAATGCGGCGATGAAAGATCTTAAGCATGGCGATCGGCAGCTTGTCGTCGCAGTTCCAAAAGGGTATGAAGATGCTGTGAGCGCTAAATCATCCTCTATGCAAGGTTCCAAACTCACCGTTTACTACGATGAGACGAGCCAAACAACCAATCAGATCGGGCTGCCCATCATGTCTCAGATCGCCGATGGCATAAGTAAGCAGATTGTTGGTTATAACCCTGTCATCACGATTCAATCACAAGCTGTCCAATCCCTTAACCTGAAGTATATCGATTTCCTCGTTCCAGGCATCGTCGCTATGATGATTATGAATAACAATCTGAACGGGGTCGCCGGCCAAATCGCATCTTGGCGCGAGCGGGGTATCCTTCGGCGTCTTCAGAGTACGCCGCTCCAACCTCGCAGCTTCATTGCCGCGCAAATCACGGCCCGACTGGTATTGAACGGCGCGCAGGCGATAATCGTATTGCTGATCGGTAGCCTGATTTTCGGAACGCAGGTGAACGGTTCGTGGATGCTTCTGCTCATGTTCGTCATAATCGGGACATTGACGTTCATGTCGATCGGCTTTATCATCGCCGCGCTTGCCAAAACGCCAGAAAGTGCTGGTCCGATTGCCGGATTCGTCTCCTTCCCACTTCTTTTTCTAGGCGGCGTCTTCTTTCCGATCAAGAATATGCCTGACTGGCTGCAGCCTGTAGTCAATTTGCTGCCCATCTCGCATCTGTCCACAGCGCTGCGCCAAATCATGAATGTCGGAGCCTCGCTTGCCGACGTGTGGCGTGAAGCCGCGCTGCTTGGCGGCTGGATGCTCGTAGCCTTCATTATCGCCAGCCTAACATTCAAGTGGGAGTAACCAAAAATATTGGCAGCCGGTCAGATTGGATCGGCTGCCTTTTTCATTTAAACGGCAGATCCCGAGTTATTGGAGGGTTACAACAAACGGTAAACTAGTCCCTAAAAAAGAAGGGGAAACGACGATTCAATATAGGAATGGCAGCTTAACGGCCGCGCTGGATGTTAACCGTTATCCCCTATATGCAGGCTTAGAACTGCCGATGATTCGTCAAGGACTGTATGGTTGAAAGGCTAAGGAGTTTGTTGTTTAGATGAGTGGACTTTTGGATACTCAACATTCTTGTCCCGAAGATATACCAAGAAGTCTTGATTAAAGGTAGTCCTCTTTTAAAATACCGAACAGTTCTAAATCGATGACGCCCTTTCCAGACCAAAGAGCAGCTTGTCGCAAAAGCCCCTCTTTAATAAATCCATTTTTCAGCAGCACTTTCTTTGAAATTGCTAAATGCGATAGTGTTTATTTTATTGAATAATAATTCAATGTTATGTATTATTATACACGCGTTCGCATGATGTTATTAATCGATTGAGGGTGAACTGGAATGATGTTATCTTGTGAATCAAATTTTCTAGAAGATTATCTAGTAGAAACAGAGGAAGTTGATTATAGTCACCTTTCCATTCAAGAAAAAGCAGCAGAATTATATGACGAATCGTATAACGAAGATGATTTTGTGAAAAAAGCTTATGAATTTGTTCGTGATGAAATATCTCATTCTTGGGATATTCATAGTTCACGAATTACATGTAAAGCCTCGGAAGCGCTATTCTTTAAGGAAGGTATTTGTTACGCTAAGTCTAATCTGTTGTGCGCCATATTAAGAAGCAAAGGGATTCCAACTGGTTTTTGTTATCAACGACTTACAATAGGTGACACACCAGATACCGGGTACTGCATCCATGCTTTAAATGCAGTTTACCTTACATCCATAGGAAGATGGGTTCGCCTAGATGCACGTGGAAATAAAGTTAATGTTAACGCGGAATTCTCCACAGACGAAGAAAAGCTGGCTTTTTCGGTACGGGAAGAATATAACGAAGTGGATCATCCAGAAATATTTAAACGGCCAAACTTAAAAACAATAAATGCATTAAAACAAAATACAGATTGTATAAAAATGTATCTTCATGGTTTACCGTCTAATTTATAATCATGTAGTGAAAAAAACTTATCCATGTATACTTTGCTTTTTATTTGGCAATACTAGTGTTTATTGCGTTAAAAACGGAAAAGAAAGAAAACCTGTTTACCGGATAATGTTCGAATTAAAAATGTATCCATAGTGGAATTGAAAATAGAATGAAGTATCGCCTGCGATATGGTTAATTTCTCCTTTCAGGTAGACGCAAGAACGAAGAAGCTGAGATCAATGATCCAGCTTCTTTTTTACGTTTCAGCACGAAATAGGGTCCCATCATCACGGAAGTAATATGCGATATCATCCGTTCTCGTACTCAGTCTCACAGATTTATTAGTGAACTTTTCGATGATTCCGCGATCTACTTCGCAGTAAACACCGTCAGCGTCCGGCTGCCACACGGAAACCGGAGTTTGTGATAATGCTGCAGTAAATAGATCTGCATCGGATTCCAGCATCTTAGGCACTAGCTCGACCTCACCTTCGGATAGGTCAATTGCGACCGGCCATATACAAAATAATACTTGCGTATATGTAATAGCTTATCATGTAATAACAGCGGTTATGTTAAAATAATAACATATAACAGGTTGATGAAAGTTTGTTTTGGAGTTGAAATTCATGTACTAGCGAAGCCTTGAAAAGCTTTTCTTTCTCTTTTTAAACATCGTTTTAGAAAAAAGGCGATTTACCTTACAATTAACGAAAAACTACTTTAACTGAAGCTGCTATGATGCGGCTTCTTTTTATTTCTCGCTAAAGAAACCGCACTTAATACTAAATCACGAAGTTGGAGGGAATAATAGCCACAACAAATTGTGGGGGACTTGGGAATTTAAATTGAGTTAATGGAAAAGAATAATCATTAAAACAAGGGAGTATAGCCAATGAATTCAAACCATGTACCATTGACGTCATCAGAAATAGGGAACTTGTGGATGACTTATCAAGAAAAAACAATGTTATTGAGATTCTTAGAGTATTTCCTTGAACACGTTGAGAATGAAGAAATTCAACAAATCTTAAAGTCAACTTACGATTCATCGGAACAAATTGTAGAATCCATAATAACTATTTTCCAACAAGAAGGAGCCGTTATTCCACTTGGCTTTACAGCGAACGACGTTAATAAAGGAGTTCCTAAGTTATTTGATTATCTGTATGAACCCATGTTTTTGCATATGATAAGCAAGATTGAAGCTAGTCTTTTTGCGTTGTACTCAACGATGTCCTATCGTAAAGATATAAGACAACTATTTAAGCAATTAACAGCAAACGCACAAGAGATGTTTGAACAATGTACAGAGTTTCTTTTAGATAAAGGTGTTCTTGTCCGCCCGCCTTTTATGACAATGCCCAAAGAAATTTCCTTTATTAAGGATAAAAATTATTTATCAGGGTTTAATTTGTTAAGGGAAACAAGATCATTAAATGCAATTGAAATTTCCCTTATACATCATGCCATTGAAACAAACCTTACAGGCATGCAATTAATGATTGGATTCGCCCAAGTAGCAAATGATAAACATGTCAAAGATTATTTTATTGAAGGAATGAAATTATCAAAGGACGTTGAAACCACTTTAGGTGAATTTTTACGTCAAGATTACATAGAGCCGCCAGCTACTCCTGCAGGGAAAGCGACGAATTCTACTGTTGCTCCATTTTCGGATAAGTTAATGATGTATATCACTAACTTGTTAGGATCATTTAGTATTGGGAGCAATGCACTTGGTGGAGCATTTAGCTTACGAAATGATTTGCTGTTGACATTGGCTCGACTTACTCAGAAAATTGTACCCTTTGTCAAAGACGGTGGCGAACTAATGATCAAACACGGTTGGATGGAGGAACCGCCACAAGTAGAAGATAGAAAACAACTAACTAAATCATGATGAAATATGTTGTGCATTCTTTAGCTAACGAAGAGCAATGCTCAATATCACAACTAGGCTGCCGCAATTTAATTGGGCAGCTTGTTCTGTTAACGGACAATTTAACACAATAAACGTTTATTTGGGATTGATTGTTCATTCGGCAATGTATGGAGGCTTAGTGTCTTGAATAGAGATTTCGATGTAGTAGCATAAAAGGGGAAAGGTTATTGCCTTGCCAAGTCAATCCTCATGGAACTTGAATCATGGGCACTGGGTTCATTAATCGGTTATATTTCTCATATAGTATTCAATAATATCTTTTCGACGAATAATGCCTATGAAAATATGGTCATCATCAACAACCGGAACAAAATTTTGATCGGCTGCTAACGCCAGCATATCCTCCATGTGTGCATTAATTGACACAGACTCATTATGAATATGCTTCTCGATTTCGCTCACGGGCACTTGATGGATATTATCAAAATGAATCCCAGGTGTATTTTTTAACGTCCACAACAGGTCACCTTCCGACAATGTGCCTACATATTTCCCGTCACTATCAACTAGGGGAAGTGCTGTGTAATAGTGATTTTCTAATTCTTCTAAGGCTTCCCGCATGGAAGCAGACGATGTGATAAAGGCAACCTTCTCTTTGGGTAATAGAAAAGAGGCTATTTTCATAGTTATTAACTCCTTTTCTCTGAAATTTCAATTAACTATATGTTCATTAAAACATAAATGTCTTACAAAGGCATTGAAAGATGTTTCCATTTTAACAAGTAACACCAGTATTTAATAAAAGATTTCATCCAAAACTTGCGTTAGCCTAACCAGATCCTCCCTAATATCCCGACAAGACCTACTGATCATACTCAACTCTCTCCAGCCTTCCTCTATCTCGGCAATCATCAGGTCAATATCTCCATTAGTGATTTTTCTTTCCTCCATATTGGTCAGCATTCCGATGCTCCTTTAATCATGTTAATTGTTTCAATAGTATAAGTTTCGTTATGCAGTTCACGAATGAGGGTGTAGAAGAGAGTCGAATTATGAGCAGGACTAGTTCAGGAGTTTAACGCGCTGCATGAATCCAATGAAGTTTTATTGCTGGGGAACGCCTGGGACCTACTCTCCGCTCTGTCACTTGAGAAAGCCGGATTCAAAGCCATCGGTACAACGAGTTGGGGAGTAGCACAAAGCTTAGGATATTCAGACGGCGAAATGATTGAATTTTGCGCCGCTAAATATTATGTCTTTGCCGGGACTCACTAATTGCAATAAGCTCAAGGAGCTTGGAGTCAAACGGTTAAGTATTGGAGGTGCGTTATATCGGAAGGTTAACAACTTATTGGATCATTGCGCGGCTCAAATTTATGAGTCTGAGGATACATCGATATTATTTAATTGATTTATAATTTAAAATGTTAACCTAAGACTAGGCTTCGAACTGAAACAGTTTAGTGAAAAATTTCATTGAATCGGGACTACAACTGTTTTTTAATCGAGCGTGCAATTTTTCTTTGGCAATCTTAGGGTCAATGTCGAATTCATGTAATCCAACGCTCTCCATCCAATGATCCGCTGTTTCGAATGAAGTGCTTTGCCATGCGCTGTTCTCATTTAACGATATTCTGCTTTCTTTGACACCGGAAATGACGATATCCAACGTGCCTTGTAAATCCAATAAATCTTGTCCAAAGGTTTTTTTCATTTCTTTGGCGTTCATGCCCGATTTAAATCTTAACGACCTTGTTTCAATCCCTTCGTCTTCTTTGATTTGCTGGAGAAGCTCTACAGAAGTTTTTGAGACAATGCCGTTCTTATAGCGTTCTTCAATGGGTTGAGGGCTTCCTAATATGGCTTTGATCCATGGAAACAGTTCGCGTGAAATGAAAACTGATTTTTTCTTTAGGAATTTGCCATAGGCAGCCGTACCGTCGCTCGGAAACCGTGCTCGCCACACCCAAGGATCTAAATCAGTGCCAGTTAACCACGGTTCACCGTGAGTGACCTGATAGAGTGAAGGGTGATCTGGAATTAAGGGAGCTAAAGGTAGAATACCGACTTCATGAATTAGTTGAACGGCCTCTTCATACGTATGTATTTTTTGTTCTTTCATAGCAGTTCACCTCAACCAGTCGATTTAATTTGAAAATAAAGGCTTATCCATATAAATATGAATCACGTGACAGTAAAACACAATATAAATGTCTAGAGCTATCCTATTCAAATTGGAATAAATATCTATTGATTAATAACCTGAAGCTAATTAAAATAGTAAAAGTTATGAAAACTAAATATGAACCCTCATCAACCTAGATGAGGTAGAGGTCGCGATGTTGAAGAGTACGTCGGAGGAAGTCCAGTAAAGACTGTTGATTCCGATGAAAAGGCAACATTGCCGAAGCCGCACGGTATACTGACCGCGCTTGGCTGGGGCCGTTTCCGAAAGGAGCGGAACTGTCATACTGTTGAATCCAAAACAGTGTGTTGTGCTATCTTGAAACAGGATAAATGAGGGAGTAGAAGCGGCCTAACTTTATTTATGAAGAGAGGCGGCTTTTTTGCGTTGATAGTCTTCTATTTAAAGAAAACTAATGGAATACATGTAAAAGGGAGCGTACAGAAATTGAAAGAGAACAAGTTACGTAGAGGTCTAAAGTCGCGCCACATGACGATGATTTCACTCGGCGGATCGATTGGAACAGGATTGTTCCTAGCCAGCGGCGGGGCGATTCATACGGCAGGACCAGGCGGCGCGCTGTTAGCATACTTCATCATTGGAATAATGGTTTACTTCTTGGTAACAAGCTTGGGAGAAATGGCGACATATATGCCGGTATCTGGAACCTTCAGTACCTATGCAACGAAATTCGTAGATCCATCCTTTGGCTTCGCGCTAGGGTGGAATTATTGGTACAACTGGGCAATTACAATCGCGGCAGAGTTGTCCGCGGCGACATTAATTATTAAGTTCTGGCTGCCTGACAGCCCCTCGTTCTTATGGAGTGCTTTATTCCTTGCCTTGATGGTTGGTCTTAATTTATTGTCTGTTAAAAGCTATGGCGAGTCGGAATATTGGTTCGCTATGATAAAAATTGTAACAATTACTGTGTTTATCGGTATCGGATTGCTAATGATCGTCGGCATCTGGGGCGGAGAAGTGATTGGATTCAGTAATTTTACAGCAGGTGACGCGCCGATTTCGGGCGGCTTGCTTGCCGTACTTGGGGTTTGTATGGCTGCTGGCTTCTCCTTCCAAGGAACAGAACTCGTCGGTGTTGCAGCAGGGGAGTCCGAGAATCCTCGGAAGAGCGTACCTCGCGCGATCCGCAGCGTGTTCTGGAGAATTCTATTGTTTTACATCTTGGCGATTTTCGTTGTTGGCATGCTGATTCCGTATTCCACAGATACACTCTCTAGCGACAGCGTAGCGGCAAGTCCGTTTACGATTATTTTCGAAAAAGCAGGCTTAAGCATAGCAGCTTCTGTGATGAATGCCGTTATCCTAAGCTCGGTTTTATCCGCAGGTAATTCAGGGATGTACGCTTCCACACGCATGCTGTGGGTATTGGCGAAAGAAGGAAAAGCGCCTAAATTGTTCACGAAATTAAATAAAAGCGGGATTCCAGTTTACGCCCTGCTCGCGACAGCTGCAATCGGAATGCTCGCGTTCCTGGCCTCTTTCTTTGGTGATGGCAAAGTGTACATTTGGCTATTAAACGCATCAGGTATGTCTGGATTCATCGCATGGCTTGGTATTGCAATTAGCCATTACCGTTTCCGTAAAGCTTACGTTGCACAAGGGTACAAAGTAGCTGATCTTCCATACCGCTCCATGTGGTTCCCTTTCGGGCCGATTTTGGCAGGTGTAATGTGTATGATTGTCATCATTGGCCAAAGCATTAGCGCGTTTTCAGACGGTCAGGTGGACTGGATGTTCTTACTCGCTTCCTATATTGGAATTCCATTTTTCTTGATGTTGTGGCTGGGCTACAAGTGGAAATACAAAACAAAAGTGTTAAAACTGGAAGAATGCCATTTGGATTCTACAGTAGATTAATTGCAAAAAGAGCAAGGGCTAACTGCCTTTGCTCTTTTTGCGTAGGGACTGTTCCCAATTGTCGCACAGTATATCTCTCAGTCATCTTCGACTATTTTTTGCACAGGATCTCTCCTATTTATGTAAAGAATACTTGACATAATGTATAGTTAATAATATGATATGTAAATAATACTTTACTTATTTATAAATATTAACAGAAAAGGAGAGGTGAATATGTCCTTTCAAGAAAAGAAAAACATCGTATCTTTGTTTACCACTTTACTCATTTTTTCTATCTATAGCATGTATGTGTATCAAAAGTATCAAGAAGGGAGCTTTCACACCTCGAATACATTTAGCTTCTGGGGAGCCTTCATCTTAATCTTAATCCCGGTGTCGATTATAGCAAAAATCATCATTCATATCGTATTCAGTATGATCAATACCATAGCAACGAATGAGAAAGAACCTCGAGTTACAGATGAGCTGGACAAATTAATTGAATTGAAATCCACGAGAAATTCTCATTATGTATTTATCATTGGTTTTCTTCTATCCATGATACCGCTGGTCATGGATCAACCACCCTATTTTATGTTCATCATACTGATTAGTTCAGGGTTATTGTCAGAGGTGATTGGAATCATCACACAGCTGTATCTCTATCGGAGAGGAGTCTAAGATGGGCAAAGCACATATTAGCAACAAGATTCGAACTTTACGCTTTAATCATGATGAAATGACCCAACAACAATTAGCGGATAAAGCAGGGGTGACACGACAGACGATTGTTGCAATTGAGAAAGGGAATTACTCCCCTTCCCTAGAATTGGCTTTTCGTATTGCTCGCGTCTTCGGCTTAACGTTGGAAGAAGTGTTCTCTTTTGAGGAAAATTAGGAGGGGTTAGAAATGATAAACCGTAACACCGAAGCTTCACCGCTTTTTTATGCTAGAGTCGCTGGGTTCGGGCTTATACTTATGGCTATACTTGCTATGTTTTCAAATTTTTCTGTTCTTGAGGGTCTTATTAAACCGGATGATGCAGCAGCTACTGCTAATAATATCATAGCCAATGAGATGTTATTTCGGAGTGGATTTATCAGCTTTGTCATCGTGCTTATTCTTGATGTGCTGGTAGCTTGGGCACTGTATGTTTTGCTCAAACCCGTTAATAAGAATCTTGCCATGTTCGCGGCTTGGTTTAGGTTGGTATATACCGCCATTTTTGGAGTCGCCTTGTCTAATTTGTTGAATGTTTTACCACTTCTAAGTGGTGCTAATTACTTCACGGTATTCACAACAGATCAGTTAAAGTTATACGCTCAGCTGATGTTGCTGATCGATGCATTTAAAAATGGATGGCTGATTGGATTAGTATTCTTTGGATTTCATTTGTTAATCGTTGGTTATTTAATCATCAAGTCAGGAGGCTATATACCAAAAATAATTGGGATCTTCTTGATCCTTGCATCTGCTGGATATGTCATAGATAGTATTGCACATTTTCTTCTACCCAACTACGCCGACTACAAAACGATATTCCAGCTGATTGTAGCCGTACCTGGTGTGATTGGAGAGCTGTCATTAGCTTTCTGGCTTCTGATTAAAGGTGTAAAAGTTCAACAGAAGTAATAGCCATCCAAACAAGAAGGATACCTATTGGATTATGGTCATATTCTTAAAGCGATATTCACAAAATCAACCTTCCACGATGGGAGGTTTTTTATTTTCGAACAATATGACTAATCACGCCGAACAAAATTCCCCCTCGCCCCATCGCAATCCTCAACACGCAACAAATTACCTACCCTTCACAAACAACTGTCGGTTCTTCCTCCATACTCCATTCGGTACAATGAAAGCGCATACTGTTTTTTCGTAAAGGAGAATGAATTATGAACTTTGACCTGAACGTTGTACCTTTCAGCCGGAGAGAATCCTTCCTAGCGATCTCGATTCTGCCTGAAGCTCAAGATAGACAACAAGGCTTGTATCTGCGTACCGTTCGTGGCGGCGACGATAAATTTGGCGAGGCATTTCATATGGATATGTTGGATGAAAACGGTCAATCCGTGTCATTCCAGGCAATAGCTTGCCCGGAGCTAATCCGGCTTGAATCGACGGCAGGCTTAACGGCTGAGATTTGTATCTCCGATCGCCGAACCTTTCGGATTCGCACGAAAGGCTGTGGAATCCGCTTAACCTTCCGCACGGCTGCTTACGATTACGCTTATCAAGCAGACTCTAGCAGCTGGGAAGTGAACAGCTTCACCCATGAATGCAGGTTCATGCTGACCGCGCTGGTTGGCGACTTGAAGATGGAAGTGCCATGGGACAAAATCAAAAGCTCCTATGTAATCGCAGATTTCTTACCTGACCGCAAATCGGGTATATCCGAGTTTGCTGTAGAGGAATTCCACACCGTGTGGGAGCCGCGCGCTGCTTGGGAATCCTTCGATGATGCTGTGAAACAAGTCAAGGAAGAGTTTAACCTATGGCTTGATCGCACACTGCCACTGCCAGAACGTTGGCAGGAAAGTCGGGAACTTGCGGCTTATATCACGTGGTCCTGTCTCGTTCCGGCAGAGGGGTGCCTGACAAGGCCGGCGATGTATATGTCGAAGAACTGGATGACGAATATTTGGAGCTGGGATCACTGCTTCAATGCGATGGCGCTTGTTCGCCATGATCCGAAGCTGGCGTGGGATCAATTCATGATTTTCTTTGACCGCCAGGATGAGAGCGGTTTGATTCCTGATTTCATCAATAATAAGTATGAGCTCTGGAACTGCAACAAGCCGCCGATACATGGTTGGACGCTTTCTTGGATGATGGCCAGAACGGACTATATTAAGGATGCGCAGCTTCGGGAGGTCTATGGACCACTCTCCAAATGGACGAAATGGTGGTTCCGATATCGCGACGGCGATGGAGACGGGATTCCCCAATACAATCACGGCAATGACTCTGGCTGGGATAACAGCACAGCCTTCAATAATGGCATTCCAGTAGAAAGCCCAGATTTAGCGGCCTTTCTCATTCTTCAAGCAGAACTGCTCGCTGAGATTGCGGGACTGCTCGGGCATGCGGCAGATGCCAAAGAATGGCGGAGGCTTGCTGAGGGCACACTGGAGAAGATGATCAGTCATTTCTGGAAGGATGGCCGTTTCACGGCTTGCCGCTCCGGCACGCATGAGTTATCCGAAGGGGACAGCCTCCTCTTGTTCGTTCCAATCCTTCTGGGCAAACGTCTGCCAGAGCCTATCCGCACAGCTTTGCTGAAGGGGCTAAGGGATGAAGAGCGTTTCTTAACCATTAATGGTTGGGCGACAGAGAGCGTGAAAAGTCCTTTCTACAATCCGGATGGCTATTGGCGAGGCCCGATTTGGGCTCCTTCGACCATGCTTCTCGTGGAAGGAGCAGCCGCGGCGGGTGATCGTGAGTTGGCAGAAGAGGTAGCGCGCCGATTCTGCACCATGCTGGATCGCAGCGGAATGGCCGAGAATTTTGACGCGATTACGGGACAAGGCTTGCGTGATCGTGCCTTTACATGGACATCGAGTGTGTTCTTGATTCTAGGTAATGAGTACACAACCTAAATAAAACCTGCACTTCTCCCTGCTATACATTAGCAGAGGGGTGGTGCTTTTCCCGTTTTGGGGATCGGATCTCATAATGGAATGGTGAAGCCAACGCCGTCAGGGACTCTCTCATGGATGGAAGATACATTGTTCGCTGAAAGTGTTCCATGCTACACTTCAAATGTATGATTTTATAGAGAAAGCTCAAGGGGAGGGTGCGATCATCAAAGATTATTTGCTTAAGCGACTCAATATCCGCCTTTTGTCTGGCTCTTATAGGAGCATTCGCACGAAGCTGCTCTTCTGTTTTCTCATTGTGACGATAATTCCGCTGCTCTCGCTTGGGGCCTTGTCTTATTACCAGTCCGCTAAGGTCATTAACTCTCAGTTTGGCAAATACGGCGAGAACGCTGTGGCGCAGTTGGAGCAGCAGATGAGTTCATATTTGAATCGGATGAATCAGACGACTGAGACGGTTTATTCCTATTTACTTGATCCTGCAAGGGTTGATCTAGGGAACCAGGTTCCGACGACTTATAAAGAGATTATGGATAAGGATGATTTTGAAGTTCTTCTGAAAGCGCTTAAAACCGACCGAACGACAGGCATCTACATTATTACCAGCTCCGGTTACTATTATGGAGAAAATAATCTCGATGTGTCGAAGCTCAGCCGTATTCCGGCTTGGCAATCCATGTCTGATGCTAATGAAGGGAAGTACTGGCTGGGTTTCTATGCTCAGAATCATGGGATGAAAGAAACCGAAGATTCCGGGATGCCCGTGCTGGGCTTAGCTGTCCCGATTAACAATCCATACGGCGCGCTGCGGGGCAGCAAGATTCTTATCGAGGAGAATGCGGAAGATCTGCTTCATATGTTCAAGCTGTTCGAGAACGATACGAAGGCTCATCTAAAAATAGCAGATCCGCAGGGACGAAGTATATATGAGACAGCAACTGTCTTCACTTCGCAAACCAGTGATATTGTTTGGAACAAAACACTTGCGGCTAATCATTGGACGATCGAGGCGAGGCTGCCTGCCCAATCGTTCTATCGCTCCTCCGGCATTATTAGATCGAATACGATTATGGTTGCTGTAGCTTCATGTCTGCTAGCCTTTGGGCTTGCGTATCTCTTCTCCTCCCGATTCACAGCGCGGATTCGCCGTCTTAAGGATGCGATGCAGAAAGTCAGCTTCGGTAAGCTGCATACGAGGACTCAGGTCGAAGCCAAGGATGAGCTGGGCATTTTGGATACAAGCTTTAACAATATGGTGGGCGGCATACAGACTTTGATTGGCGAGGTTGAACGGAGCGAGCGGCTCAAGAAGGAAGCGGAGCTGAAGGCCTTTCATTATCAGATCAACCCGCATCTGCTCTTCAATACGCTTAACTCCATTCAATGGAAAGCCAGACTTCAGGGAGCTGAGGATATTCGTCAAATGCTGTACCACCTCACGATGGTACTCGAAGGTAATCTGGATATCTCGCAGGAGCTGATACCGCTTGGCCGAGAGCTGCGGATGATTGAGCATTTTCTGAAAATCCAAGAGGTCCGATATGGCCCCGTTTTCAAGTATGAACTGGCATGCGATGAACTGCTCAAGCGTTATCTGATTCCCCGCATGACACTGCAGCCTTTGTTCGAGAATATTTTCTTCCACGGCTTCGAGGACGGCAAGGGGGTAATCCGCTTATCCGTTCGGGATGAAGGGAATCATTTGCTGCTCACACTTTCCGATAATGGAGCGGGTATTCCAGCGGACAAGCTGAAGCGGCTGCTTCGGCCAAGCGATACGAATCGTAAGGGCAGAGGAGGTCTGGGCGTGCAAAATGCCGATCAGAAATTCAAATTGCATTTTGGCCTGCAGTATGGGTTAACGATGCAATCCATCCAGGGTGAAGGGACAACGATCATCATAGAATGGCCTAAGAAGGAGGAGAGTCCGCATGGAAACTATCAAGAGCATTAAGGTAATTATCGCAGATGACGAGAGTATCGTCCGTAAAGGACTTCGTTCCACGGTTCCTTGGGATAAATACGGAATGGAAGTGGTGGCGGACGCCCCGAATGGCCGCAAAGCCTGGGAAGCTTTCCTTGAGCATCGGCCTCAAGTCGTCATTACCGACATTGTTATGCCTGAAATGGATGGCATTGAATTGTCACGCCGAGTCAAGGAAGCGGCTCCCGATACGAAAATCATTCTGCTCAGCTGCCACCGGGATTTCGAGTACGCTCAGCAGGGTATGAAGCTGGGAGCAGCTGGTTATCTGCTCAAAACCGCCTTTGAGGATGAGGAGCTGGAAGGCATGCTGGCGAAGTTTCAACATGAGCTTGCGATAACTCCTTCGGCACCAAATGTCGCCACGACAGTTAGCAGCGAAGACGAAGATGAGCGGCTGGGCACCTTGCTTTATGCTTGGCTGAATGGCCATAATGACAAGCTTGTTGGGGAGATGGAGAAACGTACCCGTGAGGTGTGGTCTTTCCATGGTGAACCGGTTTATGTCTTTTTGATCAAGACTTCCGGGTGTGAGGCGTCTTGGCTCGATTTGTTGAAGGAAGCGCTTGAGGAGGATCGTCAGCTGTGTAAAGGGGCAGTCATTCCATATGGGGATGAGCGCTGCTACTATATTGTGCCTGAGTCGCTTCTGAATGCTGCGGAGAGCTTGCTTGTGGAGAGAAAGAGCGAGAATGCGAAGCTGCAGTGGGCGAGGAGAGGGCCGCTAACAAGCACAGAGGAACGTCTTGAAGCGTTGTTAGCCCTGCATAAAGCAGCGGAATTGGAGAAAGCCTATGGCGTAACAGCCGCAGATTGGCCGGAGCCGATCTGGAAAGCGGTTAAGCTTCTGCATGACAATCCGGCGGCGGAATGGTCTGTCAGCGATGTGGCTGGACAGGTTGGTCTCAGCCGAAGCCACTTCTCTATCATATTCAAGAAAACGCTGGGAGACAGCTTTGTTGCTTTTCAATACAAGCGTAAGCTCAAGCTGGCCTACTGTTTATTAAAGGATACGCCGCTCACGATGCAGGATATTGCTGAACGTACTGGGCTTGGAGACAGCAAATATTTCAGCAAATGGTTCAAGCGCTGCACTGGCCAAACGCCAAGTCAGTACCGCGCCGAACATAAAGACGGCACCCTCCGAACATATGGACACCCACCTCGGTGAATCGAACAAAAACGCACAAACATTCGAATAGTTATCGGTTTTGAACCGCTTTCATTTTAGTTATGATGAAAGCGGTTCAATTATTATATACTCATTCACGGATAGGGGAGCTGACAGAATGATCAAGAAACTTTCACTCATTGTTCTTACGAGTGCAATGGCGATGACTGCGCTCACAGCATGCACCAGTAATAACGAAGGTACGACTAGCAAGGCGACACAACCGGCGAACGGTAACAATGCTGCCAAAGAGAAGACGCTTCGATTCGCTACATGGGATACCGGGGATGCGCTGAAGATCGAGCAGGATATCGCGAAGAAGTTCGAAGCGAACCATCCAGGAACGAAGGTTCAGGTAGAAGCGTACGCAGACGGTTTCGACCAGAAGCTAGCTGCGGGTTTCGGCGCTACGAATCCTCCGGATGTGATGTACATGTGGGATTTCCCAACGTATCATCAATCTCTTGAACCGCTGGGCAGCTACGCTGATGGGGACAAGGATTTGAAAAAGGATGATTTCTACAAAGGGTTGTTCAATTACGCGACGATCGAGAACAAGCTCTATGGAATCCCAGCTGGTTTCACGACTCGTGTCGTGTATTACAACAAGAAGATGTTTGATGATGCGAAGATTCCTTATCCAAAGGACGGTTGGACATGGGATGATTTCCAGGAAATCTCCAAGAAATTGACGGATAAAGCTAAGAAACAGTATGGATTCGGTGTTCGAGCGGATAACGATACGTACGATCTGCAAGGATTTGTATGGAGTAACGGCGGCTCTTATATCTCTAATGACGGCAAAACGATAAATGGCTTCATGAACAGTAAAGCAACAGCCGGAGCTATTCAAATGTTCGGGGATATGGTCAAGAACGGTTCGGCCGTGCTGGCCGGAGGCAAAGGACAGCAAAGCGGCGAGGATATCTTCAAAAGCGGCAAAATCGCCATGTGGGAAAGCGGTATCTGGCCGCTGGAATCGTTCAAGGAAGCAGGGATTGATGTAGGGACAGTGGAGATGCCTGCGTTTCCAGGCAAACCAGTCAAAGGCGTGATTGCTGAATCTGCCCTATCTATTGCGAAGGATTCGAAACAGAAGGATCTGGCTTGGGAGTTTATCAAATATTATGTTGGGAGCGAAGCGATCAAGATGCGCGTAGCGGATTTGCCTGTCAGAGTAAGTGTCGTCAACGAGCTTAAGAAGGATCAGGATCCTCTGTACAAGCCGTTTTACACGATGCTGCAGCGCTCCGACAATTCGCCGGCATTCCTGCTCAATGCCAAGTGGAATGAAGTGAACCGGCAGCTATCTTCGGCCGTCGAAGCTACCGTGCTTGGCAGTAATGCGCAGGATGCGCTGGATCAAGCCGTCAAAGACAGCGAGCGTTATTTGAAATAAGATTTCTACAGAAAGAAGGTTAGGGAGATGGCTCAGACCTACCCGCAGCAAGCAAACGCAGGGAAACCAATGGCCAGTCTCAAGTCTAGAAGGAAACTCAGTTGGGGTGGGGTAACTCCCTACCTCTTCATTTTTCCATGGATCTTCGGATTCCTAGTGTTCACTTTAGGGCCGTTGTTATTCTCGCTTATTATTTCATTTTTTGATTGGCCGATTGTAGGTAAAGTACGCTTTATCGGTTTAGACAATTATGTGGATATGTTTACGAAAGACCCGCTGTTCTGGAAGTCGTTCGGCGTGACAATCAAGTTCGCAGCGCTGTTTGTTCCGCTCAATATAGCGGTTGCGCTTGGACTAGCGATTCTGCTTAATCAGAAAATTCGCGGCAGCGCGATTTTTCGAACCGCGTTTTACCTACCCTCTGTGATCTCGGGCGTGGCGCTAGCTATGATCTGGTCCTGGGTGTACAGCGGAGATTACGGTATTCTGAATTATTTTCTGTCAATTATCGGTGTGCAGGGTCCTGACTGGTTGAATAGTAAACAATGGTCTCTTGTAGCGATGGTCGTTGCCAGCTTATGGGGACAAGGCTCGATGATGCTCGTTTTTCTCGCAGGGCTCAAGGGGATACCAAAGGATCTATACGAATCTGCTTCCATAGATGGTGCGGGTAAGCTCAGACAATTCTTCAGCGTTACGATTCCGATGCTCAGCCCGACAATTATATTCAATCTGATTACGTCCATTATCGCGGCGTTCCAACAGTTAACCCTTGCGCTCCTGCTCACAGGAGGCGGTCCGATGAAATCAACGTATTTTTACGCGATGTATATGTACGAGAATGCCTTTAAGTTTTTTAAAATGGGTTATTCCGCAGCAAACGCATGGTTCATGTTCCTTATTGTGCTCAGTCTGACATTCCTTGTATTCAAGTCGTCAGAGGCTTGGGTGTTCTATGAAGGCGAAATGAAGCAAAAGTCACACAAGAAAGTGAAATCCGGCGGAAGGAGGCGGTCAGCATGAAACGGATCATCGTATATACGATGCTGATTGTCTGCTCACTGCTGTTCGTCGCTCCGCTGTTCTGGGCGGTGACGACGGCAGTGAAATCGCCAGCGGAGCTGTACCTTTTCCCGCCAAAATGGATTCCTTCGGTTTGGAAATTCAGTAATTTCGCCGAAGCGTGGACGATTCAGCCTTTTAACTTATTCCTGAAAAATACCGTCATCGTGACGTTGATGTCAACGCTCGGCCAATTGATATCCTGTACGCTTGTAGCCTACGGGTTTGCGAGATTCCAATTTAAAGGGCGCGATCTGCTGTTTCTGATTGTGCTTGCAACGATGATGATCCCTTGGGAAGTCACCATGATCCCGCAGTATATGGAGTTTAACTACCTCGGCTGGATTAATACGCTCAAACCGCTTATTGTTCCGTCGTGGTTCGGTTCGGCTTATTATATCTTCTTGCTGAGACAGTTCATTCTGACGCTTCCTCGCGAGCTAGATGAGGCGGCAACGATCGATGGGGCTAACAAATTTGCCATTCTTGTGCGGATCATTGTTCCGCTCATGGGACCATCGCTCATTTTAGTCGGCGTGTTTCAGATTATGAGTTGTTGGAACGATTATCTGGGACCGCTCATTTTCCTCAATGATCAGTCGAAATACACACTGACGCTTGGATTGTCGCAGTTCAAAGGGATGTTTGGCGTCGATATGCAGTCGATTATGGCGATTACTTGCTTGATCTCCATTCCGCCGCTGGCTGTGTTCTTCTTCGCGCAGCGCTATATTGTCGGTGGAATCGCGGGTACGGGGATTAAGGGATAGATTGCTGAGGAGCGGAAGGTCACTTTAAGCTTGGCGAGATCCTGTACCCTGTGGAGGTGCTGTTAAGCTTTCGTGAGGTAGATAGGCTTCAGGTGATTACCAGTGTTGTATTTCATGCAACAATTCACACGCCCAAAGTCTATTTTGCAACTTGAAGTTGCAGTTTGTACAACATTACGGTCTAACCCCCTAATACTGGACACTAGTCGACTAAAGCAACAGATTACTTATTAAATTGCGAGTTTAAACGGCTTTACTTCATTTTTCTTTAACTTCTCGAGAAATTCT
>NZ_JCAUAS010000010.1:0-257970 GCF_059692075.1 Paenibacillus sp. J31P190 | reverse complement strand
TTCTCAGTTCGTCAAACTTGCTATGCTTTACCCTCATACGAACAACCTCCGGCTAATTTCATTGTATTTTCTTAGCCTAAAAGTGTCCAACTTAATTAGGGGGCTTTATAGTGATGTTGTAGTAAGTGCAACAATTGCGACCTAGATCCTACTTCTTTCCCTTCATTGTTGCATAATTTACAACAATTGAACTCAATTCAGAAGATTTCGCATGAAATGGGTTAGAATTGTTGTACGAAATGCAACTTCAAGCTGCTAAATGGCCTTTTGGCGTGCGAATTGTTGTAGTAATTACAACATTGGTAACCACCATAACCTATAACCCTTCACAAAACTGCTGAATGACACTAAATCAAATTTGTTGTTAGCTGCGGCGAGCGAGTATTCCTGGTAACACTGGTTACTTGGCGATGGAGGCAGTATGTTCAGTCAATATCTAGCACAATGCAAGTAATCACGTGGCTGCCGAGAAATAGCGACGAGGCAAGGCAATAACCTAAGCTAAGCGCTTGCAGCTACGGTTAAGCAAAACAAAGAACCGCACCCCACTCGGCAAGCCGGAGTAGGGTGCGGTTCTCTGCTAAAGCCGGCTCACTTCGTGAGCAGCGGCTGGGCGCGGCTAAGTAGCGCCGCCATCTCCCCGCGCGTCAGCGACGCGCTCGGGCGGAACGTGCCGTCCGCGAAGCCGTCGACAAGGCCATTGCTGCTCATCGAAGCGATGGCCCCTGCCGACAAGCTGCCTGCCGGCACATCGGTGAAGCTCTTCGCAGCGGCTCCGCCGCCAGCCTGCGAAGTTAACTGCAAAGCGCGGGACAGCAGCACACTTATCTGCTCCCGCGTCATGATCTGATCCGGCGCGAAATGATCGCTGCTGATCCCTTGGATCAGCCCACTCTGCTTCGCGAGCCGGATATCCTGCCACGCCCAATGGGTGGCAGGGACATCACTGAACGAGGCGCCGATTGCAGCCGCCTCGCCCTTCAAGCCCAGGACGCGAACGATAATCGTCGCGGCTTCAGCCCGTGTGAGCGCTGCGTCCGGCGCGAACCGGTCAGAGGCTGTGCCCAGCATCCAGCCTCGGTTCGCAGCGGCTAGCACATAAGCTTGCGCCCAATGCTTCTGCATGTCGGCGAAATAAAACCCATCAGACCAGAGACTGTAATAGTCCCATGTATCGCTCGTCTCCTGATTCAAGCTCCAGCTTCCAGTCCCTTTCAAGTTATACTTGCCTACCAATTTCAGCTTTTCTTTGAGCGACTGTTCGTTCTCAAACCACACTGTGTAGGTGCCGGGGCCGAGCTTATTGCCATATAGGCTAGACGCTGCATCGGTTGGGCTTATCGTGAAAGTAGCTACCGGTGATTGGCTAGCAGCGTCATACCGCACAGTCCCTTTATAGGTGTCAATTAGCTGCATTAACGCCTGAGCGGATACACCTGAGCCATTAGCGGCAGCATTTTGATTCCAGTACCGCCCGTAGAACGGAATACCAAGAACTATTTTATCTGCTGGTGCCTGCGCTACTGCGTATTGAATCGTTTTCTCGACAAAGGGTAAACTTGCCACAGGTCCCGGGGTCGGATCTCCTGGATAGCTTTCATCATAAGCCATAACCATTAAGTAATCACTCACCGCGGCTAATGCCTTGTAATCATACAAAGCAATCCAGCTGCTCGTCGCCCCTGTAGGATTCGCTGCTACAGCCACTGATACTTCCATCCCGCTCGGGAGTTTATCGCGCAGCATTTTGACCATATCCGTATATTTATCCCGGTAAGCTGCATCCACATTCTCGATATCCATATTAATGCCGTCCAACTTATGGTCCTTGATTGCCGCAACAATTTGATTAACAAGCGCTTCTCGATTATCAATGGCTTTCTCACCTAGCGTCCTATCGAAATCGTTACTAAGAAAAGGGACAACCTTCTTCCCTCGCTGATGCATGTCGGTAATGAACGAGTCCTGTAGAGAATCGGATAATTGCAAACTACCATCTGCATGAATATGAAAATAGCTAGGCGAGACGACATCCAGTGTCTGACCGCTTTTATCCACTTGTGAGGTATATAAATTTGAATTGCCAAAGAAGAGATAGGACATCGTAAACTTTCCTTGAGACGAGCTAGCTTCAGCCTTAATACTAGGTTCTGAGCTTGTTGCTATTGTCAAAAGCCCCGCCACAGACAGTATAACCACGAATTTCCTCCATCGATTTTTGGTTTTCTTCATCGGCCACCCCCCATTTCTAGCATCTAGCTGCTTCCTCTATTTTGCTAGAAAGAATTTGAATGTGCTAGGAGTAAATATTGGGGATACCAAAAAACCGTTACTTTAGAGCATTCAGCTCCGAGTAACGGTTTCTAATAAAACTGGTAGTGGTTGCGGCCTTTGCCCTTCACTTTATATAGGGCAATATCTACTTCTTTCAACATACTAGTCGCATCGGTTTCACCCGAGCGGTACATCGTTATCCCCATACTGACTGTTGCGCGAAACTGCTGCCCTTGTATGTCCCATGGCTGTTCAAAACACTGAATGATGCGCTGGGCGACTCTTTCCACGTGCTCCTTACAATCCACCGCGGGTAATAAAATGGTGAACTCGTCGCCTCCCATGCGGGCGAACATATCAACCTCACGGAGACAACCTTTGATGCGGTGAGTGAAATCCTGCAAGAATGCGTCTCCTACATCATGGCCCATCGTATCATTTATCACTTTGAAATCATCTATGTCTAAGTATAGAAGTCCAAATGGTCTCTTCGTTCGATTAGCTTTCAAAAGCATTTGCTGCAGATGCTCCTTAAACATTCGCCGATTAGGCAAACCTGTCAGAGGATCATGATAAGCCATGGCGATAAGACGGCTCTCTTGATTTTTGCGCAGCGTGATATCAGTAAGCACGAAAGAAATCTCGGCTAGAACACCCTCATCATTACGAATTGGAATCGCGGTACACTCGAACCAGATAATATTCTTATTAACGCCTCTCGCTCGAAATTCCAGCTTACTGCTGTTGCAAGTTTGCAAGGTTTTGATAAACATTTTATGTAAATCCATACCATATTCCGAATCAATAAAGTCCACAACCTGCTGAAAGTCAGTAGGTATAAATCCTATCACTTCACTAAAATTCTTGGAGGCGTAGGTCAAATTTCCATAAACATCAAATATGCTAAACAGATCCCAAGCCTGCTCGATGAATTGGCGTACGAATGTATCCTTCTGTAACGATGAATGTTTGGGAATATCCGAATCAGCCTTATGACTCATTACTTCGCAGCCCCTCTCGTACTTTTTACATAGAGACTTAGGTAGCTTAGCATAGGAACATAAAGATTCAATTAAGTTCATCCAAATTTTCCGTCAAATTAAGTCGAAATATGACTATTTTTTCACATTTTTCATAGATACAGGGATTTAGAAGCAGATCAAAGTGCCTACTTCGAGGAAAGAATCGTACCAAATCTCTTTATCTGTCAATAAAAGGATAGAAATGTCTAAGAGAATCGTTCTATAATGAAAGTAAACATTTGAGAGCGGTAACACCGTTCTTTCTACCACGCTGTTCCGTTACTGAGGAGGATTTCTAGTATGGCAGGAGAAACTATTTTAGTTGTTGATGACGAGCAAGAAATTGTCCAATTGATTCAACTCTACCTAGCGCGGGAAGGCTATAAAGTCATCAGCGCCAATAACGGTCACGATGTATTTGAGATCGTGAAGGAACATAAGCCCGATCTTATTATTCTGGACATCCTATTGCCAGGACTTGATGGTATAGAAGTTTGCCGACAGCTTCGCAAAACGAGCAATACGCCGATCCTGTTCATCTCCTGTAAGAGTGAGGATATTGATATTATTCTCGGATTAAGCATGGGTGGCGATGATTATATGACGAAGCCTTTCAGCCCTAGTCAGCTCGTCGCTAGAGTCAAAGCTCATTTACGTCGAAATTCCATTCGAGAGCAGCATCAGGATGATCCTCAGCTGGTGAAATTCCCCGGCCTCGAAATCGATCTGGTTAGCCATATCGTTCGCGTGAATGGACAGACCATATCCTTATCGGCCAAAGAATTCGATTTGCTTTCCTTAATGGCTAAGACCCCTAATCGGGTGTACAAAATCGAGCACCTGTTTGAACTTATATGGAGCCTGGATAGCATGGGTGATCCACGAACACTTATTGTACATATTAGTAATCTGCGTAAGAAAATTGAATCTAACCCAGCAGAGCCTCGCTACATTATTACGGTTCGCGGTGTCGGATACAAATTTAACGGTTCGGCTGTTTAGAACAGTCGGCTAAACCATACGATAAAATAATGCTGCAGAGGAACCGCTGCTGCCGCTATGACAAGTGCCGGCAGCATGTTGGCAACATTCATTTTTTTAATTTGAAGAATGTTGATGCCTACGCCAATAACCAGGACGCCACCCACAGCTGTAATTTGGACGATCATAGCATCTAGCGACGCTTGGCTAAAAGCCATGGCAATAAATGTCGCTGCCAGAGCGATGACCCCTTGCATCACGAACACGGACACCGCCGAGAAAATCACACCTATTCCAAGGGTAGACGCGAAGATAATGGATAAGAACCCGTCCAGCAATGATTTGGTATATAAAATATCATGATTATGCCTAAGGCCGCCATCCAGTGGACCCAGAATAGCCATAGCTCCAATGCAATAAACCAAGGTGCATGTCACGAAGCCTTGCGAGATACTGCTTGTAGGATGAGCAGAAGAATCTTTGCGCAGCAGCGCCTGCAACCAGTCACCTAGCTGCTCTAGTCTGTATTCGATTCGAAGCAGTTCTCCAATGATGCCTCCAATAACCACGCTCATAATAACTAGTACGATTTGATTCGACTTTAATGCCATAGTAATGCCCAGCACAGTAATGGCGAGCCCAAGGCCCTGCATAACTGTGCTTTTTATGCCTTCCGAGATGCGGGGCAGCATCATTCCTAATAATCCCCCAATAATAATGGCGATTGCATTCACAATCGTCCCCCATAAAGCCATGCTGATTCATTCCCTTTCTGCCTTAAAGTCTGTGACAACCTTCTCATTCTACATGATTCCGCTCATAATTTCCTCCATCGTTGGAAATGGTATGAATAAGCAACAGGAAAGGAGGAATACAGCATGTCGAATGACAAATCGATGGATCCCATGACTGGCGACACGGTTGAGACGGACGGTATTTATGCCAATGAAGCAGGACGAGAGGTTACGCTAAAGCGCGGCGACGAGTTTCCCGCCGATCTTGTTTTGGGACGAACGACTTGGGAATTGACGGGCTTCGCCGATGAAGCCGTGGTTGATCATGACCAATCTGAGCTTAACCCTATGCGCAAGCGTGTGGACGCGAGAACCTAATCATAGAACCGGGCTGCGATGAATGCAGCTCGGTTTTTGCCTGCGTATGATATACTAAGGGGATGATATATCAAGCGCTGGGGGAACAAGCATGAACGGAAAACGAATTATCATTGTAACTGGAGGGACACTCGGGGACTGGGCTCTTGGAGACATTCATGAAGATGACGTTCTCGTAGGGTCGGACCGTGGTGCCTTATATCTGATTCAACATGGCTATACGCCGCATATTTCACTCGGTGATTTCGATTCTGTCACTGCCGAAGAGTTAAGCCGTATTCGCGCTTCCAGTCTCACTTTCATCGATTGCGACCCGGTCTTCAAGGATTTAACCGACACCGAAATGGCCTTTAACTGGGCACTGGATCAGCATCCTGATCATATAGTTCTGCTCGGAGCGCTCGGCACCCGATTTGATCACTCGTTAGCCAATGTACATCTGCTACGCAAAGGAACAGAGCAAGGAATCTCCTGTTCCATTGTGGACGCCAACAACCAAATCATTGTTATTAACCAATCCACTCATATATTACGGGGGAGCTATGCACATATATCCCTGCTGCCGCTTAGCTTGGAAGTGACCGGCATTACGCTGCATGGTTTCCAATATCCGCTTCAGCAAGCAACTCTTCAGATTGGACAGTCCCTTGGGATTAGTAATGTACTTAACGAATCGGAAGGTCTGATCGAACTCCAAACTGGCTTATTACTCGTTATCCAAAGTAAAGATTAAGCAAAAAATTTTAAAATTAGACAATCTCATGTGAATCCTATAGGGGTTAACTCTGGTACAATGAACTGTACGCCATACATTAATTAAGATATTGAGGTCGTTCAAGCATGCAGCATGTGCAAGAGAATCCGGTAAAGAACCTTCATCATAAGAGTGTGCAATCCATCACAACCCAATTTGCAGCCAAACATTTACTTACGAACCGAGAAGCCGAAATTATAGGTCTTATCGCGCTCCACGGCTATAGTAACAAAGAAATAGCTGATCACTGCAACATTAGCGAAAAAACAGTTAAAGTCCATATTGATAAAATTATGGATAAAGTCGGAACTCGATCGATGCGCAAGCTTCTAGCTGCTATCATCAGCAATGCGGTTTAAAGCACGCGCCAAATACTGCTATTCGAACTGGAGACAGTTTGGATAGCAGTTTTTATATGAGGGAATCTCTCTAACTCGCTAAACTAGGTATATTTCTCCCAACCTTTGCTTACAAATAGAGTAATAGATTATTCCTCTAGAAATGGTTGGTGTGCCTATGAACTACCAAAGAAAGAGAATCCTTTTTTATTCGGTGCTAGCAGGTCTATTTACTATACTTCTCATACTCGTATCCTTCAGCCTAGACTCCTCGGGATACCAATTCCAGGGATCCTCACCAACTCCGGCATTGATCCCTCATCAGGTCGATGCTCAGATCGTCGAGTCTCCATCCCAAGCTCCAGTCGAGGTCTATCCTTTTGCCCTGGACAAGCCCGCTCCAAGCTTAGAAATAACGCCAGACCCCCCTCTCCTAGAAGAACCCAAGTTGCCTGCAGTCTCAACGGTTACTTTGAATACTTACGTCCCCGCTCCCCCGAATGCTTCCGCAGTTGCGGGGGCAGTTCAGTCTACAACAAGACCAACACCTCTGCCATCCAAAATCAGCATACCCGTCCTCAACTACCACAGCGTCACGATTGATCCAGGGAATGTTGTCGTTATCTCCCCAGCCAAACTGGAAGAGCAGCTGATGTATCTTAACGATCATGGTTACACCCCAGTTTCTCTCGCTGCTTTTATTAGCCTTATCGAAGGAAAAGATGTCGAGGCAGCTCCTGAGAAACCAGTGCTGTTAACTTTTGACGATGGATACATCGATAACTATGAGCAAGCGATGCCTCTTCTTGCCAAATATGCCTTCCCGGCTACCCTCTTTATCTCACCAGGTATGAGCGATCAGGAAGGTTACCTGAACTGGGAACAGATCAAGAAGCTGCAAGAAGCCGGCTGGGACATTCAACCTCATGGGATGACACACCCCCATCTCCCCCAGCTTTCCGCGGATCAACAAGCCTTCGAAATCTTAGAAGCCAGAAACCAAATCGAGGAAAAGCTCGGAACCAAAGCCGATGTATATTGCTACCCTTATGGCGAATATAACAAAACGACGTTGAAGCTTCTTAAGGATCATGGATTTCGTTATGCTTTTACGATTGAACAAGGCTTTGCAACAAACCAGCAGTCCCCTTACCTGCTCAAAAGGCTTTTTATCAATGGAGAAGAAGGCCTGAAATCATTCATTCGCAAGCTTTCTACACACGATTAGGGAGCATTATTTTCAAACTTATCCAATGAAAGGTAGTTCAAATTAATCATAAATATAGTATAATAGGCCTATCAACCATGAGGAGCAGTTCGTATGTCACAAGCAAATAAGCGCTCCAGCTTCCGACTCAATCTTCAAATTCCTTTATCAGCCTTGTTCAAAATCATTGGTATCAAAAACAAGGCAGCTGACACCAAACATTCTAAGATAATGATAAGAGATATTAGCTCAGGCGGTATACGTATTCACACCCCATTGAATCTTCCTATCGATATGAACTTGCTGCTGGAATTCACTTTTCATCTTTTTCATCAAGAGATCAAAGTATTAGGTGTCCTCACACGAAAAACGATGCTGAATCCATCCCTCTATGAATACGGGATTGAATTCAGCATCGCAGATCCAATTATGGAACAGCAGCTTACCAGTCATCTGATCTTATTAGGTGCTCGTTTAAAACATAACAACATGCTGGCCAGCTGCAGCTTCTGTTCTGATGAAGATATGGCAGATATTTTCTCTACCACCTATGAGATTACATAGCAGCTGCAAGCTTCTGTACAAATTGTTCCAAGTACATCTGATCGATATCATCAAATCGGTTCTTGATAGGACTATCAATATCCAGCACCCCGACGAGCTCATTTCCAACAAGGATCGGTACCACGATCTCCGATTGTGATGCCGCATCGCAGGCAATGTGTCCTGGAAATGCATGCACATCTGGAACAAGCACCGTTTCCCGTCGTTCAGCCGATGTACCGCAAACACCTTTGCCCAGTGGAATCCGCACACAAGCCGGAAGTCCTTGGAACGGCCCCAGCACGAGCTCCTTCTTGCCACTTGTTTCATCTAATAAATAAAAACCTGCCCAATTCACATCGCTCAGAAACTGCCCAAGCAGCGCAGCAGCGTTAGCCAAATTCGCAATGCGATTCGGTTCGTCATGTATCAAAGCTTCAACTTGCTGAATCAGCAAGGCATAATTTTGTTCTCTTGTTCCCTCATAACTTGATTTCGCAAACATCTCTCTTCATCCCTCTTCCCCAAATCAATCCTACCTGCTTATCATACCAAAAGATAACCTTCCTGCCCAAATGCAAAAAAAGGGCGAGTCTGATTACACCGATTAGGCTCGTATGTATATCTAAGAATGAATAATAGAGAAAACAATCGTTTTCCCATCCGCTTCTAACCGTGTTTCAACAGAGTAGCTGCCGATTTGTTTCGTTGTGGTTTCGAGAACACCTTTAGCCGCTGCGCGTTCACAAGCATCAGTAAACTGGCGATAGAAGATGTCTGCATCATAGCCAAAAAGGAAATCCGTGAACTTCCGGATACTCTCCGTATTACGGGCCAGTGCCCCGTTTTCTAGGTGGACAGTCACACCATAGGTCATAAACTGCGGATCTAACCATAAGGATGCTTCATTGCTGTTGCGCACCTCGGTGGTCTCACCGCTCATCGCCAGCCCTTTGGCCTCGGCATCTCGGAATAAGCGCAGCGTTGTTTCTTCAAGGTCATAATTCGCGCCTCGCAGCTTGCCCGCTTCCTCCATCACATCGTAGGCTTGCAGCATTCGCTGATCGGGGAATACCAGCTTCTTATAGCTGCCATCTTTCGTAGGCACCACTTTGATGAACGCTTCACTTCCACTGTTTACACTGATGCGCTTCGACTTCGTCTGTAAACGAGCAATGATTTGCAGCGCTTCAGCTCGGGTAACCGGTCGTCCAACGCCGAAGTACCCGTTCGGGTAGCCTTCCATGATTCCCTTCGTCATGGCCTCGCCGATGAATTTCTGCTGTCTGGCCGTCGCACTTTGAAGATCGCCGAATCGGGAAGCTGCTTTGAGACTGTACACTTCGTCTTCCAAATACTCGGTTTCCTTGAGTAAATAGTATAGAATTTCAGCCACATCTTCGCGCTTTAGCATTGCCTTGTAGTCACTGAACTGACCTTTGCTTATAAAATGAAGATCACTGGCCAAATCCAAATATGGCTTTGCCCAATAACCGACTGTGTTCGGTTTGAACGTGAAATCCCGATAATCCTGCTGCAAAATACTTTGGTTGCTTGCGCTGAGCGTTTGTAAAAAGCTCGATTTCCATTTGCGCTCGCCATTCGGATATTTATCTGTAAAAGCGAGCAAGACAATTTTCACAAATTGATCAGCAGTCACAGTATCATCTGGGCGAAAAGTCCCATCAGGAAAGCCGTCCAGTAATCCCTGCTGCACCATCTGACTAATCGTCTGCTCCGCCCAATGGCCTCGAACATCCGTCATACCGGCCGCTTCACTCTTCCCTTGTACGACACCTATTGTCATTACGCAACAAACTGTTGCAATTGTAAGCCATTTATTGATCTGTAACATTTTCTTACTCTCCGCTTCTCCATGATTTTTTGGCATCGTTTACACCAGTCTTTAGGATAAGCCTTCTACAATGCTTTGAGAACAGGCTTAAAGCCTAGTGATCCAAGGTGCCAAGAACTACCAACCATGGGACTATAGCCATAGGGATGGATACAAGGATAAACGACTCCGTCGTCCTTCTGGGACGAGCGCGTTTGTCAAGGTATAAGCAAAGCAAAAGTATAAAACATACACTTTCTTATCTACTGAAAAAAGACCATGCTTTCTACACATGTAGAAAACATAGTCCTTACTTTCCAACGAAAAACGGCTCATTTAGCCGATCTTTTTGCCAGCACCCACTGTTATAACGGAATTATAATAGCGCAGCCAATCTGTTATGTATAACATTTTGGTCAGGAAGTCTGGAGCATTCCCCTGCAGACTCGCATACTTTTCCTGCTGCAGCAGTTGATGCATCTCCCAGCTTTTAAGAAATATAGCTTTAATGAAAGCTTCCTCCGTTTGCGGCTTATGCAGATCCGTTCCGCGTGAGAGTTCGATTTCCTCGATAATAACGCCTCGGTAATAAGGATGTACGTTCACTAATTGCCCCGTATCAATGTAAGCAAGACCTGTAAATTCGAAAGGCAGCCAAACTAAATTCGTCTTCCTATCTTCCAGTTTAACTGTATAAGCTAAGCCCAAGTTCAGAGCAATCGGCTGCGGATAATTCTTAATTTGTCCAGACCGCAAATGATCCACTATATGCTCAACGAAATTCATGGTGTTCTCCCTCTCCGAAGGACCTGATCTTTCATTCAGTGTCCTTTCTTCATATTGCGCGTTAAGGCCTTCTATTGTCAAGACACATCATGTACGATCTTACTTTCTGAGCTTCTTTAATCATATGGTGCTATTACACTTTAAACCGTCCAACAACACTTTGTAAGGCTTCCGCCGTTTCGCTAAGGCTAATTACCGATTTATCAATGGCTTCCATCGCGTACAATTGCTCCTTCGTATGTGACACAATGGTCTGAGATTGCTGCGACGATTGCTTGGCTAAATGAGCCATCTCCGCAATGGAAGCAGATACTTCCTGGGATCCAGCGGACATTTCTTCCGTAGCAGAGGAAAGATCCTGCACTTGTTCAGAGATGTTGGCGATGGCTTGAAGAATCCCTCCAAACATGTCACCTGACTGTATAATCAGCTGCACACCGTGCTTCACCTCATCCTTCACCTCCTGCATGGAAGTCACAGAAGCCAAAGCGTCTTCTTGTATCCCTTTAATAATATCATTAATTTGCGAAGTAGACTGGATTGCTTGCTCAGCCAATTTCCTTACCTCCGTAGCCACGACAGCAAAGCCTCTGCCATGCTCCCCTGCTCTTGCAGCTTCAATCGATGCGTTAAGCGCCAGTAGATTTGTCTGTGAAGCAATGCCTGTAATGACATCTACAATATGATGGATTTCCTGCGATCTTTCCCCTACACGATCAATAATTTGCGTAGATGTTTCCACGGATTGCTCAATCCGATTCATTTGCTGGATGGAATCCGCAATGGTCGCATGACCTCGCTTCGCATCTTCCCTAGCATCTAAGGAGGCTGTCGCTACTGTAGAGGAGGATTCTGCCATACGTTGAATCCCTACTGCCATCTCTTCCATGGCTCTTGCACTTTCGGATGCGCCTTGATCCTGTGCCGCATTCCCCGCTGCAACTACATCAATCGCATGAGCGATTTCACTCGTTGCTTGTATGGTAAGCCGTGCATGATTCCCCAGCTGACCCCCAGATTGGTGAACCGCGTCCGCATTCACAGTGGCTTCATGTAGAAGAGAGCGAAGCTGACCCACCATATTATTGCAAGCATCGATTAATTGCCCCGTTTCATCCTTACTTATCTTCCCATCCAGACGTGTGGTAAGGTCGCCGTCTGCTACGCGACGCAAGAATCCTACTGCTCTTGTAATAGGCCTCGTGATCATCCGCTCTAATGTAAAAGCTAGAAATAATCCAATCACAACAACAGCTATGCTAGATATGATCAAAGTCTTCACCAATTGCGACATATGTTTATCTAAATTGCTTTGCGCTTCTGCATACTTCTTGTCGTAAGTAAGTACAAGCTTATCTGTTAACTCGTAAATTTGATTTTTGGCTTCATCGGTTTCATCGTCTACTTTCTTATATTCCGCTTTCAACTGTTGGGCTGTGTATTTATCTTGATTGTTATAGACCGCAACCACCTTATCGAACATCGCGATGTACAGTTGGCTTTGCTTGGCAACACTACCTGCCCACTGGCGCTCTTCCTCCGTTTTGGCCGATGCGCTAACACTTTCTACCATCTCAAGAAATGTCTTCGTATTCTCTTTGTATTCCTGGATAACCTCTTTATTGTTGTTGATGATCAAATCAGCTTGATTACTGTATAGAATGCCTACCATACTTTCTAATGATAAGGCAATCTTTTCGTTAGTCATACTGGCCGTTTGTTCACTTACACTGAGCTTAGTTGATTGTACCATTCGATAGGATAGTCCAGCTGAAATCATAAACAGCAGAATCAGAGCAACAAAACTTATCAGAAACTTAAAGCGTATTGAATGTATAAAAGAAACCACGCGCCCACCGCCTTAAGAGTTTTATTATAAATGCTTCTCTACTGCTGCAAAAAGATGTCTCTCTTCGATTCTCTCCCTTAAAGCAAATCTCCTCCAGATTTCGAGCTAAGCCATTTTTCAAATTACACCTAGAACTCCGACTCATCTGCCAGTTCGCTCTCGAATCCTATAAGGCATGATTTTTTTTATGAGAAAACCTCTATCGAGGCCAATCAAAGATGAGCGACCGCGTTTAACGAGGAGAGACTTTGATCTACGACCAAAGATCCCTATATTAGGTTTTATCGCCAATAAGAAAGCGGTTTTCGGGTACCGAAAATTTATACTTTCTTATCTGGTAAAAATCCGAACTTTTTTGTACTTGTAACGTCTAATTTAGAGAGGTGAGAGAATGGAGACGACCGGTGTCCATGTATTTGATTACTTAAAGTACGTATCTGAAACAACGGATCAGAAAGTGATTCTTCGCAATATAATGGAAACTTACGGTAATGATGTATGGAATTATGCGTTTAGTATTTGCCGCAATTCAGATTTAGCTGATGACATTACGCAGGATGCTTTCCTGAAAGTATATCGCAATCTTACTACATTCCGCGGTGAAGCTTCAGTCAAAACCTGGCTGCTTACCATTACACGTAATACCGCTTATGACTACCTACGCAAAGCATTTTGGCGCAAAGTTACACTTGTTGGCTTCATTCAATCTGCAGGCACATCACAATCAGCAGAAACAGAAGCGATGGAGAAATTATATGCTAGTGATATATGGAAAAAAGTGATATCTCTGTCCCCAAAATACAGAGAAATTTTAATTTTGCATGCCCATTATCAGCTCTCAACGAAAGAAATGGCTGCCATCCTTAACATCTCGGAGGGAACCGTTAAATCCCGACTTCACCACGCCAGACTCAAGGTGATCAGTTTGAAGGAGCGTGAAGCGCTTGAAAACTCCTGATCCGGATGATTTACATAAGCAATTGGAATCAGGACCGCTTAAGCAATCTGGCTTTACTTCCAAGCTTCAGGGCGAGATCGAGGAAGCCATTGAGCGGAAGGAACGGGCGAAGCCGAAGGTAAAGCCCCTACTCTGCTTCGCCGGACTCGGTGCGGTAGCTGCTGCATTATTGCTCTTTCCATGGAGTAGAATCCATACGCAAAGTGATGCAGCTCCTGCAATGGATGCTTCTGTTACGACTGCAGCGTCCACTAGTTCGTCCCCTGCTCCAATAAGCACCGCACTGCTTATTGGGCTAAGGACCGAGCGTGAATCTAACAATACTGAGGCGCAGCATGCTTTAGGACCCATTCGTTATAGTACTTATCGAACAATGCTTATAGCACCGGTTCGCGGCCAACTGCAGAAGACGTCCGAGGGCACAGGAATTCTGATGCCTTATAAGCAAAATTTTTGGAAAATCGAATCCTTAGTTCATAAAACGAAAACAGACGAGTTCCACTATTTATCTGCTCATCTGGCTGATCAGCCCGTGAAACCAGAAGTGTTCCCCGATCAAGCTGACGAACAGTTAAATCGCGTGGAGACCCTGTTATTTGCTGGGAATCAATATGTTTCCATTGCTGAATCGGAGGAGGCTTGGCGAGGTAATGCCCCTTATCAAGCGGAACGCATCTGGGTTCGTACCCTCCCGCAATTAAAAGAAGGGCATACTGTGCAGTTCTATAACAAACCGGTGGACAAGAACCATGTTTCGATCACCGATTTATATGGCAGCAGCAGCAGTAGCAGCATCCTTACAAATGTACCGGGCAGCTCTGCCAAATTGCTTGGTGAGATTACAGGCCAAAGCTGGACCGTCCAGCGTGAACCAGGCCGCTGGGTCGGCAAGGTTGCTGAGACGCCGCGAATTAGTGCAGCAACGCCTGATAGCTACATTCTGCACGACTTCCCGCGTGAGCTGCCTGATAAAGTCATCAATCACGATGATCTTTGCTGCTCGTGGAGCGCTATCCAGTCCTCTTGGCCGTTAGCGACCGATGCGTTAACATCGCCGATGAATGATATGATCGTCATCTTCGAGAACGGCAAGCTCAAGTTCTACCCTTACGGGCAGGCGCCAGGGAATGATCCACAGCTAACCTTGGACCTCCAGCCCGGCGAGAAGCTCGTTATGGCGCAGTGGGCAACCGATCATTACGTACAAGAGTGGATCGACAAAGTCGGCCGCTATTTGAATGATGATACGACTGAATCAAGCGTCAGTGACGAAATGGATAATAGTAGAGTCGGAAAAACCCGCTAAGTCCTGTGACTTAACGGGTTTTCGTTGTTTACCAGCCCCTGCGAGCGCGCAAACTCGTGATGTGGGCAATATGATGATTACCGTGCCATGCGTAATTGCCAACGTTCCAATCCAGTCGAATCGTCTTCCCTGACTCTGGATGTACGAATGCACGTGTAAACTGCTCATGCTGCATATCGTGCAGAACGATCATCCAGCGGCTGTGCAATGCATCGAGCAAGGTAAGCGACAACTCCACCGGAGCTGACTTGCCATCGCTAAGCTCAGCCCAGCGATCCTCGAAGTAAGGTCTGATCGTCGGTTCTTCTTCTGTCAGCGCCAGCTTAAACCTTGTATAGCTGTTCACATGGCTGTCCGCGACGTGATGTACAACTTGTCGCAGCGTCCACCCACCTGGGCGATAGGGCGTATCCAGCTGCTCGTCAGACAGCCCAGCAACCGCGTCACGCAGCCTACTTGGCGTCGACTCGATGTCAGCCATCCACTCTTGCAACTGCTCCCGTGAAATTTCACCATCGTGTTCAAACAATCCAATAGGGTAGCGTAATTCATCCATATGACCAAACCTCCAGCATCTTTTTCTCTATTATAGCGGAGTTTTGCTAGGCTGCCCATCTGCGCCCCCATCCTATCCTGGCCATCTCTCACCCAGAGAAGACGGCGGTTGCTGCTAAAGCATAGGTTTAAACGAGATAAAACCGATCCTTGTGGAGGCTAACAAAGCTCCAACAGGATCGGTTTCATGATATTAAGCATATTCCGAAACTAACGAACTCACCTTAACTGCACAAACTTTAAAACCTGGCATTTTACAGGTCGGGTCGAGCGCGTCATGCGTAAGTTTATTGACGTTCTGCGTATCGCCCCAATGCATCGGTACGAATATGGTGTCTTCTCGAATGTCGCTGCTGAACCTGCTGCGCACATAGATCGTGCCCCGTCTAGATTCCAACTTGACGAGAGTAGCATCTTCGATGCGGTACTTCTTGGCCGTCTTCGGATGAATTTCCATGAAAGACTCCACGTCTTGCGCCGCCAAAGAATGACTTCTTCTTGTCTGCACGCCAGTCAAATAATGCGTAAGCACACGACCAGTTGTTAGGTACAGCGGAAACTCCTCGCTAACTCGCTCTTTAGGCAGATGATTCTCCACAGAAGTCAGCAGCGCTTTGCCTTCCGGAAGCGGAAATGACGATTCAAACAGCCGCTTCGCACCCGGATGCTCCAGCTCCGGACATGGCCAATATACCCCTTCTTCCTTCCGTAAGCGGTCATACGTTATGCCGTAGTAATCCGCTGCACCGCCGCGACTGGCTAAGCGAAGCTCATCAAAGATGTCTTCTACATCTGCGTAGTTGAAGTATTGACCCTTGCCCAGCATATCAGCCAAATCACAGAGAATCTGCCAGTCATGCTTTGCTTCACCCGGCGCAGGACGGCCGGCTTCCCTCAGCAGCACGCGTCCTTCGAGGTTGGTCAATGTTCCTGCGTTCTCCAGATAAGCAGATACCGGTAAAATGAGATCCGCGAGCAGCGCGGTCTCTGACATTAGGAAGTCGGCTACAACAAGAAAGTCAAGCTTCTTCAGCCCTTCTTCGACGAAGTTAGCGTTCGGATTGGAGACGAGCGGATTAGAGCCCATCACGAACAAGGCGCGAATCTCCTGCTCGTGAACTTTCTCCATCATCTCGTACGCGGAGACACCCTTGCCAGGCAGCTCACTCGGGTCAATCCCCCAAACACTCGCGACATAAGCGCGATCCTCGGGGTTCTCGATCAGGCGGTAGCCCGGAAGCTGGTCAGCCTTCTGTCCATGCTCCCTTCCGCCCTGACCGTTTCCTTGACCGGTGACAGCTCCGTAGCCGCAGCCCGGTTTGCCGATTTTTCCTGTCAGCAGAACAAGGTTCAGGAAGTTGCGAACCGCCATATGCCCGTCCGTTTGCTGCTCAACGCCTCTTGCCGTGAACACCATGCCTGTGGCCGCTTTACCGTAAGCCAGCGCCGCTTTGCGGATCAACTCAGCGGAGACACCGGTTAATTCAACAATTTCAGCGAGATCCAGAGATTCCAAGTGAGATTGCAGTTCCGCAAAGCCTTTGGTACGCTGCTGGATGAAATCTCGATCAATCAACCCTTCTTCTAGCAGGATCTTCAGCATACCGTTAGCCAATGTCGCATCCATACCCGGCTTCACTCTCAAATGTAGATCCGCGATACGGGTCGTACCGGTTTCCCTCGGATCGATCACTATAATAAAGGCACCCTTTTCTTTTGCTCTTGTAAAATAAGGCATAAGTGTCGGCTGACACTCCGCAATATTCGTCCCTGCTAGTATCATGCAATCAGCCAATTCAATGTCCGACAGTTGGTTCGTCAAACCACGGTCGATGCCAAACACCTTGACACCTGCCGAAGCCGCTGCCGACATACAAAACCTGCCGTTATAATCAATGTATTTGGTTTGAAGCGCAACACGAGCGAATTTCCCCAACAAATAAGCGGATTCATTCGTCAGAGAGCCCCCTCCGTAAAGACCAACCGCATGATTGCCGTACTTTCCCCGAAGCTCAGTAAATTTGCTCACGATCTGTTCATACGCGTCCTCCCAAGATATACGGACGAATTCACCATCCTTCTTCATCATCGGATGCAGAATACGCTCTCCTGTAAGTACGTGCTGATAAGCATTCATGCCTTTTATACAAAGTCGTCCTTCCGAAGCCGCATTCATTTTCGGAACGACCGAATAAGTCAGACGCCCCTCGTCATCAGTGCCCCGTTCTTCAATCACCTGCATTTTACACTGTACGCTGCAGAAAGGGCACTGTGTATCCATCACGTGAAGAGAACCAGTACTACCTTGTTCTTGTTCTAATAATTGACTCATACACTCAGCTCACCTTATCAAAGCAGCCGTCGGCTGCAGATTTATTTGCTTCTGTTTCGTAACCTGGAGCTCCGCATTCATTCTCGCGATCAATTCAGCACGGAACAGGAGATTAAATAATCCTTCTCGCAGCTGTGTAATGCCTATGCGCTCGATCCACTGTGCTGTCGTTTCGCCGTAATTTGCCTCTTCACGATACCACTGGAAGAAAGCCGCTGACAGCTCTAGCACCGCGTCTTCCGAAGGCTCCATACACAGCAACTCTCCTTGACGGAGCTTTACCCCCCCGCTGCCGCCCACGTAAATCTCCCAGCCGCCCGGCACGCCGACAACGCCAAGATCCTTGACAAGCGTCCCCGCGCGATGGAGAGGACTTGCAGAGACAGCCACGCTCACGACAGCCGGCATTTGCAGGCGCTCCAATTTGTATTCGAGGCTGGCGCCCAGCCTGATTGAATCCTGCAGAGCGCTGGGATCGTATCCGATTCCAGTGCATGTCGCTACGGAAGCTATGGTTTTGCCGTAAGCCAGAGTCGCTGCATCCGGCTGTCCGAGCTCCGCACCGACGGAGCGTATATGCCCTGCATCGATGCCGAGCAGATCCAGATACGCGCCGCCGGTCAGCTTCACAAGCGGGATGCTGTACTTGTCGATTACATCCGCGATTTGCCTTAGCTGCTCGGCGCTCGTGACACCGCCGTACATACGAGGCCGAGCCGCGTACGTACCGCCTTTGAGCAAGTTCGCCCCCGGAGCTGCCTCAGCCGCCGCTCCAGCACCCTCGTCGTCGGTCACAGCGCCTAGCGCTTCGCCGACGTAGTACTGCAAGGCCGGACGACACGCTGCGCAGCCGTCCGCCTTGCTCCAACCCAGCGCGCTCATCACTTCGCGCGCCGTGGCAAATCTTGCGCTGCGCACAGCAGCGCGCAGCTCTTGATGACTGTGCGTTGTGCAGCCGCAAACCGTCTCCTTCGGCGCTGCCGGCGCATCCTTGCTTTGCAACGCCAGCTGCAGCATCGCAGACACGAGCGGCTTACATCCGCCGCAAGTGCTCGATGCGCGCGTGCAAGTGCGAACGTCTTCGACCGTTTCGCAGCTATTCTCGCGAACCGCATCCATGATCGCGCCCTTCGTTACGCCGTTACAGGAGCATACGGTCGCGTTAGGAGACAGCGATGCCGCATACGCTTCATCCGCACCGCCTCCTCCTGCCGCTTTTTCTTCTAACACAGATACATCCGCTTGCTGTTTGATGTATCCAAGCAGCTTGTTACCCTCGCTGCTGTCTCCGAACAATACCGCTCCGACAATTTTGTTGTTGCGAATGGCAATTTTTTTATACGTGTTATGAACGCCGTTAATCTCTTTGAGTGAAGTCGTAATCTCGGAATCGCGAATCTCTCCGGCCGAAAACACCTCAACACCGGATACCTTCAGCTGCGAATACAAAATGGAGCCTGAATAGCCTTCGGTATCAACGCCGCAAATTCTCTTCGCCAGCACTTTGCCCTGATCATATAATGGTGCTACGAGACCGTATACCATTCCACGGTGCTCCGCACACTCCCCAACAGCATACACGTTAGGCACATTTGTCTCCATGAAATCATTAACGACAATCGCCCGATTCGTCTCCACGCCGCTGTCGGCCGCAAGCTTGATGTTCGGACGCACACCTACCGCAATAACGACAAGCTCGGCCTCTACTTTGCTTCCATCCTTGAACTGCAGACCTTCCACCCGTTTTTTACCGATGATTTTTTCCGTCTGCTTTTCAAGCAGAAAGCGCATCCCCTGCTTTTCCAGTTCCTTACGCAGCATATTCGCTGACGTCGGAGTCAGCTGGCGCTCCATAAGATGGTTGAAAATATGCACCACTTGGACTTCCATACCCAGATTAAGCAGTCCTCGCGCCGCTTCTAAACCAAGCAGACCGCCTCCGATAACGACGGCTTTTTTATATGATTTAGAAGCTTCCAGCATTTTATTGCAATCGTTAATATCCCGGAAAGCTGTCACGCCCGGTTTATCCGCCCCCGGCAGCGGAAGCATAAACGGCAGTGAACCCGTGGCCAGGATGAGTTGATCGTACTCAACAGTACGCCCCTTTTCACTGATTACCTGCCGCTTAGCCGTATCGATGTTGACAACCGGATCACCTGCATACAGCGTTATGCCGTTATCTTTATACCACTGCCAGTCATTAATGGTAATATCATTTACCGTTGTGTCGCCCTGAAGCACCTTGGACAGCATAATGCGGTTATAGTTCGGGTGCGGCTCGCCGCCGAAAATCGTAATCTCGAAGCGATCGGGAGCAAGCCCCAGAATTTCTTCCACACAGCGTACTCCGGCCATACCGTTACCGATTAAGACAAGTTTTTGTTTCCCCATATATGCTTGACCTCCACGTTTCCATGCTGAAGTTCTATCCCCGCCAAAGGGAGCTTCCCTATTTAAACTGTTGTCACGCCCTGTTTGTTGATCACCATACGTTTAGTCGCATGATTCATATAGAGACAACCGCATGCAAAAAACATAAGCATGACGAACCCAAGTGTGTATGCGCCTGACAAATCCTTAACAATGCCGAGTACGATCGGCGGAAAAAAACCGCCCACACCGCCTGCGGCGCCAACGATGCCCGTTACCGCTCCCGTATTGCCCGAGGAGACTTCCGGAACCATTTTAAACACAGCCCCATTCCCTACTCCGAGTAAGGCGGCGGCAGTCAGACAACTCGCACTGAACCCGACAAATTGATGCAAGGATGCCGCCATGACGAGCGAAGTGACGATGATTCCCGCAAACACAACCACCAGAACTCTGCGTGAACCGAGGCGGTCCGCGCAATATCCACCTAAGGGGCGAATGAGCGTGGCAATAACAACAAACCCGGCAGTTTTAACGCCAGCTTCCGTAGCCGACAATTGAAATAAATCTTTGAGAAATGTTGGCAAGTAAACGCTGAAAGCAACGAAACCGCCGAATGTCAGAAAATAAAAGATCGATAAATACCAAGTCGACGGCTCCTTAAGTACGACCATCGATTGTTTGAATGTCTTCACCTTAACCGGTGCAGGTAAATCCTTCGTCCCGATCCAAAAGAGCGCAGTTATGATCACAATCATAATCGCTAGGCTCCAAAATACCCATTGCAAACCGTAACTGTTAAAGACGAAGGGCAAAGCATAACTAGCCGCTGCTCCGCCCAAATTACCAAGTCCGGCTAATCCAAGCACAAGACCTTGTCTCTCCGGCGGGAACCAGCGCGATACATACGTCAGGGAAATGGCAAAAGTCGTCCCAGCTATCCCGATAAACAGCGCACACAAAAGCAGCAGCCAATAAGAATGAGCCCAACCTGCTAGCAGCAGAGGAATCACGAGAAACAGCATCGTTGATGCAAATACTCGCTTACCGCCGAAGCGATCTGTATAAATCCCCATCGGGATTCGCAGGATCGACCCCAGTAGAACCGGCGTGGCGATCAGCACACTTTTTTGAATGGTACTGAGATGAAATAGTTCCTGAATTTGTCCGGCAATCGGAGAAAATACACTCCAGATGACAAACGAAGCCATCATAGCCATTGTTGATAACCCTAGAGCAAGTGCGGATCCATTTTGTCGCATAATTACAACACTCTCCTCGGCTAGGATGCCAAGATACTTTCCTCTGCAATATGCAGATACATATCTCCGTTCTCATCCACTTCCACCTGGAAAGCTGTTACGCAGCCTTCGTCCGGCGCTTGAACGACTCCATCGTGCAAATTGATCTTCCAATCGTGCAGCGGGCAAAATACGTGATGATCGCACACGATACCTTCGGAAAGCTTACCCGCTTTGTGCGGGCAGCGATTCTCAATAGCTCGAACGGCACCACTTGAAAACTTGAATACGGCGATTTCCAATGCTCCGATTCGGACAACCCTCGATCTTTTTTCCCCAATTTCTGAAATGTTCCCAACGTGAACTCGTTTCATATGTCTCATCCCCTCTATTTCAAAATAGACGCTGCCGACTGCTCTTCCATTGGAACGAATGTCTTGCGCAGCTCTTGCTGTTCAATGATTTCTTTCCAAGGATCTTTCATCAGATCCAATGCCTTCTCAATGCGCTCTATAAGAGCGGCGCGGTCTTCCTTACTCTCCAGCGCATCTTTGATCGTATCTAAACCTACACGTTCTACCCACTCGGCCGTCCGTTCGTTGTACTTCCCTGTTTCGCGATAGTATTGCAAGTAAGCACCGGACCATTCCAGTACTTCTTCTTCGGTTTTCACTTTGCACAGTAAATCGGTTCCACGAAGTTTCGTGCCTCCGTTACCGCCGACATGCAGCTCCCAACCTCCGTCAATTGCCACAACACCAAAGTCCTTAATCGTGGCTTCCGCGCAGTTCCGAGGACAGCCCGATACGGCCATTTTAACTTTTGCCGGCGTACCCAGACGCTCAAACTTCTTCTCAAGCTGAATACCCATGCCGATTGCATCTTGTGTTCCGAAGCGGCAGAACGTCGAGCCTACGCACGTTTTCACTGTACGCAGCGACTTACCGTACGCGTAGCCTGACGGCATATCGAGATCAGCCCACATGCCGGGCAAGTCTTCCTTCTTCACGCCGAGCAAGTCGATACGCTGACCACCCGTCACTTTCACGAGCGGCACTTCGTACTTTTCTGCGATTTCTGCGATTTTTTTCAGATCCTTCGGTGTCGTTACACCCCCATACATTCTCGGAACGACCGAGTACGTGCCATCCTTCTGGATATTCGCGTGATTGCGTTCGTTCACAAAGCGGGACTCTCTTTCGTCTTCATGCTCTTCCGGCCATACCATGGCAAGATAATAATTGAGCGCGGGGCGACATTTGGAGCAGCCTTCTGTGTTGGACCATTCCAGTACATTCATGACTTCCTTCGATGTCGTTAATCTCATACTGCGGATCGCTTCCACCACTTCATCACGTCCGAGTGTCGTACAACCGCATATGCCTTCTTTTGTAGTTTTCACACCGTCTTCTCCGAGTACGTAAGTGAGTACATCAGCTACAAGAGGCTTACAGCCGCCGCAAGAACCCGATGCTTTGGTACATGCTTTTATCTCATTGAGGCTGGAACAGCCTTTCTCTTGAATTGCCTGAACGATCGCGCCTTTGGAGACGCCGTTACAGCCACAAACAATTTCGTCATCGCTCATCGATGCAACTAAATCTATGCCAGACTTCGCTTTACCTCCACCTTCACCGAGCAAAACCGTCTTTTCTTTACCTGTTACATCTTCTCCATTACGAATCATCGCAAACAGGCGGGAGCTGTCACTGATGTCACCGAACAAAACAGCACCGATGACTTTGCCGTCTCTAATGACGACCTTCTTATAAATACCTTCGAAATCGTCCTGCACGCGCACGGCACGGGTATCCGGTTTATCCGCATATTCACCTGCCGAGAACACGTCAACGCCCGATACTTTCAGCTTGGTCGATACGACGGAGCCTTGATAACCAGCGGTCTCTATGCCGGCGAGCCGCTTGGCAAGCACCCCGCCTTGCTCGTAGAGCGGAGCGACCAAGCCATACGCCACACCGCGATGTTCGGCACATTCGCCGACGGAATAGATGTTAGGCACGTTCGTTTCGAGAAGGTCATTGACGACAATACCTCGATTGATCTCAATTCCGCTGCTTTTGGCAAGCGCAATGTTAGGGCGAATCCCTACGGCCATGACCACGAGGTCTGCTTCAACTTCCGATCCGTCGGTAAAACGAAGACCCGTAACACGCTTTTTACCTAGAATCGATTCACTATTTTTCTTTAACAGAAACTTCATGCCTTGACGTTCCAATTCTTGCTGCAGCAGGAGAGAAGCTGTTCTGTCGAGCTGGAGATTCATCAAGTATTCGTTAATGTGTACAACAGTTACTTCCATATTGAGATTTAGCAGGCCGCGCGCTGCCTCCAGACCGAGAAGCCCTCCACCGATCACGACTGCTTTCTTGTATTTCTTGGCTGTCTCGATCATCATTTCGCAATCTTTGATATCCCGGAAGGCGATGACGCCTTCTTTATCCGCGCCAGGCAGCGGAAGCATGAACGGCAGCGATCCTGTTGCGATGATCAGTTCATCGTAAGGGACGCTAACACCTGCGTCAGTACTAACGAGCTTGCGTTCCGTATCGATTTTGTTGACTGTATGTCCCGTGTACAATGCGATGTGATTTTCTTCGTACCAAGACCAGTCGTTGATAACAATGTCCTTCATATCGGCATCGCCGGCCAAAACGGATGAAAGCAGGATGCGATTATAGTTCGGGTGCGGTTCGCTTCCGAAGATTGTAATTTCGTAGCGGTTCGGCGCAAGCTTTAACATTTGCTCAATACAACTGACTCCAGCCATTCCGTTTCCTACCATAACAATTTTTCTCTTCATTGTGATTCACGCTCCTGCATCGGTTTTATTGTGACATTCAATGTTAATTAATTGGTGTTTTCTTCAATATTCGTTACAAAGCACATTTATTACGTCAAATTATCTAACATACGAATAATTACTACTAATGTAACTCAGAAGTTCGTATTTTTCAACAAAAATTTGCTGTTTCACTTAGTATAACAACCAAATGAATCTTTATATTACGAACATTAGAACAAAAATAATAGATTATTGTTCGTGTTTATGAATAAATTGCAGTTATTTTATGGAATATACGAACAATGTGTTTATTTTAAAAGATTTTGAAAACGTTTTAATGTTATGTTAAATAACATTAATGCAGTTGCCGTGAATTAGTGCCGCGACGCCTGATAACTACGATTTAACGAATAGAAGCTAGGCAGGCTCAGAGGGCAACCTATCATTACGTACAAGAGTGGATCGATAAAGTCAGCCGCTATTTGAATACTGATCAGGATGAATCGAGCTTCAGTGATGAAGTGGATAATGATAGTTATAGAAAAAACCCGCTAAGTCCTATGACTTAACGGGTTTTCGTTGTTTACCGCGCGCAAGCTCGTGATATGGGCAATATGATGATTTACCATGCCAATGCGTAATTGCCAACCAATCCACTCGAATCGTCTTCCCTGACTCTAGATGTACGAAATTACGTGCAAACTGCTCATGTCGCATAACGTGCAGAACAATCATCCAGCGGCTGTGCAATGCATCGGCAAGACTCCACCGAAGCCGACTTCCCATCGCTAAGTTCAGCCCGTGAACCTCGTAGTATGGTTTGATTGACATTTACATTAAATCAAGATATCTCGTTTACACAAGTTATTTTACAAAAATTAAAATTTGATTAGCTCCTGTCCGCTTCATGACCCGATACCCTTCAGCTGAAGCAGTTGCGATACCCTCATCATTCGGCTTACAGTATCCTTTTGGCAGACAGGTTCCGTCGTCCCGAATAAGGAGCTTACCCACTAGACCAACAACAACCCATTCAGGTCTCTGCAGTCTTGGAATATATTCATGTGAAGCATCCCACTCGGGATTTAATATGGGTTCGTTTTTCGTGAATTCCGGAACCATGACATTCCCTTCGTTATCTTTGACTTCCGGTACAACAACCTCATGGTACTGGACCCTACCCCACTCATCTCTGACGAAAAGGTCGTGCCAACGTAAATCGCTTGCATCTGCAATCATGGCCGGCGTCGCGCTCACGACCCCAAGGATATAATCATCCGTGCTAGTAGCTTTTCGGATCTTGTCGCCTTCTCCATCTAATGTCACAAAATACCCAACGTCAATCGAGTTGCCATCAATCGTTTCAAACATTTCGGCATAATCAGCCGCCGCAGGCGAGAGAACAACACCATCTAAGTAGAGATTTCCTGTTCCTCCTTCAATTACAGCAGCATTTAATGTTGGTCCCACAACAAGCCCGTTGGCCAGATGCCAAGAAAAAGGAAACCGAGTGGACCCATTTAGTCCCATGATGTGGGAGCCTGTATGGGCTACACTTACAACTGTATTTATACCTTCCGAATGGGAGAAACTTGCTTGTGCTTGAGTGACGAATCCCTCGGCATGGGAAATGTCTCCACTAGCTACTGTTAGTTGTCCTTCGGCATGGGAGTTAAACCCACTAGCTACAGACGCTGCTCCTTCTGCATGAGATAATACTCCACTAGCAACGGTTAGCTGACCCTCGGCATGGGAGCCAAATCCACTAGCCGTTGTGCGATCCCCTTGGGCATGAGAGGACCTTCCACTCGCCATTGTAATTTCACCTTCGGCGTGGGAAAAGTCCCCTATCGCCTGCGGACCCTGAAATAATGTGACGATTGGTGTTCCTCCTTCGGCATGAGCGCCAAAACCACTTGCGATTGTCCCAATCCCTTCTGCATGCGAACTGCCGCCACTGGCTGCATTAGGAGCAGGATTCAATAATGGATCTGTACCACCGCCCTCCGCGTGGGAAGCTCTTCCACTAGCTGTGTTATTTTCGCCTTCCGCGTGGGCTGCGAACCCTGTCGCACGCGTACCAAAACCTTCAGCGTGAGCCCCTTGCATAGTGGCTATGGTTTGAGAACCTTCAGCGTGGGACGAAGCTCCACTTGCGGTTGTTCCCAATCCTTCGGCATGGGCTGAAGAATTACTAGCGGTTGTTGCCAATCCTTCGGCATGTGATGCTGGTCCACTGGCTGTAGTAAATTTTCCTTCGGCATGTGAAAAATCACCTGTTGCCCGCGGGCCAAAAAGTATGGTGAAATCATCCGTCCCCCCCTCCGCATGGGATCCGAATCCACTAGCCGTTGTTCCAACTCCTTCAGCATGAGAACTCGATCCACTGGCTATTGCTGGAGCTGGATTGCCCAGTGGATCTACACCGCCGCCTTCCGCATGGGACGCCCTACCGCTCGCTGTAGTCCCTTCCCCTTCGGCATGAGCGTTGATACCAGAGATCGTTGTTTGCGTATTCAATCCTTCGGTGTGCGAATTATCTCCATTCGCTGTTGTGTTATTCCCTTCCGCGTGGGAGAAACTACCATTAGCAGTTGATCCTCCTTCGGCATGCGATGCAAACCCACTTGCTACTGAATTATTTCCTTCGGCATGCGAAAAATCCCCGAACGCCTGCGTACTTGGAACTGAGATAATATCTGGTGTTCCTCCTTCGGCATGAGCTCCAAAACCACTAGCAGTTGTCCCAACCCCTTCCGCATGCGAGCTAGAGCCGCTTGCTAAGTTAGGAGCAGGGTTACCAAGCGGATCTACGGCGCCTCCTTCCACATGAGATGCCCTGCCACTCGCCGTGTTCCCTTCTCCTTCCGCATGAGCGTTAATACCGGAGACTGTCGTTTGTGTATTGAATCCTTCGGTGTGTGAGTTCACCCCGGCCGCTATGGTTTGTGTCCCCTCTGCGTGAGAAGACATGCCGCTCGCCGTAGTCGCTCCTCCTTCGGCGTGGGATCTTGTCCCGCTTGCAACCGTATTGTAACCTTCGGCGTGAGCTGCAACTCCACTTGCCGTTGTTGAATCTCCTTCTGCATGCGCAGTGTCGATCGTTGCATTCGTAAGATACCCTTCTGTGTGTGATGCCGAACCTGATGCTGTTGTTGTATTCCCTTCTGCATGCGCTGTTTCACCACTGGCCACAGTTAAATAACCTTCAGAATGGGCTGCCGTCCCGCTGGCAGTTGTGCTCAAGCCTTCTGCATGGGCAGCAAAACCGCTAGCTATACTTCCATTCCCTTCACTAGCCATCTATGATCCCTTCTTTCAATTGAATGATATATTTATATATTTATTTATATATGTAAAAGTCTGATAGACGGTAACGGCTATTGTTTCGATAAAAGACTTGAAGTATCGTTGGTTCCACGTGATGTTAGGTCCAAGACAAGTTGTATTTTGTACACCATTTACGCATGTTAAACCGCGATATCCTCGCGAATGTTGCAAAAAATACAATAATTCATCCCAATATTAGCTTCACAGAAAGAAATAAGGTTAAATTGTTGCACCTCGTACAACATCTTCGTTTAATTGAGATAAAACCGCTGTAATTGATGTACGTTATGCAACTTACTCTCATATAAGCTGTTTAAAGACTCGCACACAGGTTTCCTAATTCCCCACTCTCAAATAGGTATGCTTCACTTACCCCAACCAATCTTACATAAAAAAAAGCCTCACAACCCGCAGTTCCTGCGGCTGTGAGACCTTCCCTTCATACGTTTTAAACCTTATAAACATCAATGAACCTTTGAGCGAACCGGGGATCCCATTGGGTCCCCTTTCCTTCAGCGAGAATGGTCAATGCCTTCTCGATCGGCATCCCTTTCCGATAAGGACGATCGGAGGTCATAGCATCGAAGGCATCGGCTACCGCAATGATGCGGCCGAACTCGGGGATATCCAAGCCCTTCAGGCCATCCGGATACCCGCCGCCATCATAGCGCTCATGATGAGAGCGCACGCCTGGAAGCAGAGGCGCCATAGCCTCAGCCGGCTCGATTTGCTTCAAAATCGATTCGCCTAGCACGGGGTGGAGCTTGATGAGCTCGAACTCTTCGTCGGTGAGCCGGCTTTCCTTCAGCAGCACATCGTCGCGCACACCAATTTTGCCGATATCATGCAGCAAGGCAGTCTTGTTCAATAGATCAAGCTCCTGCTCGTTCAAATCTACGGCTCTTCCAATCAACAAAGAATACTTGGCGACACGCGTCGAATGACCTGCTGTATAAGCGTCACGAGCATCGAGTGCAGCAGCTAGTGTGGAATAGTAGCTCTGCAGCAGTTGGTTGTTCATTTTCTCACGCGTTTCAAGACCCTTTACCATGTGGTTGAAACCAGCGATAAGCCGTGAAAATTCATCTGAATATAAATCTGAGGCTCTTACCTGCAGGTCGCCGGATTGAACTTCTTTCATTGCCCTATATAAATCTCCAATTGGCTGCTGGATGTCTCTTGCCAGCATACGCGCTCCTAAGGAGGAAAAACCGACTCCAAGCAGTAGAATGATACCCGCCCATTTCCAATAATCGACCGTCATATCCGAGGACTGCGATATCAAACGAATTTGAGTTGCTAGACTAAACAGAAAGAGCGGCATAGTTCCAATTAGGAAAGCACTTAGCTGAAACTTTCGTTGAATCGAAACGATGACTCGTCCATCCAAGGAAACATCTTCACCATATAGGCGCTGTCCCAATTCCCGAATATGTATGAGTACCGGCCTGATGGCCTGAGCTGTCGTGAAGAACTCAAGTAAAGCATGCATGCTCGCCACTAGGACTGCGCCAATACCGGCAAGTCCAATGTAAAAAACCGGAAGAGATAACCAACCTCGCGCAATCCCGATGCTGGCCATCGTCATAGCAGGGAGCGATAAGCCAAGAAAGTGCGGTCCCATGATCCGCATCACAGAAAGCGCCGGAAATCGGTGCGTTTGCAAATAGGCTTCTCGGATGATTGACAGATCTGGAGTCTCCTGCTCCAGCATCTCGCGAATCGGCTTCATGTGCCTACGAAACACCGTGATTTCAGCAAGTATCATCACGCATAGCGAGGTAATCATAATGAAGAATATGCGAACCATTTCCGTATTCGAAATCGATAGCGTTGTAGATATGATGACTCCACCTACAACAACAACAGCGATCCCAGAGCCGATTATATAATTCAACAATAAATTCCGTAGAAACTTTCTGTATATCTGCACGATGTAGGGTCCTCATTTCATTTAAAGCTATCGATCATTGCACTGAATTCTAGTATTTTTATCATTGTATAGCAATTCAACCATTTGCGCTTTAAATCTAAAACATTTTAAGACAAACTGGATCTCACAAGCTATGTGGTCTCTGAATTACATTGGAGAAAATCCAATAAAATATCAATTCGGGCTTTGGATATCCGACTTTCATTGGAGAAAATCCAATAGAAACTAACATTTTCCATGAATATTAGCATTTTGAGGCAATTCGATTGGAAATAATCCAATGTTAGATGTCATTGTTAGGCCTAACTATGAAAATCAGTGGATAAAATCCAATGGATCAAGCAAACGCGAGGCCTCCAAGCTGTTCTGGAAAGTACAGAATCTCCCTTCGGATGAATAAACACTTCTAGCCGAAGGTTCATCTAACCCTCAGCTTTACCTTTCTTACCATCGTTCCATTACATTCTGGGCATGCCAAACCACCAGTAGCATTCTTTGCTTGCAAGGAGGACACTCCAGGGGATCGCGGTCAATCACTTCTAACATCGTTCACGGTAACTCTTCTTTCTTCGCCTCTCTTTTATCATCTCGAATGTAAACTCCACCTGCTCCGTCTGTCTAGCTTTCATGAAATTCCATACTTCTACGATTTTTGTGCCTCTTTGTTTTACTTCGACTGAATAACCTGAATATACCCAAATATACCCTTAATTAGGAAATTCTTTATTGGGATATGCTTCAACAAATCATACTGAAACCGAAATACCGGAACAACCGCATCCAGTCGATTCCCCGTCTCATGATCCCTAACCAGAAATGCACTTTCGCCCCGTCATAACTCACGGTTCTGTATTCCGCTATGACTGGTCTTGCCAAGTATCATCCTATGTATTTCGCCGCTCCTTTGGCATCTCTCATCTTCTGCTCTGCATTCACGTTCACTTATTCATCTTCCCATCCCTCAGCTCCTCTTACACCGCTTATCCATAGATCAGCAGCTTGCATAATTCCTATACAAAAAAAGTCCTCAGCCTGGAAGCTAAGGACTTGCTCATTGTTCATATACATGATTCATTCATGTTATTCTGATTCTTTATTTAAAATAAGTTCATTATCCTTGCCTAGAAATGCACGTGCAAGATCTGTCACGCTTTTACCCGTTAGCGTCTGTGTAATTTCCGGCACTTGCGCGATCATTTTAGCAATATCGCCTGTAATCCGATTCACGCCTGATGTCGTTCCATCTTGTGAAATCACCGTAATTTTATCTACATTGCTCAGCGGAGCCGCAATTTTCTCAGCCAATTCCGGAAGTATGCGAAGAATCTCCACCGTAACTGCCGCCTGCGTATACTGCTTGTAAGCCTCCGCTTTCTTCTCCAGCGCTTCAGCCTCTGCAAGACCCGCCAGGCGGACGACTTCCGCGTTCGCCTTCCCTTTGGCGAGCTCCGCTTCTGCCGTCGCTTCGCCGCGTTTTCGCGTCGACTCCGCATCCGCCTCAGCTTCGAGAATTTGCCTCTGCTTATTGACCTCGGCGCGCATAATGGCTGCGAGCTTCTCCGCTTCAGCCGGCTTAATGACCGACGCTTCGAGCTCCTTCTCCTTCAGTTCGACTTCAATCTGGCGAACTGTCTTATTCGCCTCCGCTTCCATCTGCCGGATCTTCACCTGTTCCGTCACGAGCGACTGCTGAATCTGCTTCTGCTTCAATTCATAAGCCAAGTCTGCTTCCGCCTGCCGGCTCGTCGTTTCCTGCTTGAACTCCGCTTCCTTCATGCTGAGCTCTTTGCGGTACTGCGCTTCCTTCGCCGAAGCGGCGCTCTCCGCCTCAATCTTTAACTGATGGGCTTCCGCTCGACGAATCGCGGATTCCTTCTCCGTATCTGCCTGACGAATTTGGATATCCCGCTCCACTTCAGCTCTGGCAATACTAGCACTTTTGCGGATACGCTCCACTTCCGGCACGCCCAGGTTCTCAATGTATCCTTGATCATCGGCCACTCGTTTGAGCACAAAGGAGATGAGGCTCAGCCCCATTTTATCCAAATCCTCCGAGCACGTTTCCCTCATCTTGCTGTTCAGCTCATCCGGATTTTTGAGAATAGATTCAACCGGCAGCTGCCCAACCAACCCACGAAGATGCCCTTCTACCGAATGCAAAATCATCATCTCCCGCTCTAGCAGCGTGTGGTCAAGAAACTGCTCGGAGGCTGTGCCTATCGCTACTGGATCACTTTGAATCTTGATTTGAGCCACCGCCTCAATCTTGAGCCGTATGCCCTGTTGAGAAAACATAGGTTGATCCGGCTTCACATCGAAACTCATGAGCATCATGGAGATCGTTTTAAAGCTTTGAAAACCAGGGATGACGAACGTCCCTCCGCCTTGTACGACCCTTTTACCACCTAAACCATACACAATCATCGCTTCATTCGGCGGTACTTTCTTGTACGCTCTCACAATGGAAGCCAGTAAGATAAAAACGACAACAACAATCGCAACAACCGTATACAAAATTCCCAACATAAACGCATAACCTCCCAGTAGTTAATTGCAGCTGCTATTATTGGTTAAACCTCGTTACCGTCGCAATCCCTTTATTCATGTGCAGAACGACGACCTTCGTCCCTTTCGGAATGGATTCCCCATTCTCAGAACGAACACTGATGGAACGCGTAGTGCCATGCATCACAAACATCATTTCGCCCATCCCCTTCCCATTAATCGGCACAGACAGCTTCCCTAACTGACCACTCAGATCAAAATCGCTCTCTTTCATGCTGTGGTCGTGCTTATAAATAACCTTGGCATAGAGAAGGAAGAAGAGCCATCCTACGAAGAGACCGGCACCAATCGCGATAAGCAGAATGAGCAAACTACTTGTAATCCCAACTTTATTCAGCATATACCCCATGCCGCCAAACACCGTCAAACTAGCTAAAATGGAAGATAAGTTAAAAAAAGACGGTCCACCATGGGCATGAGCAGCCCCGTGATCCGCATGAAACTCAAAGAAATCGCCGCCAAAAAACGTAACAAGTACCGTGAGTACAAGGCCTACAAAGAAACATATGGCAAACAACGTCATCATAGACAATTACCTCCTACGAGTTTTGCTTTTAGCAAAATTTTACCTTGTACACATTACGTCTTATAAATATAGACGAATTTGGTAATAAAAGGTTTCGCTCAAAAAAATATACGCCTAACAGCGAATCCTTCGGCTTTATTTCGCGTATAATCATTGGACGTCTTTTACTATTTTTATTAAACCTAAGGAGTAGATTATCACATGTACAAAAAGAAATTGACTTGGTGGATCTCCGCCGCAATGGTTCTATTGATGTTTACTTTATCAGGCTGCCAGGCTGTGCAAGGATTGGACCTTGCTGGGGCTATTCAGAATGACTGGGCCGTGAAGTCCTCAGAATCCAAAGGCACCCTGCAGCTTGAGTTTGTGCCCGGCGACACTTCCAAGCTATCCACTGAGGAGCAGAAGGCGCTAACTGCTCTGCAAAACGTGAAAATCGATCTCACCAATGTGAAAACACAAGATGCACAGCACCTTTCGGCAGATGGTACGATTACATACAGTAAAGGCACAATTCCTTTCAAACTTGCAACTGAGGGCACCAAGTTTATTTTGAGTGTCGAGGGCGCGAAGAAACCGATTGTTTTCGATGTCTTAGGAAGTTCTAATTTATCGTTTACGAAGCTGTTACCCACAGCCGTGCAAGAACAGTTCGGCAACAAAATTGCAGATATTAAATCCGCGATTATTGGACTTATTTTAGCTAATACGCCTAACCCGTCGAACATATCCGTCACACCTGTTACGGACAAAGTGAATGGCGAGTCCCTTTCTCTGCAAAAAGCACATATCGAGCTTAGCGGCACGGAACTGGCTTCCCTACTCAAAAAGCTGCTGAGTAATGTTCTCGCTGATGAAGCTGGATTGAAAGAACTGATCAGCCAACTGTACGATGCCCTCTCACCTATTATTGAGGAGCAAATCAAGGGCGGATCTACCGACTTTTCTCTAAAGATTTTAAGCAATAAACAGTTAGCTGTTGGACTTGTCTATCCACCTGTTCAAGATTTCCTGAAGAAAACGGCTGCGTCCTTGGATAAAATGATTGCCGGAGATGCTTTGGGCGAGCCGGGCATTCTGCCGATTCAGGATTTATTTAACAGCAAATCAGCCCTTCAAGCAGATATTTACACAGACGCTGATAAGCAAGTTCGTAAGCAAAGCCTTGCTTTGAATGTTCCTCTAACGAATACGAGCTCAGGCGTTGCCGCTCTCAAGCTGTCTTATGTAAGTGAGACGTGGAATATCAATAAGCCGGTCACGGCAAATACCATCGACATTTCTGGCGGTGCGCTAAATATAGGTATGGAAGCTTCATCTATCTACAGCTTATTGAATAATCTAGATAAGCAGTCTCTCTTTTACAAGCTTCTCAAGGAAGATTTGAAAGTGACGAAAAAAGAAATCAATCTGAAGCTGAACGAAAGTGCTTCCGGTGCTGAATCCGATACCCCGCAGCCTTTTATTAATTCAGATAACAAAACGATGGTGCCTGTAAGATTTATTTCTGAAAAGCTTGGCGCTGAGGTTGGCTGGAACGGAGATCTTCAGCAAGTAACCATCAAGGATTTGTTAACAGGTGCGACGCTTGTCCTGAAGCTAGACAGTAAGATCGCCAGTGTGAACGGCGCTTCTGTCGAGTTGGAAAGTGCGGCTACACTCCATAACGGATCCACCTTCGTGCCGATTCGATTCATCGCAGAGCAGCTCGGAGGCAAAGTTTCCTTCAATGACAATACACGTGTAGTTACGATTAAACGCGACTAGCCATGAATTAGACGCAAGTGGTCGATAGCACCTTTTCTGGGCGGCTGAATAGTCTAGTAGTGAACCTAGGCACAAAGCCTGCTGCTAAGCGCAGCCGCACGAAAAAGGAGCGATATCATATGTATACGAATCCATCGCATCACCCTAGTCATCCTGTTCATCCTAGTCATCCTGGACATCAAGGGCCTCATGTTCTCTTCCAGGCAGATCCAAATTGGCAGCACATGCTCAGGCAGAAAAGAGATACGATCTTAGGTGCACTCCACCCGTATATCGGTCGCACCATTCGTGTCACAACGTTAGAAGGACATACACATGAAGGTGTATTGGTTAACGTAGATGGACACCATGCTTACCTTCAAGTGAATCCGCATGGGCATCCACATGGTCAGCATAGACCCATCTATACGCCAGCTCAATACAACCAAATCTTGACGCTTGTCCTCTTCGAACTATTGGTTATTGTACTGCTTGCCTAAGACAAAGCTCGTTCTCTTCAGGTCGTTATGGCCTCTAAGAACGAGCTTTTCTATTAGGTGTATGTTAAAACGTTGTAAAATTTTTCTAATAAAAGCGCACCTTTCCCTCTTTTTGCGCGTATAATCTATCACTGCTATTTTTTACTAGCTATTATATCTAAGGAGTAGATTCGTAGATGCAAAGAAAGAGATTTACTTGGTGGATTTCCACTGCATTAGTTATTATGCTTTTGGCGTTAACGGGGTGTCAGGCTGTTCAAGGGCTAGATTTGGGGCAAGCTATTCAAAATAGTGCCTCCATTCAATCCGCCGAATCCAAAGGGTCACTGCAAATGGACATTATCACAGGTAACACTGATGGCTTGTCGGCTGACGAGAAACGGATGATTGACGTCTTGAATCATGTGAAATTAGAGCTGAAGAGCGTTAAAATGCAAGATAAGCAGCACATCTCTGTAGACGGTGCTCTTACTGTTTACAGCAAGGGATCTATCCCCTTCCAGCTGGGCGTAAATGGGACGAAACTCACTATACATATCGAAGGTGCTAAGAAACCGCTTTTCTTTGATCTGATGGCAGCGCAGTCTGGCTTAGCTGGCTCATCTTCTGCAGCGCTATCTTCCGACTTGCAGCAGCAGTTACTCAAGAAAGCAGAAGAATTATGGCCTGCATTGCTCAAATTCTTCTTAACGAATGCTCCAAACCCGGAACATTTCGCCGTATCTTCCGTATCCGAGCCTGTGAATAGTGAAACACTTTCCATGCAAAAGGCCCACATAGAGATTAAAGGTAATGAGCTCGTAGGCCTTCTGAAAGCATTCCTAACGAACATCCTCGCTGATGAAAAGGGAATGAAGGAATTGCTTGGTCAGCTCTATGATGCATTGGTGCCTATTATTAAAGAAGAAATGAAAGCTTCCCCTTCTAAGAGTGGGTTAAGTTCTGAATTGCCAGACCTGATGATGGCTTACCTTGATAACAAGACACTAGCTGTTGAGTTTGTTTACACAACCATTCAGCAATTTCTTAAGAAAGCTCTCGACGAGTGGGATAAGAACATGGAGGACACACTTTCTTCCGTATCCGACTCCCAAGTGAAGGCATTACTGAGTGATAAAACCGTACTTAAGACCGACTTTTTCATCGATACCGATAAACAGATTCGCAAAGTAATTGCAGAGCTTACACTCCCCATCACAGAGGTTAGTGCTGGAGTCAGCGCGCTTAAATTTACTTACACCAGTGAAATATGGAATATCAATAAGCCTGTTACAGCGAGTGTAATTGATACCTCCGGCGGGGTATTTAACCTGAGCGAGATATCAACCAACAACGATTCCTTTCTAAAATACTTCAATAAGGAATCTACGTTCTATTCATTTCTGAGAGATGATTTGAAAATAGCCAAAAAAGACATTCACTTGCTGATGAGTCAGGGAAGCGATGACGACTACGAGTTCGATTCCTCCCATCCTTTTATCAATGAGGATCAAGTGTCTATGGTGCCCGTTCGATTCATTTCGGAGAGGCTTGGCGCGCAAGTGAAGTGGAACGCTGCATCAAAGGAAATCATTGTGAAAGACGAACTTAACGACAAGACGATTATTCTGACCCTTAATAGTAAAACAACAAGTGTTAACGGATCCCCTGTTCAATTGGAGAGCGCTCCGATCATGAAGAATGGCTCCACTTTCGTACCGCTTCGTTTTATCGCCGAGCAGCTTGGCTGTAAGGTTGGTTTCGACAATAAAACAGGTAGTGTAACCATTACAAGAGAATAGCCTGCTCCTAAACCAAAAGCTCGCTCTCATTCGGTCTATATGACCGGTGTGGAGCGAGCTTTTCTTATTGCTGGATGAATCTTTCGTACGAATCCTGACATTCCCTAGCTAATTTCTCCTCATCAGCTCCAACCAGTCTGCCGTTCTCGACAACAACCTTCCCATTCACAATTGTATAATCTACCGGACGCTTGAGTCCTACCGTACCTAGCCACGACTTTGGATCCGTCAGAGTCCCCACAGCATCAATTTGATCTACACGCACCATGAATAAATCTGCTGTCTTACCAATCTCCAGCGACCCGATGTCGCCTCTTCCTAGTATTGCTGCACCGCCGCTGGTTGCTACCTTCAAGAGATCATAGCCAGTCGGAGCCTTACCGCTTGACTGAAGCCTGTGCAAGAGATACGAGACTCGGAGCTCCTCTAGCAGGTTCGAGCCATCATTAGAGGCGCTCCCATCAACGGCTAAGCCTACGGGAATCCCCATCGCAAGCATCTCGGGCACCCTGGCTATGCCGGACGAAAGCTTCATGTTCGATATCGGGCAATGTGCGATTCCTGTCTTGGTATGTGCAAGCAGCTTCATTTCGTCATCGTTAAAATGTATACCATGCGCATACCACACATCGGGACCTAACCAGCCGAGACTTTCCATGTAGGCCAAAGGCCTCATTCCGAAACGTTCGAGCGTGTAGGCTTCCTCGTTCTTCGTCTCAGCTAGATGTGTGTGCAGCCGCACACCCTTGGACCTGGCTAGCTTCGCCGATTCCAGCATGATATCCGCGGATACGCTGAACGGTGAACGGTGAACACGGAGCGAGCACTACCTGCCGCATGGAGCCTACACTGGCATCGTGGTAAAGATCAATTAGCCTTTCACTATCGGCTAGAATCGTATCTATGTCCTGAACAACGCTCATGGGAGGAAGCCCTCCCTGATCCTTGCCAAGCGTCATGGATCCTCTCGAAGCAACGAATCGGATACCAAGTCGCTCCGCTGCTTCGAACTGTTTATCTATAAAATGGGCACTATTTTGCTGCGGAAATACATAATGATGATCGAAAACCGTCGTACAGCCATTCTTCATCAGATCAGCGATCCCTGTAAGCGAGCTATGGTACACGGCGTCCGGTGTAATCCCTTTCCAAATTTCGTAGAGATAACGCAGCCAGTCGAATAGCTCCAGCTTCTGCACCTGCGGCAGATTGCGCGTGAAAGTTTGATACAAATGATGATGCACGTTAATGAGTCCGGGATATACGAACATCTGAGACGCATCAATAACCTGGTCAGCCTCACACAAGTCCTTCCCCATCTTCACGATCCGATTGTCTTCAATCAGGATATTCGCCTGTTCCAGCACACGATCCTCCGCATCCACTGTTACAATTGCTTTGGCATTGCGAATCAACAATGAACCCATTCTTTTCTTCCTCCTCAACGTAAATGAGGAAACCAAAAAAATCCTAACAACAAACACAATATATGAGCATATATTGTGTTCGTAGTTAGGATTTAGGTTCCCAGTAGAGCCCCCGAACCGAATTATCGAGGTTATACGAACTATAAAGTTGTGTCTTGCAGCTTACAATTAGCACCAGTATAGAGCGGAGAATGGCGGTTAGTCAATACTTATTGACCAAACGACTTTATGATAAATTTTTCGATAAATGAATTTTTAGTAAAAATGGAATAAGCTCCCCTATAAATGGATATATTATCAAAGCTGCGTTAACAAGCTATCGGGATCTACGTGATCTTCGGAAACAGGAGCGCAGGCACAAATTATTGTTGGAGGTTTTTGTATACATGGAAACAGGCACGGTTAAATGGTTTAATGCAGAAAAAGGTTTTGGTTTCATTGAAATGGAAGGCGGCAAAGATGTCTTCGTTCACTTCAGCGCTATTACTGGGGAAGGCTTCAAAAGCTTGGATGAAGGCCAAAGCGTACAGTTTGAAGTTGTTCAAGGTAACCGCGGACCGCAAGCTGAAAATGTAGTCAAGCTGTAGTCCTTCACCACATATTGCTTTAACTGCTTGCGAGTCTGAGTCTACTATGACAAGGAGGAGTTCGATTGTACTTTTCAAAGAAATCGTTGGAACCTGTCCCCGAGGAGCAAACTAGCATCTGGACCTGCAGCACAGAACAGTGCTCATGCTGGATGAGAGATAATTTTTCATTCGCTGATAGTCCTGCATGTCCAATTTGCAATTCATCCATGGTCAAGGATTTAAAGATGCTCCCCACCTTATCGAACACAAGCAGCAGGCGATGAATGCAAGAAGGTAGCAATTGATTTCACGAGAACCCTGGCGGCTCCGTATGGAGACGCTTAGGGTTTTTTGTTGTCATCATACTCCAGAATAAGACATAAATCCGCCATCTACCGGAATCGTGATTCCAGTAACAAAGCCTGACATATTTTCATCTGCTAACCAAAGCAAGGTTCCGAGGAGGTCCTCGGATTTGCCGAATCTCCTCATAGGGGTATGAGATAATATCTTTTGTGATCTTTCCGTTAGGGAGCCGTCTTCATTTGTTAACAAACGTCTGTTTTGCTCGGTCAGAAAAAAACCTGGAGCAATCGCATTTACCCGAATACCTGCCTCCGCCATATGCACGGCCAGCCATTGGGTGAAATTTTCAATACCCGCCTTTGCCGAACTGTAAGCGGGAACCTTTGTCATCGGACTTGGCGCACTCATAGAAGACATGTTTATGACAATGGCTCCTTCTTTGCCTAGCATCTTTTTGGTGAACACCTGTGTCGGGATAAGCGTACCCAGGATGTTTAGGTTAAACACATAGTTGAAACCTTCTTCCGTCAAATCAAAAAAGGTTGTTATTTCTTTGTTTGTAAGATCATCCATTTTAAACGTTTCGTTCGTTGTGATTCCTTTCGGATGATTTCCACCCGCACCGTTGATTAGGATATCGCATGTTCCGAACGTTTCGGAGACGATCTTCTCCGCAGCTTTGACATTGTCAGCATGAAGAACATCGCAAGCGATAGCTATTGCTTCACCGCCCATGTTTCTGATCTTGTCAGCGACCGCTTCTCCCTTTTCCGCCGTTCGATTCAGGATGGCTACCTTTACCCCTTGCCTTCCAAGCTCTACAGCCATTGCTCCGCAAAGGACTCCGCCTCCGCCAGTGACAACGGCTACCTTACCTTTTAAGTTCTCATTAATCGTTAACATGCGCTGCCTCCCGTCTAGACCGCTTCAAAGAATCCCAGATTCCCCACAAGTACATGATACCGAGTGCTCTATCGTATAACCCGTAGCCCGGTCTGCATGCTTCGTCGAAAATATGTCTTCCATGATCCGGTCGCGCATACCCCGTAAAGCCAATTTCGTGATAAGCTCTCACAATTTCGCAAATGTCTACGGTCCCGTCCTGCGCTCGGTGGGACGTTTCAATGAAATCTCCATTCTCGTAAACTCTTACGTTCCTTATATGTGCAAAAGGAATGCGGTCTCCGAATTCTCTGACCATCGCAGGTATATTGTTGGCCGGGTTCGCTCCCAAAGAACCGCTGCAAAGCGTAAGCCCGTTATACGGACTATCCACCATTCTAAGCAGCCTTCGAAAATTATTAGCATTCGTCATAATTCTCGGCAATCCAAAAATAGACCACGGCGGATCATCCGGGTGAATGGCCATTTTGATATCATAATCTTCCGCCACTGGAATGATTTGCTCCAAGAAGTACTGGAGATTCTCCCACAACTTCTCCTCATCTATCCCTTTATAGGCTTCAAAAAGCTCTGAAAGATACTGTAATCTCTCCGGTTCCCATCCAGGCATCGTGAAGTTTGGATTTCCCGCAATTTTAGAAACAAGCTCCATAGGGTCCATATCGTCTACTTTGGCCTTTTCAAAGAAAAGAGCTGTTGAACCGTCCTCTAATTCTTTGTACAGATCCGTTCGTACCCAATCGAACACAGGCATGAAATTATAGCAAATCACCTTCACGCCAACTTCAGCTAGATTTCTTATCGTTTGTTTATAATTTTCAATGTAACGGTCTCTCGTAGGGAGCCCTTGCTTAATATCCTCATGAATATTTACACTCTCTACGACCTCAATGTGAAAGCCATACTGGTCGGCCTGCTTCTTCACCTCGCGAATTCTATCTACCGGCCATACTTCTCCCGCCGGGAGATCGTGCAGAGCCCAAACGATGCCTTCAACGCCTGGAATTTGCTTAATGTGCCGCGGGGGAATCGGGTCGTTCCCTTCCCCATACCAACGGAATACCATTCTCACTTCTGCATCCCTCCGACTTCCAGAACTACTTTACGGACCTCTTTTGGACTTGTTTCAATAAGCTTAATCGTTTGATGAATTTCCTCTAGCGCAAAGCGATGAGAAGGCGCATCACTACTAAAAAAATTACATTACAATCGGAAATAATGGCTATATTTCTTAATAAGATCGTTCATACTTCCCTCAAGCAAGAGGATATGTTCGCTCAGCAAACGTTCTGTTAATTCTACGTTGTTCGATATGATCGCATCAAAGATACCCTCATGATCAGCCACGAGTCGTCTCATATGTTTCGTTTCCTGAAGCTCCAAATATCGCATGCGGTTCAAATGGCCCCTCATTTGATTAATTATGGATATCAAAGTGACATTTCCTAAAGTTTCAAGCAAGGTATAGTGAAATTTTTCGTCCAACTGGAAGAAGGTATCGAAATTTTGCTCATCTACCATTTTCTTCTGGTCATTCAATATTCCCCTCACTTGCGTATAAAGTCTTTGAAACCTTGCTTCTTCCGGGTTCCACAGTTTGGCAACTTCCTTGAAAGCGTTAGCCTCTAAACTTATTCTGACAAAGCGGGCCTCATCGATTTTCTTCTTTGACATATAGGCGATTCGGGCACCGCGCTGCGGTTGAACCTCAATTAATTCCTCGGCCATCAACTTTCGGAATGCTTCCCGAATTGGTGTACGGCTCACCCCCAATGTGCTGCCTAATTCAGCTTCATATACCATCTGTCCTGGCTCCAAGCGCAATGAGACAATGGCGTCTCTAATCACTTGATAGGCGTTATCAGATAATGTTTCTCGCTTCGTTATAATGTTTGGCAAATCCAAATTCTCACCTGATTTCTAATGTAAACGCTTTATGAAGATAATACTAGCATACTTGTATACTAGTCAATAAATTTATTTTAACTTGAACGGACTCTCCTATTACAAAGAAAAATGCGGAGCAGATAACAGATAGAAAAGAGACTCCATGAAGGAGTCCCCTTTTCATTCCTTATCGTTCAATGGCCTCTATTAACGTTTTGTCATAAAATAGTACGTTGAAAGTCTTGACCACTATATTCCCTAACCTCGGTTGAAGGGGTAGCCAGAACAAGGATTTTCCCTTTATCCAGCTCGCTTTCCAAACGACTGGCCTCCACTTCAGGCACACCGAGTGCTCTCATTTTCGCCCGCAGCTCATCGCCGCGAGAACGGAACAGATTAGCGATCGACGTCAGCACACCCTCTTCCGCCATGGTGATCTGTTCAGCGCCCGTATAATTAGCAACGTAATCAGTACCCTCAGCACTGTGAGTCAGCACATAAATATGCTCTCGCTCAAAGCCTTCTCTGTACAATTGCTGCACTTTACTTTGTGCCTCTTGAAGATTCGATGTGACACTCACTCTGGTATAAGTATTCATGGTAATCCTCCTCTTTGGCTATTATTTATTGGGTTCGTGCTGTATTAAACTTTTGCTAAAAGCCTTTTCGTCTTCCGAAAATCAAGGATACGACGAACATAATCAGGAATACGAAGAATAAGACTTTGGCAATCCCTACCGCTGCCGAGACAATCCCGAAAAATCCAAAAACACCGGCTACAAGCGCAATGATCAGAAACATAATTGCCCAACCTAACATAGGAAACACCCTCTCTTATCATCGATTATTAGTTGTTCTTGCTATGTTATTTATTAACCACATCGCCTAGTAATGAAACACTTTTCAGCTGAAAAACATGTTTTCAACCATTGTTATCTAATCTTTCAGCTTGCCGTGCTAAGCCTCGCTTTTCAATTCTTTCCAGCCTTTTATCTAGGCGTTCGAGTAATGCCTTTAGCTCCATATTCTCTTGCTCAGCTCGGTAATTAATCGCGAAATCAAGGATCGCCTCCTGCTTATCTCGCGCCGCTTGACGATTCTGACTCATCAGAATAACCGGGGCCTGCAGGGCCGAAACACAAGATAGAATCAAATTAAGCAGGATAAATGGCGGTTTATCAAATGCAAAGCTCATCAGATTAATGACCATCCAAATCCCCAAAAACGTGCAAAACAGCACAATAAATGTCCAGCTGCCGCCAAAAGAGGCAATATGATCAGCAAGGCGATCAGCCCTTGAAGACTTCTTCTCCTGCTGCTCAATCAAATGGGACTTAATATTCCCTTGATATTCGTTCACCATGGCCGTTATGCGATCTAACTGATCGTTGTCCAGCTTGGTACTTGGATCGTTATCCAGTTCCTGAAACAATTTCTCAGGCGTGCATTCGTCTGTGGATTTGTTCTCATTGAATTCATCTTCCATGCGTTTCCCTTCTTTCTGTGTCTAAAGTACATTCCTACTTTGTATTTAAACGTTCCTCGCTGCTGATGAAACAACCTCAAAGTTTCGTACTAACTTGCTGATCTGAGGCTCGCGGGGAACGAGGCGACGCTATTTCGGTTAATATGTCGATATTGGGCTCATAATCGGAACGTATGTACGCTATTTTGGTTTTTTTGCAGTCTTTCACCTCCCGAAGCGTAAAATAGAGGCTCCTCATTCCGCGAAACCAAAAAATAAACGGTTTCGAGCAGAATAAGGTATCTACGTTCTGCAAGCGTTGGGCTAGGCGATTACAAGTACGGGCATTGTATCTTACGCAATTGTTGCCGAACAGAAAGCTGCATAAAACACAGCAAACTAATCTATCTAGTTGTACTCAACGCAGATTCCCCCGATATTAGCTCGCGTAGAGTAGACTCCTCCTCTCCTCCCATTCAAACAAAAAACACTCTCCAACGGAGAGTGTTCAGCAATTTTATCTTTTACGATAAATTCGTTCCTGCGGTACGAAGTCGTCATATTGCACCCCTTCGGGCACGAAAAGGATGGATTCTTTTTTTCCTAAGCCTAGATATCCACCTGGAATTAAACTTCCATGAAATAGGCTGTGCACTTGCTGCTGCAGCTTCGTATCGAAATAGATCATGACATTACGGCACAGGATGACGTGGAATTCATTAAAGGAGCCGTCCGTTACGAGATTGTGCTGAGCAAACATCAGATTTTCTTTCATCAGAGGCTGAAAATAAGCATATTGATGGTCTGTTGTATAGTATTCGGAGAAGGCTTTGGTCCCGCCAGATTCCAAGTAGTTCTTCGTGTAGACTTGCATCTGCTTCAAGGGGAAAGCGCCTTTTTGCGCGCTCTCAATCGCTTTCTCATTCATATCCGTCGCGTAAATCTTCGTCCTCTCAGCCAAGCCTTCTTCCTGCATCAGGATCGCCATCGCGTACACTTCTTCTCCGGTGGCACAACCTGCATGCCAAATCCGAATCTCAGGATACTTCCTAAGCTGGGGAACTACCTGATTACGAAAAGCGCTGAAAAAGCTGGGATCTCTGAACATTTCTGTCACTCGGATCGACATGTCGTTCAGTAATTGTTCCACGAAACCGGGTTTGTGCAGAACTTTTTCTAGCAGCGCTGTAATGGATGGCAATTTCTCTGCTTTCATGCGATTGAGAATTCGCCTGCGTAAGGATGAGCGCACATAATGGCGGAAATCGAACCCATACATTTGATATAAGCCTTCCAAGAGCAGATTAATCTCGATATTTTGCAGCTCATCGTAGGGCAGTTCCTCTAATTCGGAGTAATGATCTAAGGGCTGGCGAATCAATGTTTCTTCACCTGCTTCGTCAACCACACCCGCATAAGCGAGAATAGTTGATCCATATTCAGCGGCTTGGTGATATAGTCGGAAGCGCCGGACTCCAGACATTTCTCTTTCTCACTCTTCATTGCTTTCGCCGTTAACGCAATGATAGGTAAATCGTGCAGCTGCAGCTGACCGCGAATCGCTTTCATCGCATCATAGCCTCCCATGACCGGCATCATAATGTCCATTAACACAAGGTCGTAGTCGGCATCTACGGATAAAAGCTCCAAGGCATGCTTGCCGTGATCAGCAATCTCCACGGTAACTCCTTTTGTCTCAAGCGCCGTGACAAGCGCGAAAACATTGCGCGCATCATCGTCTACGAGAAGCACTCTTTTACCGTGAAACAATTGCGTGTCTGAGCTTACGGGCTCAGCCATTTGCTGCTCCGCAATGAAGGCACTAGATTCCGTCGAAACTGTTACCGTGGTATCTAGTTTCACTTCTTCACTAGCTGCCGCAATTTCCCCCCGCGATTGATCGTTTGCTTGTACCTCAGGCTCCAATTCACGCGCATTAGGTATATAGAGGGTGAACGTGCTGCCCTTATGGAGCTCGCTTTTTACGACAATGGAACCACCAAGCAAACGCGTAAATTCGCGGCATATCGATAGACCCAGTCCTGTTCCGCCGTATTGACGATTCGTTGTACCGTCCACCTGCTGGAAGGCTTCGAAAATAACCTGCTGCTTATCGATCGGGATACCTATTCCGGTATCCGTAATCGAAATAGCCAGTACGGTTTCTTCCGGATCTCTATGAAGGAGCTCTTTGACTCGAGAAGGATCAGCGAGCGCAATTTTCATGATTACAGAGCCTTGCTCGGTAAATTTAAAAGCGTTAGACAACAGATTTTTCACGATTTGCTGCATGCGTTGGCCATCTGTCAAAATCACATTAGGCACATTCGGCTCCAAAATGACCTCGAAATCCAGCCCCTTCTTATCCGCTACGGGATCAAACATCAGCTTCATTAATTGCGGAATTTCGGTCACGTTGACCTCTTCCGTCATAATTTCTATTTTACCCGCTTCTACTTTGGATAAATCAAGAATATCGTCAATTAGTGCAAGCAGATCATTGCCTGCGGCATACACGACACGTGAATAATCCACAACCTCCGACATTTGCATGTCACCGTTATTTTCCGCAAGCATTTGCGACAAAATCATAATGCTATTGAGCGGTGTTCGCAGCTCATGGGACATGTTCGCCAGAAAATCGGATTTGTACCGCGAACTCGTCTGAAGCTTCAGCGAGAACTCTTCCAGCTCATCTTTGGCTTTCTTCAATTCTGATGCTTTCTGCTCCGCGAAATGGTTTTGTTCCTCTAGGAACTCATTCGTCATCCGCAGCTGTTCTTGCTGCATCTGGAGTTCTTCAGACTGTGTCTGCAGCTCTTCCGATTGTGACTGCAGCTCTTCCGTCAACATCTGTGACTCTGAAAGCAGACGCTCTACTTCCATTCGGCTTCGAACACTCGTAATCGCCGTTCCGAATTTCTCTTGCAGCGAATCGACTAGCGTAAGATGCTTCGATTGAAAAGGCAGAAGGGAAGCTAACTCAATAACAGCCTCTGCTTTGCCATTCACCATGATAGGAGCAACAAGTAAGCTTCGTGGTGAGGAGACGCCTAAACCTGACGTTAATTTCACATGATTCTCCGGAAGATTATCCATCAGGAAAATCCGTTTATCTACGGCACATTGCCCGACTAAGCCTTCCCCTAAACGAAAGCTAGCAGATGAGGGATCCACCCCGGATGCCGCATATCCTGCTATTTTCACATACCGAATCTCGCCCCCAACGTTATTACGGAGGTATACAACACCATAGACAGCATCCAGCATAGGAGCTAACTTACTCACAAAGATTTCACTCAATTCCGTGATATCGCTAATCCCCTGATACAAGGTTGAAACTTCGGTTATATTGGTTTGTATCCAGTTTTGCTTGTCTAAGCTTGCCAGCAAATCATTCGTTGCTTCTGCCAGCACTCTTATCTCGTCATTGGTTCTCACTTCAATTCTTGCATCAAGATTTCCTTCAGCAGCTGTAATATCTCGAATTGTCTTAATGACTCGATTAATCGTGCTAGTAATCGAATTGGACAAAAATAAAGCCACCAGAACAGCAAAAATTGATGTAATGCCCAAAACGCTAAAAAGAACAACTCTCAGATTATAGTTGCTTTTTGCTAACTGATCGACTCTTGCAGCCGTTAACTGCTGTTCAACCCTAAGAAAGGAATCAAACTGCGTGCGCAGCTGATCCATCAATTTTCTTCCTGAATTTTGTTTAAAAAAATCATTTATGGCTGCTGTATTGTTTTCTTTTTTCAACTTAACAACGTTATCGCCAGCATTCTTAATCCAGTTCTGAATGGTTGGCTTGATCTGCTCCAAACTTTTCTGCTGTGCAGGATTATCATTTATCAAAAGATGAAGCTTATTATAATTATCGAGCCATGTTCGGCTGCCGACCTCATAGGGATCCAGGTACTGCTCATCCCCTGTAATGACGTAGCCTCGCATCCCCGTTTCCATATCGATCATATTTTTCTGTATAGCATTAAGGAGATCTCGCACTTCAATATCATGCGATGATATGTAATCTACTTCCTTCTGAAGAGAGGTTATTCGATCACTCACAACTAAGAGGGCTGCTCCTAAACATAGAATAATACAGACATATCCTAACGTAATTTTAGCCTTTATGTTGACAGGAATAGTTTTAAACATGTTTGCCTCCTAGTACAGTTCGTAGAGAATGTTATGTTAACATTCTACTATTCTCACTATACCACATTAAGAGAGCTAGAGAGATAGTTTGAGCTTGCCTCTATAATTGATCAAGCAATTGATCGAGCTCTGGATCGGATTCTGGATAGGCTAAATCCATGCTTTCCAACGCTTCTACAGCAATTTGCAGAACGGCCCAATCCCGATACCAGCGATGATTAGCAGGCACGACATACCACGGAGCGGAAGCCGAGCTGCACTGCTTAAACACATCTTCATAAGCCCTCTGGTATTCGTCCCAAGATTCTCGCTCCACGAGATCATTCTTATCGAATTTCCAACGTTTCGTTGGATCCGTTAGCCGATTCCGCAGCTTTGCAAGTTGGAAATCCTTCGAAATATGCAGGAAAATCTTAACGATTTTCACACCGCTGCTCTCCAGCAATTTCTCAAATCGGTTAATGTGTTTGAATCGTTTCTTCGCTTCTGAATCACTAATCGAGTTGTGCACTCGGGTTATCAGCACATCTTCATAATAAGACCGAATGAAGGCTCCGATCATTCCTTTCGCAGGCACAACCTTATGAGCGCGCCACAAGAAATCATGAGCGGCTTCCTCTTCGGTAGGCGTTCTGAAGCTGCTTACTTGAAAGCCCTGTGGATGCAGTCTTCCGAGTGCACGCTTAACCACGCCGTCTTTGCCGCTGCAATCCATGCCCTGAATCACAAAAAGAACAGACTGCTTTTTCTCGGCGTACAGGATATTTTGCAAGGCTTCTAATCGTTCACTCAGACGCTCTATATTCGGCTCGGCCTCTTCCCGATCGTGAAGGGCTCCGGTTTCATTAGGATCAATGCTTTCTAAGCGTACTTTCTTCCCATATTCCAATTGAAAATGGTTGCCCGGCATCGGGTAGCCTCCTTACGTGCTCTGGTTTAAGACAGTCTTCAGCTTATCAATCGCCCGCTTCTGAATCCGGGATACACTCATCTGAGAAATCCCTAATTGGTCAGCAATGTGCCGTTGCGATTGTCCTTCATGATAGATGAGACCAATAACCGTACGTTCTTCTTCTTTCAAACAAGTCATCGCCTCTTCCAGATCCATACGTCTCTCAAGGGTTTGATAGTCATCCGTTGGACCAGCGATCATATCGCCAATCGTCGCACTATCCCCATCACTCGTGAGCGGAGTATCGAGCGAAGTGTAATTATAATAATCGCGGCCTGCCAGAATTTCAATCGTTTCTTCCGGACTGAGCTCTAAATAAGCCGCAATCTCATCGATACTCGGCGAACGTTCCAACTTCATGGTCAGTTCATCCAGGGCACGCTGGACAAGTGAACCTTTCTCCTTAATTCGTCTTGGAACCTGGATGTACCATGACTTGTCACGCAAATAATTTTTCAGATGACCAATTAAGCTTTTCATGGCATAGGCTTCAAACGGAATCTCCATGGTGCTGTCATACTGTACAAAAAGCCGCAGCATCGACATCTGTCCAACTTGAAATAAATCCTCATATAAATCAGGACGGCTCCGCGACATCTTGCCTACTGCCATACGAACAATGGGTTCATAATGCAGCAGCAGCGCCGTAGCCGTCTCTTGACATGCGGTTTCCTTATAGATCTTCATTTTCGAGTACATTTCATATAACGGTTTCGAGGATGATGCATTCGCATTCATACCATTTCCTCTTTTCTATTCAGCTGGCTTGCCAGTTGCTTCGTCAGAATAACCTCGGTTCCTTTACCGCTATGCGTGAGTACTTGTACATCATCCATTAAAGCTTGCATCAGGAACAAACCTAGTCCCCCCACCGTCGCTTCACTGATGGATTTATGGTGCAGCGAGGCTGCGTCGGCATCTGTTTGAACATAATTAAAGCTATTGCCTTCATCCTTCACAGAAATTCTCAAAAAGCCGCTGCTGTGTTCAAATTGAACCTCCACGGTTCCTGACTGGTCATGAGAGTATGCATGAAGGATCGCATTGTTGCAAGCTTCTGCTACAGCAACCTTCATATCTTCAATATCTTCGAAGGAAAAGCCCGCTTTGGTGGCAACGCCATATAAAGTGAGTCGAACAATATCTAGATATTCCGCCTTTGCCGGTATCGTAAGGCCAATGTATGGGCTCATATGATTTCTTCTTTCCTTTCTGTTACACCTTTGTTTTGACTTTGGTCTTCATGACCTACCAAATAGCGGGCTATGCCAGTTAGTTCGAATAGTCGCTGGATTTTGGCAGGGATGTGATGTATACGGAAGGCTGCCTTCATCGCAGCTCTCACTTTAAGCACGGAGACAATCATACCAATTCCGGTACTGTCAATATAACGCAACTCTTTTAAATCCAACGTTAGAATCTCATTTCCTTTATGAACGACCGAGTCAAGCGCGGTGGCTAGCTCCGATGCAGCAGATAAATCAAGTTCCCCACTTAAGTATATGATATTTTCTTTCCCATTCGATTGTTTGTAGACAGTAAATTTACGTATAGCGTTCACAAGATGACCCCTTTCTATTTCGTAACACCGGCTTGCGGTGATTTCTTAGATTTCATTTTTTGCAACAACTCATATGAGATGGCAGCTCCTTGCAAGATCGTCTTCCATTTCGTACTAAGCGGCTGATTGTGTTGGGTTAGATTCGTTTGTTTAACGGCTGAGATTAAACTCGTGGCTGATTGTTTCACCGACGATGTTAACTCGTGAATCACTTGTCCTACATCATTAACCGAGCTGAACAGATGATTAAGCTTGGACAGCTTCACACGCACATCTATGGCCATCTCATTGGTATTGAGAATAACGTCCTGTACTTCCGAACTGATCTGTGTGACTTCATTCTTCATTTGACCCATCGTTAATGTGATCTCATCTAATGAAGTTTTCAGTGATTTCAAAGTTTGAATCAAATAGAAGACAAGGAACACAAACGCAACGGCTGCTATGATCGCACTAATTTGTACTAACATTTCAATCACCCCTATCTGCTTAATTACTTATTGCTTACCCCTGTTCTTGGCATCTGAAACAATGTAGGCAGAAATTTTCGATTTTCTTTCCTTTCTGTTTCAAGCGGAATCTGGCAGGGTACTTATACGTATGCACAACCATACTAATTAAGTGGAGGGATTTCACAATGGTTAAAACTGCAACGAAAGCAAGTCCGATTACAGAGATTCTCGACAAGCAGGTCGCTAACTTTTCGGTTCTTTATATGAAGCTGCATAACTATCATTGGTATGTGAAAGGCGAAAATTTCTTTACCCTACATATCAAATTCGAAGAATTGTATACAGAGGCCGCCTTGCATCTAGACGTTATCGCAGAGAGAATGCTATCACTTCGTACGATTCCGACAGCAACCTTGCAGGAACATTTGGCAATAGCGTCCATTAAGGAAGCTAAAAATGAGGAGACGGCTGAGCAAATGGTGAAGCAGCTGGTAAGTGATTTCACCCGCATCTGCTCGGAGCTGACAGAGGGAATTGAACTTGCTGAAGAGCAAAAGGATCAACCGACAGCTGACCTGCTCATCGGGATTCGCTCATCGCTAGAGAAGCACAGCTGGATGCTGGATGCGTACCTTGGCAAATAGTTTGTAAAAACAAAAAACTAAACGGCTTACGCTGTCCTTGGACGAGCGGGTTATGCCGCCTAAAGGCAGGCTGACGTGTACATGTTGTTCTTTGTACAACAATAAGCAGGCTAACCCGTGTACATGTTGTTCTTCGTACAACATTAAGCGAACTCGTTGCATGTTGTACTTCGTACAACAATAAGCGAGCTAATCCGCGTTTTTCACGCGATTGTTGTAAAACATACAACAATTCCAGCCTAAAGTAGCTCTATAGCCTACAAAAGGGCTAAATTGTTGTATAGCATACAACATCCTTAGCTTTTTAATAAGAAATCAAGGAAATTGTTGTACGTTTTACAACTTGCCTTGCTAATAATCCAATTTCCAAGAACCAGAAAACAAAAATCTAGAAAAACACAGGCTTACCGAAGATGATGTATCCACAATCTCACTTAGCTTAGCAAAATCCCTAACTAACCATCCTTAATAGGAGCAAGCTCTGCTTAACTCTAATCAGCAAAAAACCACGGACTGGCGGTTTCCCCGTCAATCCGTGGTTTTGTTTTGGACATATTTGACGAGCGTGACTTCGGTTCCCCCGTCTGTGTTCACGATAACCTCATCCATCAGCGCTTGCATGAGATAAATGCCAAGGCCTCCAGACTGTAACTCGCTGGGCGATGCCCCGGACAAAGGCACCGTATGCTCGTCGCGTTCTTGATAATTAAAGCCTGTGCCATCATCTTTCACTTTCACTGTCAATCTGTCGTCTCCGGGCTCATAGCTAATTTCGATTTGCCCACTGCCACTCTGCGGTTCCCCGTGAAGTACAGCATTGTTGCAAGCCTCCGACACCGCTACCTTCATGTCCTCGATATCTTCATAAGAGAAACCTAACTTGGTAGCAACCCCATACAGACTGAGTCTTACGATATCCAAGTATTCCGCTGCTGCGGGTATTTGTAAACGAATGACATTCATGCGCTTCCTTCGATCCCTTCGTTCAGGAATCCTGAGATTCCCGTAAGATCAAACAGCCGTTTGATGCCGGCCGGGATATTGCGGACCGTGAACGGAGCTTTCAGCTCATCCCGAATTTTCAAGGCTGAGACCACAATACCGATCCCTGTGCTATCAATATACCGCAACTGCCCCACATCGAGGATTAACGCCTTATCCGCCCGATGTACAACTGCTTCGAGCGCATGCCGAAACGTTAAGGCCGCAGCCAAATCGAGCTCCCCACTGATATGAAGCTGTATAGATTTCTCCAATTCTTCTTGATCAACTTGGAACTTCTCTGCTGACATTAGCCACACTCCCTTGCGTTATTCTTTCTCTAAATAGTAACAAGCCTCTACCTTTTATACAAGCTTTGCCTAAAATAGGAAGATCTCCCGCACATGCCTTCAAGCTGACCATAGAGGCCAGCTGCAGACATTAGGTGCTTGAAAGATGATAATAATCGATGGATATCAATTCTTGTGTTTCCGATTCAATAAAAAGCTTAATTAGTCCTTCCCTCCGCTGAAAGACGATTCCATCTTCCGCCACATAATCGGGTTCTCCTAGCAGCCGCTTCACGTCGGTTATCGTCAACGGAATCCGTTGATCATTGATTTGAACGTGCCCCACCTTGGCTGGAATTTGAACAAATGTCACGATACCATCTTCGAAACCAATATTCATATCTGGGTATTCATACGTAAAGGCTTCTACAAATTGGGGATCCTGGACAAACGTTAGCGGGTTCCCTTTCTTGGCAATGACTGACTCTGTATCATCATTAAGTGAGATTCCCTCTAGGCTATGAAGTGTCGGGACCAATGAGTTAGCATCTGCTGCCTGCAAACTAGCACTACTATCACTACTATTACTGATCGATTCCGCTTGGACAGCGGCAAGAGTAGGCGGCAGAACGGGTAGGAAAGTGTTATCGGATCCTTCCGGATTCAGAGTGATGATCCCCGGTGTAAGGATGATCTCTGGTTCACCGATTTGTTCAGAAGTTGTCCACCTGACGATAATCATCGCTAGCATTACGACTAGAAAGAACATAGCTAGCTTATAGACACGGGTGCGGTAGCCCGTCATGTGTGTTAGCAGCTTCGCACCTTTACCACGTAACATTACGTTCATAACCGATCCTCCTACTCTCACCTTTGGATTAGATCACTTCACTTTTCTCCGCCACAAACGGATGTGCGTACTGACCGCATAACACGGCCCCTTGCTCTACTACGACCTGCTTGTCCAAAATAACACGGTCCAAATACACGCTCGCTTCAATTGCACAATCATGCATGATGACACTATTCTTAACACTGGCGCCTTTACTGACGGTCACACCTGGAAACAAGATACTGTTCTCCACATAGCCTTCAATCCGGCAGCCATGAGCGACGAACGAATTGCGGATCAGCGCGTCATGGTTACAAGCCGTTTCTTGTTCTTCCTCTTTCCGCGTATAGACAAACTCTTGATTAATCATGAATTGCCGCCAGCCTTGCGGTTGCAGGAGATCCATACTGTGCACATAGTAACTGTCTACGGAATCCATAATCGCCATATACCCATGATTGGCATAGCCTTGTACATGAATATCTGCGAGATGAGCCCAGATAACCTCTTTCAGATAGATCTCGCTCCCGTGCCTCAAGCTTCTCTCAATGAGATCAATTAGTAGTTTCCGCTCCATAACCATTGTGTCCAAATCGATATTCTGCGGTGTTAAGCACGGCAGAGCATGATAGGTGGGAGAGGCGCTGATCACGCGGCCTTGATCATTCATCTCCAAGTTGTAAGCGTGACCAATATGAGCATGACGGTCAATCTCTGTCAAATGTTTAAAAAGAACCGTAATTTCCGCACCGCTGCTGAGGTGATAGTCGACCATATTTTCAAAATTAGAGCGATAAATAACGCTGCTAGGCGCAAGCAAAATATAGGTTTCAGTGCATGACTTTAGGTAATCGAGATGACTGTACAAATGTAGGAGGTCGCCATGGCCGACAGTTCGCGTATCACTCGCAGGATCAATCCATAGGGAGAAAGGCGGGAGAATAGAGACCCCTCCTTCTTCCGAAGCATCTAAACCCCAGTGATGCCCGTCACCCACATGTTCAAGCAGCGAATCCGCCTTCGAATTGGCCAGAACGACGACTTTCTGAATGCCCGAATTGCTCATATTGGAAAGCGCGAAATCGACCAGTCGATACCGACCGGCAAAAGGCACAGCAGCGACACAACGATTGCGTGTAAGCGTTGATAAATCATCCTGTTCATTCATGAGATTGATCATGCCAAGAACATTTTTCATCATACACTCCTCCTCGAAGTTTTGCGTTAGCAAGACTTGCATCGTAAGCATTAACTGAGTTTTGCGTTAGCAAAACTAGCTTCGTAAGCATTTACTACCTCGATTAACCGAAATTCAGCCTCGTATCCGTCAGCTTAGCAGGTATCACAGCTGGATAATGGCGTCCTACCACTGTTTTCTCACCTACGGCAGTAATCTCTGTACCTCCTGGCTTACCTACAATAGCTCCATCTTTAATAATAGATCCTTCTCCAATAACGGCATTAAGAATAAGTGCATTTTTTCCAATCTGAACACCCGGCATGATGACACTGTTCAGGACTCTACTATTTTCTCCAACCCTAACGCCATCAAATAGAACAGAATGACTTACATTACCATGAATGGCTGCGCCGTCTCCTATCACCGCATTGTTCACTCTGGCACTTAGTGAGACATGGCTTTTCGGAAGATCACGCTCTTGGGTTAGCACAGGCCATGTATCGTGATCCAATTGCAGCCTTGGCGTATAACCAAGTAAATCCATATGGGATTCCCATAGGCTTTCAATCGTACCGACATCTTTCCAATACCCTTCAAAAGGATAAGCGGATAAATGGGCCCCTGCCGCCAGCAGTCCAGGAATAATATCATGACCAAAATCATGACTAGACGTCATATCTTTCGCATCTTGTTCGAGGCATGCCTTCAACACTTTCCAATTAAATATATACACGCCCATGGAAGCCAGATTGCTAACAGGTTTGAGCGGTTTCTCAGCAAATCCGGTAATCCGGTGATGCTCGTCCGTATTCATAATGCCGAACCGGCTTGCCTCTTCCCATCTCACTGGAATAACCGAAAGCGTTGCATCAGCTCCAGAAGCTTTATGATGCTCGAGCATAGCTCTGTAATCCATATTATAAATATGATCGCCAGAAATAATTAACACGTAGCTTGGATCATACGAACGAAGGTAGGATATATTTTGATAAATGGCATCCGCTGTCCCCGAATAAGCATCAGGCGCGCCAACCTGCCTTTCCAGAATGGAGATACCGCCGCTTTCGCTCGCCATGTCCCAGGCTTCCCCATTGCCAATATGAGTATGCAAAACAGCAGGTTTGTACTGCGTGAGCACACCAACTGTATCAATCCCAGAATTACGGCAATTGCTCAAGGTAAAGTCGATGATTCTATATTTTCCGCCAAAATGAACAGCTGGTTTAGCGATATTTTTAGTTAAAGGACCCAATCTAGTACCTTGACCGCCAGCTAATAGCATGGCTACACATTCCTGTTTTTTCATAGTCATCTCATCCTTCCTTTGGAATATATTTAATTACGATTGCTGCAAGGGGAGGTATTGATACCGTTATGCTGTGTGGACAATCTTGGCATGTCCACTCTTCAGAGACTAGCGTACTGTCGTTCGTCACGCCGGATCCGCCGAATTCTTGCTTATCGCTATTAAAAACCTCCTGATAACGCCCGGGCCTCATCACCCCTAGTCGATACCCCTCATGAGCCTCAGGCTTGAAATTACAGAGGATGATGAGCTGTTCATCGCCATTTTCCGAGTTCCGAATGAAAGTCACCAGACCATCGCTTTTATCCTCCGCGTTAATCGGTTCGAAGCCGCTCGGGTCATAATCCAACTCCCATAAGGCTCTCTCCGCTATGTAGAAGTGATTCATCGTTCTCACAAAATGCTCAAATTGCTGATGTTCTTCGAATTTCATTAACTCCCATTCCAGCGAAGCTTCCGAATTCCAATCATCGATCTGACCGAATTCATTCCCCATAAAAAGCAGCTTTTTGCCCGGATGTCCCATCATATAGGCGTACAGCACTCGCAAATTAGCGAAACGCTGCCAGTTGTCGTCACCTGACATTTTACCGAGAAGGGATTTGCTGGAATGAACCACTTCATCATGCGCATAGGGGAGAATATAATTCTCATCCCAAGCCTTTAGCAGCGAATTCGTCAATTGATCTTCCTGACTGCTGCGTTCTTCCTGATTTTTCTTCATATACTCAAGTGTGTTCCACGTAAAGCCTAAGTTCCATTTGTAATTAAAGCCTAGTCCGCCATTCTCGACGGGAGCAGTTACGCCTGGATAAGAGCTCGTATCCTCCGCCATCATCAGAGCATTGGGATACCTAGAGAATACGACGGCATTCAATTTCTGGAGGAAGGCAATGCCTTCGAGATTCTCATCGCCGCCCTGTTCATTCACAATACGGTCCTCTTCTTCTCGATCAAAATTCAGCGATAATATGCTATAAACCGCATCCACTCTTAACCCATCAATATGATAAACATCCATCCAAAATAGGGCATTGGAGATTAAGAAACTAAGAACCTCCGGTTTCGCATAATCGAATACCTGTGTCCCCCAAGTAGGATGTTCACCCTTTCGGCTGTCTGCATATTCATAAAGCGGTGTCCCATCGAATCGGGTCAAGCCGTGAGCATCTTTGCAGAAATGTGCGGGCACCCAATCCATAATGACGCCAATCCCCTTCTGGTGGCAGCGGTCTACGAAGTACATGAAGTCCTTCGGCGATCCAAAACGACTAGTCACTGAGAAATAGCTGGTTACCTGATAGCCCCAAGACGCATCCAAAGGATGTTCCTCTAACGGCATCAGCTCAATATGCGTATAGCCGCGTTCGTGTACATAATCGACCAGCTCGTCAGCTAATTCCACATAACTGTAGAATCCGCCGTCATCCTTGCGCTTCCAACTGCCCAAATGCACCTCGTAGATAAGGAGCGGCTGTTGTAGAAATTGATTTGACGTGTTATTCGTCAGCCAATCCTCGTCCCGCCATTCATAACCTTCCAATGAGGTAACAATCGAAGCGGTTCCGGGTCGAAGCTCGGAATGAAACGCATAAGGATCTGACTTTAGATAGCATTCATCGTCCAAAGTGACGATTTCATATTTATATAGCGTGCCTTCACCGAGTTCCGGAATGAACAGCGTCCATACGCCATCTGCTAACGACATCTGGTGATTGCTGCCATTCCATCCATTGAAGCTGCCTGAAACGTTAACCTGCTTGGCATTTGGCGCCCAAACTGCAAAGTTAACCCCCATCTGACCACTGCGCTCTTCCACATGGGAACCCAGAAAATGGTAACTTTGATACTGTGTACCTTCATGTAACAAATATAAAGCGTCTGAACTGGCTTCCGATGCCAATGTCGTCATCCCAATTCCTCCCAACGTGTTGGACTGATACTTCTTATTACACGCCTTCGGGTCTATTGAAACAAAAAACGCACAAGTTTTATTCGCCATTTGGGATAAAACTTGTGCGTTCGTTACTGCTATAAACCTACTCGTCGCCTATCTCCTGGCTGAGACGATGTTTTTCATCGCTAACGACTACGTCGTAATCATAACCAAGCACATATCGTCTTGCGGAGAACCTGTTTTGACATAAGGATAAATACGCTCAACCAAGCCATCGGGATCGTGCGTCGTCGTCTCCTTCAAGCTTCCCATGATTTTGGTGATGCCGTCCTCCTGTTCATCATCGAGCCACTCCGACAGGCCGTCTGTGAACAAGACAATCCGGGCTTCCTTCTCATAGGGGATCACACCTTTGGTAATCTCAATCCCCTCAAAAAAGCCGAGTGCACAACATCCTTCTGTCAGCAATTTCACTTCACCATCCAGAAGGGCGATGCCAGCGGGATGTCCGGCATTCACATACTCAATCGTGCGCTGTTCCGTGTCCAAAACCATATAAATCGCCGTAAAATAATAATTAATCAGATTATCTGATTGATGTAGCTGATTCATCCGTCCGTTCAGCTCACGCATCACGCCTTCCGGATCACAAATGTTCGTGATGGTATCCTTCAAAGCCGAATAAATGTACATGCAGACAAGCGAAGACGAAATGCCGTGTCCCATCATATCCAGCAAAATAATCCCATGCCGATTCGGTCCAATCGGATACCAGGCATAGAAGTCACCCGCGAGCTCAGAAGAGGGTTTATAGACTGCTGAAATCTGAATATGCTCATCCTTAATGGGGCTGCTCAGTACACTAAGCTGTACTTGTTTGGCCAAATCAAGCTCATACTTAATCCGCTTGTCCCGCTCTTTGTGCCAATCCTTCTCATATTTCAAGCGGAGCGTAGAACGAATACGCGCAAGCAGCTCCACCTTATTAATCGGCTTCATCACATAATCGAGTGCCCCGGCATCCAATGCTTCAGCCAGCTTATTGGAATCCCCCATCGCCGTCACGAAAATAATCGGAATATCCCGGAACCTTTCGTCGGCTTGAACTGTTCGACAAGCTTCCACCCCATCAATTTCCGGCATCATCATATCCATGAGAATCAAATCAACCGGCACTTCAACCGTGCTTGGTGAATCCATATCTAATAATTGATACAGCTCTCGGGCAGAGGACACCATGACTAAATCGGTGTAACCGGCTTTCAGCAGGATTTTTTCAATAATAAGTAAATTTGTCGCGTTATCGTCTACTATGACAATACTCATTGCTCAAACCCCTTTCGGGTAAAAGTTTACGGAAACCCTCAACGTAGTTTACCATAATTTATTCTCAAACATGTTGATCGTTTATTTTATCTACTACCCATTTGAAAAAAATTCAATCACTAAGATGCTTGGCCACCTTGCTTATATAATGAAACGGAAATAAAAAGGAGCTTTTGGTGTTTCAAATGAAAGAAAGAAGGTTACATCCTAGTATGAAGCATGGCAACACCACAACACCCAAACTAAAGGAGAGATGACTCATGAGTGAAGCAGTCGGAACAAATAACAAAGGCGGACTATTGTTAGGTTTAGTAATCGGCGGCGCTGTTGGCGCGATAACCTCATTGTTATTAGCCCCTAAAGCCGGGTCGGAGCTGCGTGAAGACCTGTCGAATACGTATCGCACATTCAATGATAAAACAAGCCAATTAGCTTCCGCTGTAGGTCAGAAAACACAGGATATTGTCTCGACCGTAAGCGACAAAACACAGGATATCGCATCAGCTGTTAGTGAGAAGACTCAGGAAGTTGCTTCAGCCGTCAGTGAGAAAACAAAGGATATGGCGAACTCCGTTAGCCATCAAGCTTCAGAAGCCGCTGATAAGGCCAAAGAAAGCAAACAGCTTGTAGCTGAATCTTTGCAGGCCAAAACGAATTACCAAAACAATCAACATTAAGGTATCACATAGATTCGTAAGGACTTCGTACGATTGGTCGTATGCTTGAATGGAGGAATTACAATGGATAAAAGCACTCTGCATCAACAGTTAACCGATTTGGGGTTAGATCGTATCGAATACACAGAGAAATCGGTCTATAAATTCGATATTTATCACGATGCCACATCAGCCGCCTATCCGCTTACATTAACCACATACACCTCTGAGCATGGGAATACAACCGTTCATTTCCATGAAGCCGACTTTCAAGAGAACGAATTCGTTCCTCTGCAAGTTCGCCGGACGGCGTTGGACAAACTAATTGAATTAGAGCGGATCTGTAACGGTTCAGCGAGCAAAACCTTGGCAGAAGCCAACAATGGCTCCATGGCACAGGATATGGATGAAATGAAGAAGCTGGGTAATGAAATGAAATATATGAAGACCAATAGCGAACTGCTGGAAAAGAATATGATTCCTGATCCGATTCAGTAACTAAAGGATAAACGAAAGAGCGCGGAAAACGCGCTTAATCTGGAGCGCCAGAGCAAATAAGCGCGTTTTCCGCGCTTACAGCCGAAGCTATGCGAGCCGAAGACCGCTAACTGACTCTGAGAAGTCGGAAATCGACTTCTCAGACAGATCATCCCGCGCGTCCATGCAGATTAAGCGCCCTCAACCTGTTAAATTCCTACACAAAAACAAAAAAAGAGCCTCAATTCCATGAAAATGGAGTTGAGGCTCTTTTTTGCTCTTTCTTGCTCTTTCCTGCTATTTCATTTACCACTCGGCTACGGTACCATCAGCTTGACGCCAAACGGGATTTTTCCAATTATGACCAATAGCTGCCATCTCTCTTACTTTATCTTCATTGATCTCGATGCCAAGACCAGGCGCAGTTAGATTGGCTACGAAGCCCTCTTCATACTTAAACACAGAAGGATCTTTCAAATAATCGAGCAAATCACTGCCTTGATTATAGTGAATGCCGAGACTCTGCTCCTGAATGAAGGCATTCGGAGAGCACGTATCCAGCTGTAGGCAAGCTGCCAAAGCAATAGGGCCTAACGGACAGTGCGGCGCAATCGCAATATCGTAAGCTTCCGCCATCGCGGCGATTTTGCGTGTTTCCAAGATGCCTCCAGCATGGGAAAGATCGGGTTGGATAATGTCCACGATGCCTTGGGCCAGCAGCTCTTTGAAGCCCCAGCGCGTGTACATCCGCTCACCAGTCGCAATCGGACACGAGGTGTAGCGAGCGATCTCTTTAAGCGCTTCATTATTTTCAGGCAAAACAGGCTCTTCAATGAACATTGGCCGGTACGGCTCTAGTTCCTTGACGATGATTTTGGCCATCGACTTGTGGACGCGGCCGTGGAAATCGATGCCGATGCCCACGTCTTTGCCGACGGCTTCGCGTACCGCGGCAATACGCGCAATAGCTTCATCGACTTTGCTGATGGAGTCGATGTAGTGCATTTCCTCGGTGGCGTTCATTTTCACCGCTGTAAATCCAGCTGCGACCTGTTGTTTGGCCGCTTGACCTACGTCGCTCGGGCGGTCCCCGCCGATCCACGAATAGACACGCGTCTTGTCGCGGCAAGCGCCGCCAAGCAGATCATAGACGGGCGCATTGTAGAATTTGCCCTTAATGTCCCAGAGCGCTTGCTCAATGCCTGAGATTGCGCTGGTTAAGATCGGTCCTCCGCGGTAGAAGCCGCCGCGGTACAGCATTTGGAACATATCCTCGATCCGCATCGGATCCCTGCCAATGATATGATCGCTCATTTCCATCACCGCGGCTGCAACGGTATCCGCCTTGCCCTCTACAACTGGCTCTCCCCAACCCGTAATGCCTTCATCCGTTTCGATTTTCAGAAATAACCATCTTGGCGGCACCTTAAACAGTTCCAATTTCGTAATTTTCATGATCATCGTCCTCCTCTATCCCATGTTGAATTCGCTGGGCAAGACCAAACTCCTCTCACCCGTCAGCGGTTAATTTGTTCTCTACGAATATTGATCTCGGTACTCTTGCGGAGTCATGCCATAATGCTTCTTGAACGCATGGTTAAAGGAATGTGGACGTTGATAGCCAAGCTGTGTCGCGATTTCATAAATCTTATCCTGACCATTCTTCAGCAAATAAGCGGCTTTATCCATACGTGCATGATTGACGTAGTCGCTTAAATTTTCACCCGTTTCAAGTTTGTAGATCTTCGATACATACACCGGATGCATGTACACATGATCGGCAATCGATTGTAAGGAGACGTCGCTAGCCAGATGCTGATCGATGAAAGACCGGATATCCTTGATCAGCGTTGCACGGCTATCTTGCCTTTCTTGATCCATATCTTCCTTCATGCGCCTCAAAGAACGGATCGACCATTCGCGCAGCTGGTTCACCGTACGAAACGGTATACCTTCCATCATCCGGTCATAATCACCGCCAATGAGCTGATGCAGCTGCCTGCCATTCTTATGTGCAATGTAAGCAAAAGCGGATGCGATCGAGAAATAAACCTCTAATAGATGTTCCTGAGATTCGGAAAATCTGACTTCCATTTCATCAAAAATACGAGACAGCTTCTCCTCCGTATCTTCCCATCTTGCTGCTTCCAGCAAATGATTGAGCGTTGGCGGTTCATATAGCCTTTGCAGGGCTGACAGTTCGGCCTGAACAAATTCATCACCAAGCCGCATGAACAGCTCGTGCTCACTCCCGATGCGTTTGCGAAAGGCACTAAGCGAGCTATTGTAGAGCGCATTGATTTCGGTCGGGAACTCGCCCCAACTGCTCAGGAGGATGGATATCTTGCCTTTCAAATAATTCTTCACGGCCGATTGAAGCACAGAAGCCGTACGTTCCAGCCAAGCAGCATCTTCCTTGTCAGGTGTTTCCTGCTTATGCTTCATCACAAATACCAAATAATCGTGAGCGTCCTTCGTATGCCAGCTATCGAATTTTTCAGAAAATAGTTCGTGGGCCATATTACTAATCGCATATTCCATTAACGATAAATGACCGGTATCATATTCCAGGAAATTCGATTCCAACCGAACCATCATCAATACGCATGCATGCTCATGATAATCAGGGAGCTCCAGAATCTGCATTTTTTCTCGAAGTGACTGCTCCGATATTTTGTGCCCTTGAAGTAAATCATTTAATAAGTTCCCTCGAAGTAAAGGGAGGTTTTCCTTGAATGTATACGTAAGACGCTGCGTAGAGATGACGGCCTCCCATTCCTTCTGCAGCTTCTCCATCACACGGCTGACAGTAGCCAGTAGAGCTTGTTCAGTGACAGGCTTCAGCAAATAATCCTCCGAGCCCTGTAGAATCGCTTCTTTGGCATAGTTGAAATCGGAGTACCCGGACAAAAGAATACACTTGGTCTTCGCCCAACGACGGTTGATCTCGGCAATTAATTGTAAGCCGGAGATCCCTGGCATCTGAATGTCCGTAATCACGATATCAATCGACATTTGCTCGAGCAGCTCCAGCGCTTCTTTACCCGAATAAGCCTTAAAAACCTGCTCAATCCCAATAGATGCCCAGTCAATCGTAGACTGAAGCCGATCCACGACATGCGCTTCGTCATCGACAATCAACAGTTGAATCATCGTTTTATCACCTCTGTGGCTAGATCACTCTCCTGCGAATTATGTTTCCAAGTCAGCACTGCCCTTAAACCGCCGTTAATTAATCGCTCAAAAGTAAGTCCGGAGCCTTCCCCGAATTGATAATACAAACGGTGGTGGACATTCCATGTTCCACAGCCAATCTCATCGGACATTGGAGCCTCCAGCTGTTTTAGCAGCTTATCTAATCCCGCTTCATCCAACCCTCCGCCGTTATCCTCAACAATCAGTCGGTTCCAGCCGTCTTTTTGCTCACCGGTAATCGTAATTCGATCACCTTCTGCGCTGCGCTCAATCCCATGGACAATGGCATTCTCTACTAACGGCTGTAAAATAAGTCGGGGAACCCATTCGCTGAGCATCTCTTCCGGCACAGATATCTCGTATTTTAACCGGTGTATACGGAGATTCTGAATCGTTAAATAATGGCCTACCAAATCCAGTTCTTCTCGCAACCGTACGCTTTGTTTTTCCACTCTAGTGGTGTAACGGTAAAACTCAGCTAAATTTTGCGACATCGCTACGACCGATTCTTTGTCTTCCATCTCTGCTGAATTGATAATGAAGAACAAGGAATTATACAGAAAATGCGGGTGAATCTGCGATTGCAGCTGCTTCAAAGTCGCTTCACGTGAACGTATTTTCTCCGCATAAACATCCTCTACAAGCACTTGAATTTGCTCGGCCATCTCATTAAATCGCTGGATGAGGAAATCAAATTCATTTTTGGCTCTATACGCGATCCGAGCCGATAAATCGCCTCGCTTCACTTGCTGTACACTTTGAATCATCTTGCCAATCGGAATTTGCACGTTGCGATATAACAAGAAAGAAGCCAGAATACTCATCACAAGCAGCAGACCAATAGAAACGTAAAACAATTTACGCGTCATCGTAATAGGAGAAAGTATCTTCTGCACAGGTACATAATCAACCAAGTACCAATCCAACTGTTCCGATTTGACAATGCTGATCAAATATTGCTGATTCGCGATATCAAATTGAACTTGGCCGGTAAGCGGTAAGCCTTGACCAGCCAATCTTTCATGGATTGTATGCGTAATCGACGGATCAGACGAGCTGTTGAAAATCGCCCTATTCTGTCCATCAATTAAAAAAGGATCGCTTCGTTTATCTTGCTTGTACACATCCAACAGTTGAATCATATTCTGCACGCTGAACCTTACTTGATACAGCACATTAGCTTGACTGGCAATTTGGGCACGAATCGGCTCACTGATTTCCCTAACGAACGACCCTATCCCATTGTCGCCCTTGCGTTCCTCATACGTCCATGTTCGCTTAATCGGGCTGTCCCAAGGCCAAGCATCCGTCCCATTCACAAAAATACTGGAAGATAACACTTGCTTCCCATGTGGAATGGCAATAGTCAGTTCATTCACCCATCCGCTGGAGACACTTTGGAGGCTAAGCTTTTGTATAATACGCGACTGTTCTTTCAGCATGTCATAATCGGGCGACTCATTCCTGTCGATAAACTCCCTTATGTAAGGATCGCTGCCGAGAATGACCGGTGACATTGCTAATCGCTCCACGTCCACATCCAGTTGATGCATGAAGAAAGACAGCTGATTTAAATTCGATGACTGAATCTGGTCTTGAACAACGTTATTCGTTATCCGATTCGTATAGCTGTAGAGCAGCACGATAGGGATAAGAAGTAGGATCAATAGGATGAGAATTTTGCTGAAAATATTAAGTTTATACGGCACGCTGGATTCACCTTCCATGCTTCTGCTAAGCTTTCTAACTTAGAGTTAACTATACGAGAGAAGTCATCCAAAGAAAAGGCGACGACTACCCTCGTATCGTTATGTCTTCGTTATTAGCCTTTAACTGCACCAGCAGAAAGTCCGCTTACCACATAGCGTTGGGACACTAAAGCAATGATCAGAACTGGAAGTGTAATGATGCAGGCCGCAGCCATCAACGCGCCCCAGTTGATTTCGGAATAGGACATAAAGTTAAACACAGCGATCGGCAATGTTTTTGTTTTGTCCCCTGCCAAAATAACGGAGAACATAAAATTGTTCCACGAAAATATGAAGGAGAGCAGCGATGCAGTGATGACACCTGGCCCTGAGATAGGCAAAATAATGCGTAGAAACACTTGATGATGCGTACATCCATCGATAAGACCAGATTCTTCAATTTCCGTAGGAAGCGCCTCAAAAAAGGAAATCATAATCCAAATAATAAACGGTAATCCAACGAGCATATGACTAAGAATTAACGCTGTATACGTGTCTACCAAATGGATCTTGGAGAACAGGATGAACCAAGGAATCAAGAATGTGATTCCCGGAATAATTCTCGCAACTAAGATGAGAAGCCCCAGCTTGTGAAGGTGATGTCTTGCAATGGCATATGCTGCAGGAAGACCTAGGATAAGTGACAAAAGCGTTGAACCAGCTGCAACAAGGAAACTATTCCAAATAAACTTCAGGAAATTGTACTCTTTGAATACACTGACATAGTTATGAAAAGTCGGTTTGAAAAAGAAGATATTGCCCGTCGATAAAATCTGTGATTGTGTCTTAAAAGAAGCCAATAACATCCAGATAAATGGAAAACCAAAGGCGATTAGGACTAGGAACGTTAGCAGCGTTAGTATAAATTTTAAGCCCTTCTTTGGCTTCATGATGAGGTTCCCTCCAATCGTTTGCGCATCCATATCATAAATAAAGTCAGTCCCATCACCAGAGCAAAGAAGATTACAAGTAACGATGAAGCCATACCTAGCTTAAAGTATTGGAAACCGAGCACATATCCGTACAAGTTCAATGTTTCTGAAGCAAAATTCGGTCCGCCTTGTGTTGTCGCATAAATAATATCAAACGTCTTGAGCACATCGATTAAGCGCAGCATCGCCGCTACGATGATCGTTGGTTTCAGCAAGGGCAGTGTAATGGAAACGAATTTTCGCCATGCCGTTGCTCCGTCCACATCTGCTGCCTCATAAGGATCCGTTGGCAGTGTAGCTAAGCCTGCCATAATAATGAGAGCAATCATCGGTGTCCATTGCCAGACATCTACAATAACAAGGGAAGGTATAACCTGATTAGGTGAAGCTAGCCATAATAAGGGCTTTAAGCCCATCGATTTGAGCATCATATTCGCTATCCCGATGGTCGGCTCATAGATGAGCATCCACACCAAGCCCATAGCTACCGGTGTTGCTACCATGGGCAGCAGGAATACCGTTTTTACGAGGTTTTTGCCTTTGAATTCCCTCGACAGCAGCAGGGCAATCGCGATCCCCAGAATAATTTCAAGCCCAAGGGCCATGATCGTGAAGTAGAACGTTGATCCTGTTGCATGCCAAAAGCGCTCATCTTTGAATAAGGCGATATAATTTGACAACCCTACAAAGAGTGGCGGAGTTGTTGCGGACATGCTCCACTCATAGAAGCTAATTCGGAATGTATAGATGATTGGAAACAACATCATCAACAAGACGAAGATGACCGCCGGAAGCGTATAAATCCATTTGAGATTGCGGTTAAACCAACTGTATTGCATGACTTCATTCACCCTTCCTGATGAAATTGTACCCTTATGCAAAGGGTGAAGAGGGCCACTTGAGATGACCCTCATTTTGTTGCTTTCACGCTGTATTTATTTCGTTTTATCTTTATCCATAATCGCTTGCAAAGCTGCATTCGCTTTGTCTGCTACCGGCTGAATGTTCGTTTCACCGGTCATTAATTTTTGTACGATTTCACCAACGGCATCACGAGCTTCACCCACACTAATTACCGTCGGACGGTCGTGGTCAACACCGTTTTTGGAGCTTTCTTTAATGATAGGAACAAGATCAGCTGGGAAGCCTGTCGTACCTTCTGGCTTATCCCATACCGATGTACGAGCGCCTGGGTTCCCTTTTTGCTGCGTTTTCATCACGATATCTTTGCTTGTTGCCCATTCAATGAATGCCCAAGTCGCATCTTTGTTACCCGATTTGGCATTCATCGCAAGTCCCCAAGACGTAATACTGTAAGGCTTAGAACCTGCTTTACCGCCTGGCATAACAGCAAAACCAACTTTATCGGCAACTTGCGACTTCGCTGGATCTATCGCATTCTGGTACAGTGAGTTTGCATCCGTTAAGAAAGCAACTTTCCCTTGAGCGAAAATACCGAAAGCTTGCGGCCAAGACATATTGAGTACGCCTGGAGGCGCATAATCTTTAAGTAGCGTGCCGTACGTTGTAAATGCTTTAATCGCTTCTGGCGTGTTAATCGTCGCTTTATCGCCATTCGTGAAGTCAGCACCTTCTGAATATAGGTAGGAAGATACTTGCGTAACTAGCGGTGAACGTTGGCCCCTTGCCACAAAGCCGTACATTTCGCTCTTAGGATCATGCAGCTTCTTCACCGCAGCTTGCAGTTCATCTAAAGTTTTAGGTACAGCAATGCCGGCTTTTTGCAGCAAATCTTTGCGATAGTACAAAATTTCTTGTTCCGTGATAATCGGAATACCAGCTAGCTTCGCATCTACCGTTGTGGAGCCAACTGCTGATTTAGCAAAGTCGGCAAAGTCATAGTTCTTTGCTTTTTGTGCGTAATCATCGAGCGGTTGAAGCCAACCGTTTTTATAGAATAATTTGCCCTCTTGAAGCGGACGATACATGAAAACGTCTGGTGTTGCAGAACCGGATGTAAATTGTACCGTTAATTTTTGTGTCAGCTGATCCTCGAAGAAGCTCTCAACGTTGACCTTGATGCCCGTTTCCTTCTCGAAGTCTGGAAGCAAAGGCTTGATCGCCTCAGCCCAAGGATGGTTCGCTGCCACCAAAGAGATCGTCTTTCCTGCAAAAGGCTTTGCATTAGCTGCGGTTGCTCCTGGTGAAGCTGCTGGTTGTTTCGCCGCCTCCGGCGTGCTCCCGCATCCTGCAACAACCGTTGCTGCCATAATAACTGTCGTGCCAACACCGACCCATTGTTTCAATGATTTTTTCATCTGATATGTGACCTCCCAGGTAATCTGAAATGTATGTGCTTACATATCTAAGAGTACTTGATTCTTATAGTCCGTTATATAACGAAAATTAAACATGCATAACTACATGTGAAGGGAAAAGGTGGGGAGATAACTGCACGCCCTTTCTGATTTTTGCTGCATCCTAAATATGGTACATTGCAAACTTAGATTAATCCGACCACATTTGCTGAATTTGATGCACTTTTTGCATCAAGATAAAAAATGATTTGCTGCCCAAATCAGCGTCTGCTCGGGTGGCGCAGCGACCTTCTATTAACCATAAGGCAACCTTCCTCTGGAAGCGGTATATTTTGTGAAAAGATAAAAAAAAAGCTGCCCCCAAGGCAAGCTTTGGAATTCTCCCATTCATTTCGAGCGGCTTTTTCTTCGGAATCACTAAAAAAGGTTGTTACTGCATGTAACGGACACTAGAGACCTTATTAGCTGATTAACCGCTGTTTCTCAATTCTTACGGACACAGTGGACCTTATTTCATCATATTCTTCCAATTTGACGCCATTACGGGCAAATAAGTGCTACTGTGTCCGTTAGAAAGCGATTTGCTCCTAAAATTCACCGAATAAGGCTTCTGTGTCCGTTAGGGTAAAGCCTAAGCACCTCAGGAACTAAGAATGCCCATTCGGATCATGGATACTTATCTTCCAGTGGCTTCAATGGTTCAGGGTTTTACAGAAATTCACATCAACTGCATTGGTAAAGGCCCCCCATCGGCGAGATGAAACGACATGGCTTGGAACGTGCGCAAAAAGAGGTTGAGCTGCAGTCTTAAACTGCGGCCCAACCTCTTTTGTTGAAAACGTCTCCCCGTAACTATTCAAGTTACCTTCGGATGCACCATGTCTTCCGGACGCACGTAGCTGTCAAACTGCTCAGCTGTTAAGTAGCCGCTGCGCACGGCTGACTCCTTCAGCGTCAGCCCTTCTTTGTGGGCTTGCTTCGCGATGCTGGCCGCTTTCTCATACCCGATATACGGGTTGAGCGCTGTAACCAGCATAAGGGATTGCTCGAGGTTGCGCTGAATGACCTCGCGATTCGGCTCCATGCCAACGAGACAGTTGTCGTTGAACGAGCGCATACTATCAGCCAGCAGCCGCACGGACTGCAGGAAGTTGTGTATGATCACGGGCTTGAACACGTTCAGCTCGAAGTTGCCCTGGCTGGCGGCGAAGCCGATGGCCGCATCGTTGCCCATCACTTGGCAAACGACCATCGTCATCGCTTCGCTCTGCGTGGGGTTGACCTTGCCCGGCATAATCGAGCTGCCGGGCTCGTTCTCCGGGATCGTGATTTCACCGATCCCGCAGCGGGGACCGCTCGATAGCCACCGCACATCGTTGGCTATCTTCATCAAGTTCGCCGCCAGCGCCTTCAGCGCGCCGTGGGCGTACACGATCTGATCATGGCTGGTCAGCGCATGATACTTGTTCGCGGCCGAGACGAAGCGCGTGCCCGTCTCGCGAGACAAAGCTTCGGCGACGCGCGCGCCGAACTCGGGATGCGCGTTCAGCCCGGTGCCGACGGCGGTGCCGCCAATAGCCAGCTCGCGCATCGTATCGATGCTGCTGCGCACCATGCGCGCCGTCTGCTCCAGCATCGCCCACCAGCCGCTAATCTCCTGCCCCAGCGTGAGCGGGGTGGCGTCCTGCAGGTGGGTGCGGCCGATCTTCACGATGTCGGCGAAGGCCGTCATCTTGCTCTGGAGCGTAGCCTGCAGAAGCTCCATCGCAGGCAAAAGCTCCTCCTCCACCGCGATGACGCCAGCGACATGCATCGCGGTTGGGAACGTATCATTCGAGCTCTGCGAACGATTCACATCATCGTTGGGATGAATGCGTTCCCCCCCATCCCCCAGCAATTCGCTGCCTCGATGAGCAATCACCTCATTGACGTTCATGTTCGACTGCGTCCCGCTGCCCGTCTGCCAGACGACGAGCGGGAACTCGTCGTTCCAGCGGCCCTCCACGATTTCATCAGCAGCCTGCGCAATCGCCTCCGCCTTCTCGGGAGTTAACCCGGCTAGCTCGCGGTTCACCTGCGCGGCGGCCTTTTTCAACAAAGCAAAAGCCCCAATCAACCGCACCGGCATCCGTTCCGTGCCAATCTTAAAATTCTCATAGCTGCGCTGCGTCTGAGCCCCCCATAACTTATCCACAGGTACTCTGATTTCACCCATCGTATCTTTCTCAACGCGATAATCTTGCGCCATTATGTACCGCCTCCTGGACCTAGCTTTATATGCAACAAAATAAGTTAACCCATCTAGTGACATCATCAAACACGCAAGGCATAGTTTGCCCACATTATGGAGCAGTATGAGCCTTTTACTGGTTTTCACACCCGTAGGAGAGCTATAATGAACAAAAACACCTGCCCATGTCAGGTGTAAAAGAAGGAGCACATTTTCATGGAATCCAAACTTGATATCATCGTCAGATCAACGGAAATTGATGTGAATGGACACGTCAATAATGCCAAATATTTGGAGTACCTAGAATGGGGGCGCGAAGAATGGTATGAGCAGTCCCAGCTATCCTATGAAACCTTTGGTGCGATGGGGATTCAAACCGTTACCGTGAACATCACCATCAATTATAAAAAAGAATGCAAACAGGGAGATCAACTAACGGTTACCTGCCGCCCTGATAAAATGGGACGCTCCAGCTTCGTGCTGAAGCAAGAGATTTTCAACAAGCAAGGCGAGCTATGTGCTGACGCCCTTGTCACCAGCGTAACGATGGATAGCGCGACACGTAAAAGCCGAGAAGCGCCGGAGGCGTTGCGGAAACATTTTGAATAAAAAAATGCGATCTTACACAGTGTCTGTGGATAACTTTTGACCGATTGTTGTCAGCAGTCCGTCCATGCTTGTCACGTTTTTTTGTTGCCAATAGTCATTCAGCCCTTGCTCGCCTTGTTTCGTCGCCCAATTCTGCAGGGTATTCCGCTCTCCTTCATAGCTATAAAAGGGAACGCTGTAGCCGCATGATGTTTTGACCTCATGGATCTGGGCGACGATAATTTGTCGAGCTCCAGGCAGCAGCGTAAAATGCGGAGACAGTTTCTCCCACTCTGGGGTCCCCGGTAAAACAACCTGCCCCTTCCCATACAGGCGCAGTATCATCGGAGGTCCTTCCACGGCCGTGAACATCAACGTAATTCGCCCATTCTCCTCCAGATGCGCACTTGTCTCATTCCCGCTCCCGGTTAAGTCCAAATAGGCCACTTCATTCGCTGATAAAATACGCAGCACATCATGACCCTTCGGAGAAAGATTAACATGCCCTTCCGCCGATAGCGGTGCCGACCCCACAAAGAAGATATGCTGCTTCGCGATAAATGCTTCATGCTCCGGCAGCAGCGCTTCGAATGATTTCCCCATACGCAAATCATCGCCTTTCCATTTTCTTCTATTATGCTCTCCCTTACGATATTTGTGAAATAGTTAAAATAGACATTCTTTATAGTCTTTACCTATGATATATAGCTACTGTATTCTAATATCAAATAAATAGCCTGTATGTTTACTGGAAAATAGAGACATACTTAGTTAGTCAAAGATAAACGGCTTACGCTGTCCTTTAGGACGAGTGCGTTTATCAGGGTTGATGCGTTAAGTTTAAGTTCAACGTTAACTTATACTTACTAATCAACTGAAACTTAGAGGAGGTGATTTCAAATGTCAACGACCAACAGCAGTGATGATGTGGTAAGCCATGGCATTAATGCCGCACAGGCCAACGCGGAAGATAGCGAATCTAAACAAAAAGTGGAGGAATTAAACTCCTTGCTTCAAGGTACAGCAACAAACTCCAGCGCCAATGAAGAAACGTCCTCACAGGAGTAATCAGCTGCAAATCATTTTAGATGATTAAGAATTAACAACGTTAGATAACCATAAAGCACTGCAAAAAGAGCTTTTCCTGATGGTCTATGAGACCGAGGAAGAGCTCTTTTTTTGGGTTTAGAGAATGATTGGGAGGCTGAGTAACCTATTCTGTAAGCTTCGACCACTAAAGTGCTTTAGCTACTCCATTTTCCACACTTGTGCAGCCCATTCTCTTACTCTTTTACTTCTGTACTCCACCTTGTTAAGCACCACTTTTCCAAACTTCGCTGCTCTACTCCACTATGCTCTACTCACTTCCACACACAACAACTTTTCCACTTTTCTAGTACAGCTACATTCTTCCGCTCTTTTACTTCCTTACTTCCTTACTTCCTCAATACCGCCCATTCCTCCACACTTTTACTTCTCTACATTGAACTACTCACTTCTGCACCCCTATTTCTCAACTTCACTAATACCGCTACACTCCTCCATCCTTCTACAGCTCTACTCCCTCTTGTACCGCCTATTGCCCACTCTTCTACTTCTCTAACCCACACTGCAGCTACTCATTTCTGCACACAACTACTTTTCCACTTCTCTAGTACAGCTACATCCCTCCATCCTTCTACTTCTCCATTTCCTCTTGTACCATCCAATTTCTCCGCTTTTCTAATTCTTTACTCCACCGTATCACGCTCGGCGAAATAAGAGCCTCCAGAGACTGCTATTTCTCTATTTTCATCCCTTTTGATCAAAATAGAAGCTTTTCGAGACTCTTATTTTCGAAAAAAGGGGATTTGGGTGGGTATGTGGGGGGAAATAGAAGTCTTTGGAGGCTTCTATTCTTGTGTTTGTTGTATTTTATTCTGAAATAGGAGCCTTTGGAGACTCTTATTCCCCAACATTCCCGAGAACATTGAACCAAACGCCCACCCACGGAATAAATTGTAGCAAAAACGTATGGATGGATGATGAAAATGAACGGATTAGATGAACCTGTTAGTATACAGACGTACAAAGTGCTTCGTGATAAATTAAACCTGCTCTACCCAGCTGTTGTGAAGCATACGCCTTACACGGCAGAGCTTGCAATGAACACAGCGATTGTTAACGCGGTTAATAAGCAGCTTCGTGAGCAAGGCTATCCGCAAAATCCGCAGACAGACGTGACGGCCCATTATGAGCTTAAGACGAATGAACGCGGCATCCTTAGCTTGACCTTATGGAATTATGCTTTTTCGGGCGGAGCCCATGGACTAACGATCCAAAATGCACTGACCTTCAACACGGAATCAGGCAAAGCCTATGCGCTTAAAGATCTGTTTAAGCCCGGCAGCGATTACGTTACCAGGCTTAGTGCCATAATTAAAGCTGAGCTTAAAACACGGGATATTCCTTTGTTGGTAGAATTTAATAGTATTAGACCAGATCAGGATTTTTATATTGCCGATAAGGCATTGGTCGTTTATTTTCAAGTGTATGAGCTAGCCGCTTATGTCTACGGATTTTTGTATTTCCCTATTTCTGTGTATGCCATCCAGGATATCATCGCTGAAGATGGTCCGCTTGGTAAAATGCTTTATTAGTGCTAGACGCAGACGATAATTTGTCTGCTGAAGTTACCTTTATTGACGGTGCAGCGCTCTGCAATGCGAAATCCTGCTTGCACGATGAGCGGATCGATCTGCTCCGTTGTAACGATAACCGCGCGCTTCGCTAATTGTCGGGCGCTTTGGAGCATTTGCAATTGCTCGTCCTCTGGCAGCTTCGAGCAGAGATTATACGGCATGTCTAGGATGAGCGCATCATAGCGGACCAGCGGGCTGGTCGGTGACTCAGTCACCTGCTCGCCTATGCGTCCAGGGCTGGTCGGTGACGAAACCACCTCACCTACCAAGCCTAGGGTCAGCATATCTGCGATGCTTACCACGTTCGGCATGCCGAAGTGGTCGAGATTCACCCGCGCGCCGCGCACTGCCAGCGGGTTAATGTCATAGCCCACGATGTCGATCCCCATCGACATCGCCTCCACCAGCACCGTGCCGATGCCGCAGCACGGGTCAATGGCCTTCGTGCCCGCAACAATGGGCACGGCAATGTTCACCACCGCCCGCGCTACGCGCGTACTCAGGGCGGTGGAGTAGTTCTGCGGCTTCTGCTGATGCTGAAGCCACACGGCTTCGCCGTAGCTGCAGTGGCCGAACAACCATCGGCCTCCCAGCTCCGTTACGGCGAACCATTGCTCCGGCCGTCGCATCTCGGCTTTGCCGCGAAGATGCCGGCCTATCTCGCGAGCGACCTCGCGCTGGCGGTCAGAGCTGACCGCAGCGTCTGTCTCCGCGAACGCAACCTTGAACGTTGACCCCTGCACGGTCAACGTTGCCACCAACGAGGCCAGCTCCGGCAAGCTGCCGGCCTCGAGCAACACATCCAGCCGCAGCTTTAGAAACGGGCTGCGGCTCGGCTCCACACGACGCGCGCTAACCGCGTAGCGCGCGCCAAGCACTGTCTCTGCGCCCAGTAAGGTGCGCAGCTCTAACTGACACAGCGCCTGCTCGTCTTCGTGGCAGGCGTATACGTATATATGTTCCATGCTTCATCCCTCATTTTACATGTTAAATGCCTAATCAGTTTTGCCTTTAAATTTCCGTTTTCCCGGCACCTAACGCCAAACAGCTACAAAAACTGCTGCATCAACTGCTTCATAAACATATCCGTTGTCTTACATAGGAACATATCCTTACGATACACAAGGCCGACATCCTTCTGGGGAATCGGGTCAATAATCGGGATGCTTCGAATGCCGCCTTTGCGGATACTGTCCACATACGACCTCGGCAATATAGCTCCGCCTTCTACATTGTTTTTAGCCATCTGAAGCAGTGACTCCAGAGTCGAGAGCTCTATCGCTGGCTTCCATACAAAACCAGACTGCTCACAGCAATCATCCATCATTTGACGAACATAAAACTTTTTCTGGAGCATAGCGACTGGAAGCTGGACTAAATCCGCCAAACGAATAGTTTTCGCCTGAGCAAGCGGATGCTTGTCCGAAATAACAAGCCGCAGCTGTTCCTTGTACAACGGGATGTAATGAAACTGTTCATCTTCATCAGGCAGGAAAACAACACCAATGTCAAGCTGGTTGCTCAGCAGTCGCTCTTTCGTCTCCTCGGTAGCGAGTTCTGTCACAGATAGCTCAATTTTCGGGTAAAGAGCATGGAAAGCAATAATCGTCGCGGTGAGTAAATGATTACCAGAGCAGCCAATACGCAGCCGTCCCCGCTGCATACCTTGGATCTCATTAATGGCCGCCTGAGCTTGATTCAACTCATGGAACATGTTCCTGCTGTGTTTATGAAGGATCTCTCCCGCTTCTGTGACGTAAATCTTTTTTCCGATTCGCTGAAAAAGAGGTGATCCTACCCGATGCTCCAAAAGACGAATCTGTTGGCTAAGTGTGGGTTGGCTGATGCCAAGCTTTTCCGCTGCCTTCGTGAAGTGAAGTTCTTCGCATACCGCTAAAAAGTATTCCAACAACCGATGCTCCATCTTGGTATGCCTCCGATCATAGTTATTAACTATGATGGTAATTGATTATTCGCAATTGATCAATGATTGTTATTTAACTATAGTAACGATAACAAGCAAGCACATTCGAAAAGGTGGTTGATGGCGATGTATGGACAGATTCGAATCGAACAAAACCTGAGTTGTAAAGCAAAGCCCCGTTTTGAAGAGGACTTAGGATTTGGACGTCATTTTACTGATCATATGTTTATGATGGATTTCGAGGAAGGAAAGGGCTGGCATGATCCGCGTATTATTCCTTATGGGCCTATTTCCCATGACCCTTCAGCGATGGTTTTTCATTATGGGCAAGCCGTGTTCGAGGGGTTAAAGGCTTTTCGCACGGAAAAGGATGCGATTGTTTTATTTCGACCCGACCAAAATGCACAGCGACTAAACCGTTCCAGCGACCGGCTGCAAATGCCGCAAATGGATGAGAATTTCGTCGTAGGCGCCATTCAAACCCTCGTTCGTGTGGATGCCGAATGGGTGCCCCGAAAAAAGGGGTCCTCTTTATATATTCGTCCTTTTGTAATAGCTACCGAAGCAGGCCTAGGCGTACGTGCCTCATCGCGCTATTCGTTCGTAATCATTATGTCGCCGGTAGACTCCTATTATGAGGAAGGGCTTCAGCCTATCAACATCCTTGTAGAAAGCCAATATGCCAGGGCCGTTCAAGGTGGTACGGGCAATGCCAAAACAGCTGGCAATTACGCTGCAACCCTCAAAGCACAAGCCCTCGCCAAAGAACACAACTGCGCGCAAGTGCTCTGGCTGGATGCCATCGAAAAGATTTATATAGAAGAAGCCGGCAGCATGAATGTCTTTTTCAAAATCAACGGGGAAGTTGTGACCCCAAGTCTTAGCGGCAGTATTCTGGATGGTATCACGCGAAACAGCATCATTCACCTACTAAAGGAATGGGGGATTCCAGTTACAGAGCGGAAAATCTCGATCGATGAGATTGTTCTAGCCTACGAGAACGGAACCCTGGAGGAGGCCTTCGGTACCGGTACGGCTGCCGTCGTGTCCCCTATTGGCAGTCTCCTGTGGAAAGGTACGCCTATGGTGATTAACCAAGGAAACATTGGTGATCTGGTTCGTCGGCTTTACGATACAATTACCGAGATTCAATACGGAAGGATGGAGGATTCTTACGGGTGGACGATTTCTTGTTAGACGCATCCTGCAAAGAAATCAATTTACGCCGTCCTGAGTTGAGATTAGCAAAAAAGACACCTCGCGGGTGTCTTTTTTCATGTGGAGGCTATATAGTAGCTCCTTAGGCCTTTAGATTACTTGGAGCAGCTAACGCTTTGCCATACATGTGTGTGCGAACAGTTCAGGGACAGTCAGAGTAGTGACCTATTTGGCTGACTGCTCATCACGCTCTGATTCCTTCTCTTTCTGCTCAACGAGCTGCCCATCAATATCGATAATATCCTTGCTGTTCATCACATCATCACCGAGAAGATCCCTTAGCTTTTTCTTCGCTTTGCGCTTCACATCGTCATCGATACTCCTTGCGACTGATGCCAGCGCTAACCCCATAGCGCTTAAATCATCTACATATCCAACAATCGGCAGCAAATCAGGCAAGATATCCAGCGGCAAAATGAGATATCCCAGTGCGCCGTAGATTTGAACCTTTGCTCTTAGCGGTGTTTTCGGACTTTCTAATGCGTAGAAGAGCAGCAGTCCGCTGTAAATGACTTTGCTGCCTGCCTTTTTGGCACCCTTTTTCAATTTCCACCAGAAGCCGTCAGGTGAGAAATATTTCTGATATTTGGAAGAGTCCATCGCACGATCACTCCAATCATTTATATATATATATAACCCATATAAAACAGAAATCAAGCATCCCCTGATGATACTCATATGTGCTATGCCGTTAATGTGCTCAGCCCTACGCCAAGAAACTCCCGTTTCTAAGCTTGCTCCTCACTTAGTGAGTCTATGTTGATTTTGTCACAGAATTGAGCACATATGCAAGGAGTCCATGAAGAAAAAAGAACTAGACCGAAGAGTGACTTCTCTCCGACCTAGTTCCAACAAAATTCTAAATAAAATCCCATTCCCACTTACCATCTCGATACATGTTTATATTCCCTTCATTCATAGATGAGGCTACTCCAGTTTTTCTTTTTGGAGTAGCCCACCGTAGTTCATTATTTTTTGGACGCTTTATAAGCATCTAATTGTTTTTGATACTCAGCTATTACTTTATCAATACCTGCTGCTTTTAGCTTATCAATAGCTGCTTTGCTCTTCTGATCATAGTCGATCACCCCATCGTAGATAGGCATAATATCCGATGTATAAACAGCCTGAATATTAGACATCTCAGATTTAACCGCAGTCGGATCGAAGAAGAAGTCTGCTGCGAAGAATGTTTTCGCATTCGGATCTGCGACGAACAAAGCTTTGTTAGCGCTTAACGTATTGGGATCGATACGAATATACTTTAGGTTCCCGATCATCCAGTCTTCCTGCAAATAGAGATTCGTCTTACCGTCAGCATCCTTCAGGTTTTCAATGCCGCGATCGCCGACTTTTTTGTATGTTTTGCCTTCAATCCCATACATGAACAAATCATAATTTTCCTGGGAGGTATATAACCAATTCAAGAACTGTACAGCAGCTTCCGGATGTTTGCTGTTCGCAGCTACAGCATTAACGTTCTTCGCGTTAAACATTCTGTAATGCGGTTTATCCGGATTTAACCGTTGAAGTGTAAAATCATCGTCTTTCATGTTTGGATATGTCTTTTTCATTTCGTTAACGTTATTTGGTGTACCGAATAAAAATGGATATATGGCGCTATTGATTTGCTTATCGATTTGCTCTTGCTTAACAACGAGAATATCTGGGTTTGTAAGCTTTTTCTGGTAAGCTGTACGGAAGAAAGCCGAATCCTTTTTAAATTCTTCTGTTTCAGCCCAGCTCTTAACTTTGCCGTCTTTATCAATGAAAGCAATTTTATCTTTCACTGCAAACGGATATGAGTCATACGCTCGGTGCAGCACATCGGATGCATCACGTAGTCCGCCGCGAATAGGAAGATACGGCTTGGAAGCGCCATGATCTGTTGCCATTACTTTTTCCATAGCTGCAAGCATTTCTTCCTGGGTCTTAGGAACATCCGTGACACCAGCTTGATTCAACAAGATGCGATTCGCCGTAAAGGAACCGTCAACGGCAGGTTCATACCAATAGGATGGAATACCGAACGTTTTTCCGTCTTTTTGTACACCGCTCCAAACGGAATCAGGTATAGCTTTCTTTAACTCCGGCCCATATTTGGCAACCTCGGGTCCAACATCTTTGACAGCTCCGCGACCAATATAATTGGCCAAAGAAATCCAGTCATTCATGACGTGGAACATATCAAAATCTTCACCAGTTGAAAGCTTGAGGTTCAGCTTTTGTTCCCAAGCTCCCCAGTCAATATATTCTTTGACGATTTTCACATTTACACCGTCTGCTTGCAGCTTCTTATCTACAGCGTCTTTTACGGCAGCCCACTCTTTGGGTTCATTTCCGGGTAACACATATTTCAAAGTGACGACTTCTGCTGGTTTTGCCGATTCTTTGACACTCTTGTCTTCTGTTTTTGCCGATGCAGAAGCTTCAGGCTTTTCACTTGTTGCTCCGCAGCCTGCCATAAAGGATACTGCCAACAGACTAGATATTGACACCATGGATAGCTTTTTCATTTGACCCTCTCCCTTTGAGTTAATCTTATATAAACCTCTTCCGAGGAAAATATCAACCTTTAACTGAACCTACGATAAGTCCTTTGACAAAATATCGTTGAAGAAATGGGTATAAAAACACGATAGGGCCAAGTGTTATCACGACTGTTGCCATCTTGGCGGATTCCGCTGGAGCGGTATACTGACTGCTTGCGCCTACCGGAATCATGCTGAGCATTTCAATGTTGGATCGGATTTTAAATAAAACATACTGCAGAGGGTATAAGCTCTTATCATCGACTAACATGATCGCATTAAACCAATCGTTCCAGTAGGCGAGCGCATAGAAAAGAAGAATGGTCGCTAGTACGGGAACGCATAAGGGCAAGTAAATCTGAAAAGCAATTCGTACATCATTAGCTCCATCCATATAGGCTGATTCCCTAAGCGCACCTGGCAGTGCTTCCATAAAGTTGCGTACTAGAAACATATTGAATGCATTGAATAGCAGCATAGGAACAATAAGAGCAAATAGATTATCTACCAGCCCTAACTTTTTACACATGATATACCATGGAACCAAACCGCCGTTAAAAAGCAGTGTAATAAAAAAGTATAAATTAAGTCCTGCGCGATATTTCACCTTCGGATTGGAGAGCGTATAAGCAGCCATGGCCGTGATAATCACAGCGATCAGGCTGCCGACCACGGTTACCGTAATCGTCACCAGATAGCTCTTGAGCAATACGGTTTTATTGTTGAGTAAAGTGCGATAAGCTTCTAATGAAAAATGCTCTGGAATCAGCTGATAACCGTGCCGAATAATGCTGTTTTCATCCGATATGGATACCATCACCGTAAGAAACATAGGCAGAATACATAGGAGCGCATAGATGGCTAGCACAATATAGATCAACATCCCCGCCGTGTCGAAGCGTTTCATTGTCTTCATCTTAATAAAGCGCCCCTTCCTTGAAATATCTACGGGTAAACCAATTCGCGACGAAAACAAGCACTAAACCTACTGTTGATTGGAACAAGCCTACAGCCGCTGCATTAGATGGATCTCCTATTTGACGAAGCGATCGAAACACATACGTATCAATAACATCTGTCGTTGGATACAACACACCATTATCGCCGATGATGGCATAGATCATGCCGAAGTCCCCATAGAAGATTTTGCCTAAGTTTAGTAAGGTCAATATCGCAATTGTCGGTGCCAAGAGAGGCATTGTAATCCTCCAAATTTTGTCCCATCTTGTAGCTCCATCGATTTCAGCAGATTCATAAAGCGAATGATCGATGCCAGTGATCGCTGCCAAATAAATGATCGAGCCCATTCCCGCTTCTTTCCAAATCTTCATAACCACGAGAATCCATGGCCAGGCCTCCGCTTTCGTGTACCAGTTCACGGTTTCCATCCCGAAGAAAGTAAGCATCTGATTGATCATTCCAAAATCTGTGGAAAAAAGTCCGTACATCATGTAGCTGACAATAATCCATGAAAGAAAATTCGGAAATATCATCGTTGTTTGTGCGAATCGTTGAAACAAGCGGCTTCTTATTTCGTTAAATAAGATCGCGATGAATACTGCGCTAATGGTGCCGGCGATAAGAAACATGACATTTAACTTCACCGTATTTATGGTAATCAGCATCGCATCGCTTGTCTTAAAGAAAAATTCGAAATTTTTGAAGCCGATCCACTCACTGCCAAACACACCCTTCTGGTAATTAAAATGTTGAAAGGCTATCAAGAGGTAGGGATAAGTGGCATACGAGAAAATAAAAACATATAGGAGGGCAGGGACAATTAATAAGTAGGAGAACCGATTGATGAAAAGTTCTTGCAGTACTCCAGTTTTCTTTTTGATTGTGGAAACGCTCTTTTTTTTCATGGATGTTCGTGTCTGCATACAGCACCTCTCACTTTCGGGTTGACTACAGCATAGGAGATTGCACCAGCGTTGTAAATTTCGAGTATTCGTACTCTTTTCAATAATTCGTGTTTCGGCTTATTAAAAATAAGATATGCTATCAAAAAAGACGATTGAGTGCCGGTTAGAGCCCCAATCGTCCTATTTTTTACGTATTTTGTTGATGTTGTTCACGATAGCGTGAGGGCGTAACGCCGTATTTTTTCTTAAATAGCGTTGAAAAATAAGAAACATTGTAAATTCCGACTTGCTCGCCAATTTGAGCAACGCTATCGCTCGTTCCTGCCAACAGTGTTTTTGCCTGCTCCATGCGAATATGTGTAACATGATCATTAAAAGATGTGCCCACCATACTTTTGAACATTTTACCAATGTAACCCGAAGTTAGTCCTACCTGATCCGATACGATCTCAAGTGAGAGATTAGGGTCGTGGTAGTGCTGCTGTAAATATAGCTTAACCTCTTCAATCACCTTGGAGTTCTTCAAAGCGGCCAAACTCGTTTTATTTTCTTCGATCATATCTACAATTCGAAAGCAAAAAAGCTTCATCATGTTTTGAATTTCATCCAACGTTTCCGCCTGTGGAAGTTCATTCAAAGCCAAATATAGCTCCTTGGGATCAGCATCCCACCATTCCACAATACTTTCAAATTCTCGCGTGATAGCCAGATGTAAAAAGCTTGCATACTGTAACGTTAGTGACGGAGAACCGCTGCGGGATAATAGGGAGGTCCATTCCGCGATCTCTTTTTGAATGGTTTTGGGCTGACAAAGCTTGATGGCATCAATGATTTTGCGTTCCATTGCTGCTGGGTAACGAATAGATTCGCCAGGAACGATAGATTTCATCGCATCAAGCAAGCTGCCATATCCCCAAAACAGCTTCAATGACATATACCTTTGTGTAGATCGATACGAGCGCTCTATGTCTCCAATAGCCGACACTGTATCACCAATACTTACCGATATAGATGTCTTGTAATAGTCTTTAACAGTCGCTTGAATTTCATTCAGAATGTAATATAACTGCATATCCGGTGAAGACTGCTCCAATTGAATAATCATCGTTATTTCATTTTCTTCGAGAATAACCTGATCCGTTCGATAGATCTTGCCGAGCATCTCTTGTGCAATATTGCTTATGGCGAAACGAATGAGTTCCCTGTCAAGAGCGCTGAACGTGTTCTTAAAACTAGGGTATTGATCAATTTGAAACTGAATAACGGCAAAATAAGGACCTTGCATACGAGAAAGCAACTGCTGTTCAATATCCCCTTTATAGCCAGATGACTGTAAATGTCCCTTCAGCATGTTATACATATAGCCGTTCTTCAGTAAATCAGAAGAGCGTGACAGCATCACTTCCATCGATTTAGTCACCTGTATGGAGTTAGAGAATGCCTCTGATAACAACTTGTACTCATCCAACCGGAGAAGTGATTTGCCTTCAGAAGTTCCACTCTCCGTTACCTTGTCTACTAGTGCTTTGATTGGGTTATACAGGTTACCAGTTACAATTAATGAGATACAAGCCCCTGTAATGAAAAGAAATAGCGCAATAAGGAGCGTCCAATTACGAAGCTCATAAATGTTCGAAAGCAATTGATCATAAGGGCGAGCGCTAACAAACACCCAATCCAATTTTTCCGACTTCACATAAGTAATGAGAAATTTATGATGTTCAAGTGATTGAACAAAGCTGCCATGACTTCCCTCCTCTGATAAAATACGTTGAACATAATCGTTATCCGAGAAGTTTTTCATAAATTGCTCAGCATTCGAATGAGAGATCACGGTGCCTTTTGAATCCATAACAAAGGTACTTGTATTGCTGGACGAACGGCTAATACTGCTCATCGTATTCTGAATATATGTCTCTTTTAAATCGAGTACGATGGCCGACTTGGTTGCCCCAGAGAAGACAGGTTCAGGAATAATTTTGAACGTTAGTAATTGTAACGGATGGCCATTTCCATCTAGAACTTTACGAGGATAAAAGCCAAGATAACCGGTTTGTCTTCTTTCCCCCATTTGCGGGTCTGGAGGCAGAGAAGCAACATCAACATAAGCCTTATTGGTGAAATTATAAATGCTGATATTGGCTAAGAAAGGATAAACGCTTTGCATCTTCGATAATAGAAGATTAGCATTATAATTCGCGACTTTATCATCATCATTGGCATACATGAAGGTGATAATCTGGTTATCACTCATCAATTGGTTCGTAATGTTTTGCACTTGTTCAAAAACCACATTCGCCGTATAACTTACTTGCGAAAGCATTTCTCGCGAAGAGAGATCAATTTCCTTGACTGCTCTATTTGAAAACATCGAATATAAAATGGTGCATAATAGACCGATGGTCACCATAATTAAGAACAAGTAGGACAATATTAGTCTTCTATATACGCGATAGTGTTGAATACGCTTTAAAAATCCCATGATGTAGTCCCCCTTGACTCCATCATAACTCATCCCCCTACATTATAGCATCCTTGAAAAAGCTGACTCTATTTTAAAAATCAGCAAAAAGCCCCACCTGATCGACAATCAGGAGGAGCCATGTTCTTACCTATTTTTCGTATTCCTCGAATGGATCATCAATAAGCAGTCTATGTGCTTCTGCATCGCTTACACCTGCATACAGCATTGCCTTTCCATCCTCCAAGCGATGAAGACCCCCGCTGAAAATCACATCGATGAGATCATTTCTCTTGGCAGGTCCTAGCGGAAATTGATCACGCGTTGCGATGATCTTAATGGGACTTCTTTCCGAACTCTTCGGATCGAAAGCAAACGTCATGGCATGGTAGTGGCGAATCTCGCCTTCTTCCATGTAAGAGATGTGACCAAGTACACCCGCGAGTCCGTTCTTTAACAAGTGTACTTCATTCACGCCTCCCCATTCATCCTTCATAAACTGATCCGTGAATACAGGAGCTTCATCGATCACGGCTTCATTCAAATCTTCGAGCTTTTCAATTTCTGTATAACCAATAACAGCCCGGGCTCCTTCAACACCAAATGGCCGTGTAAATACACCTATTCGACCGTTTGCATACTCTATTAGTCGGATATCTTTCATGTGATCAGGACCGCAGGCAAAGTAAGTTAAATCTTGTATATCAGTCCCCTTATAGAACAAGGTGCGCCATGTTACGACATGCTTAGGATTCTCCGTATCAAAGACGACCTCTACACCACCGAAAACTAACTCCCCGGAGATAAACGTGAAAAAGGGGTCCTGTAAACCAAAGGATACGGTCTCTGCCCTCGGTATCCATGTACCGCCGCGATTCACGAAAAACATAACCTCTGAACGCTCTGAATCACGGGACTCCACACGACCAGCAAGAACCATCTCGCCACCGTCCATAAAAGGAGCCGCAATATTGTATACATCCTTCTCGCCAACGCCTGCGAAAACAAGCTTTTCCGCACCGTAAGCTTTCTTGTTAAAGTCCTCTAACAGCTGCTTGGAGGACTTTACTTCGTTACGCAAAGAAAGTGTCAATGTACCTTCTCCCCATTCCTATTTGTGATGTTTTTGATCATAAAATAGGCATAGCGAAAAGTAAATTTCGATTTTCAGGAATGAGTATTGAGAATTTACAATTGTTGATTTTTATAGATGCTCGCTATTTTTCTTTATTTAGCATCAATCACTAAATCCAATTCCTCGTAAGTTCAAAATAACCTTGTTATGTGCCTGTTCTTCGGGGGGCGGGTGCGGGTGGCCGGTGCAGGTGGTAGGCTTGACTGATGGCGGGGCAGGCTGGCAGGGCAGGTGCTGGGCAAGCTCGTGGGGAAGGCGCAGGGGCCAAATTGGGCACTGGATGCCATTCCCCAATCCACAAACCTCATGAAAGGGAACGTAGAAGCGCTATTTTGCAGAAAATCGCTATTTAACTAGTTAAACGGAACGACAGGACCTTATTTCTCCTCCGAAAGAGGTATTTCAATCAAAAATGGCAAAATAGCGCCTCCATGTTCCCTTTACGCTCAAAAAAGCTGGATATTGGGTAAATAAGGGCATCGTAGTTCCGTTTGCTGCTTCCGAACCCTGCAGGCGTTGCCTAAAATGAGCGGTTCCCACCATCGCCACAGCTTTTGTTCGACAATGAAATCAGAGTCAAGCTTCCGGTTTGGCATAAAATCTAGTCAAAAAAAAGGGCTACTCCCCAAGGAGCAGCCCTATGATGGCTACCAAGCCAAACACGGTTAATATGACACCCGATATTCGGTTGATCCAACGAAAAGCCGAAACATGAATGCGATCTCGAAGCATGCCAATCACAGTACTTAGCGCAAGCCACCATAAGGCGGAGCCTACGAAAACGCCGATCACCAGGGCAACAGCTGAAGCAATGCCTGTCTGTGAGCCGCCCATTCCCAAACCAGCAAAAGCGCCAAGAAAAGACATAATAGTCATCGGATTCGTAATGGTCAGCATCAGTGTGGAGGCGTACGATCTGAAAAGTGTATTACCTGAGGCTTTGGCTGCCTCGGCAGCAGGCTTAGAGCGGAAGGTCCGCACGCCCAAATAACATAAGAACAAGCCACCGACCGCTTGCAGCAGCACCTTTTGGTCAAGCAGGAAGCTGGTTATCAGCGTGAGACCGAAACCGGCGATGAAGCCGTAGAAAGCGTCAGCCGACGCAGCTCCCAATCCTGACAAAAAGCCATGCAGTCTGCCTAATGTGATCGTTCTTCGTATACATAAAATACCGATGGGCCCGACCGGTGCAGCGATCGAGAGCCCTAGTACAATTCCTTTCAACAACGGAATGAGCATCTTGATTACAGTACTTGCTCACCATCATACGTAGCAATCTTCTTATACAGATCCGGACGGCGGTCACGGAAAATGCCCCACTCGATACGCTGAACTTCCAGCTGATCGAGGTCAAATTCAGCAACAAGCACCGTTTCCTCACTGCGGCCAGCTTCCTCAATCATATTGCCCTGCGGGCCTGCGATGAAAGACGAACCATAGAAGTTGATGCTGGATTCCTCATCTTCTTCCTTACCGATGCGATTCGACGCGATAACCGGCATCAAGTTCGCCGCGGCGTGGCCGCGCATGCACATTTGCCAGTGATCCTTAGAATCGATCGAACCATCCTGCGGCTCGGAGCCGATAGCGGTCGGGTAGAACAGCAGCTCTGCACCCATCAATGCCATAACCCTTGCAGCTTCTGGGTACCATTGATCCCAACATACGCCTACGCCGATTTTGGCATAGCGTGTTTTCCAAACCTTGAACCCGGTATCGCCAGGGTTAAAATAGAACTTCTCCTCATACCCCGGACCGTCAGGGATATGACTTTTGCGATAAAGGCCAAGCACTTCACCATCTGCATCAATGACAGCTAACGAGTTGTAGCGTGCATAATTCTTTTTCTCATAAAAGCTTATCGGCAGTACGACCTTAAGCTCCTTAGCAATTTCGCGGAAATGTTTGATCGCTTTGTTGTTCTCCAGCTCCGTCGCGTAATGATAGTAGTCGGACTTCTCTTTTTGGCAGAAATACGGTGTCTCAAACAGCTCTTGGATCAAAATAATTTGAGCGCCCTTCGCGGCTGCTTGACGAACCAAAGTCTCTGCTTTGCGAATATTTTCTTCTATATTATCGGAACAGCTCATTTGTGTTGCTGCTACTGTGACATTTCTCAATGGAATCACCCTTTCTTGCTTGCTGGCATTTGCTGTGTCGTACAGTGGACGTTGCCGCCTTCTTTGATGATGGACATGCCGTTAATGGTGCGGATTCTGCGATCTGGGAAAGCTGCGCTTAGCACCTCTGCCGCCTTACGATCCGTCTCTTCCGCAGTTCCGCCAAACACCGGCAAAATAATGCCGCCGTTTACGAAATAAAAGTTCAAATAGCTCAGTGTCAGACGCTGCTCTTCAAAAAACGTTAAAGGAGGCTGCTCGATCTGGATAATTTCAAAAGAACGTCCCTTAGCATCCGTCGCATTGCGCAGAATTTCTAAATTCTCCTGTGTAATCGCATAGTTCGCATCCGCTGGGTCGTTGCAGACCTGTAAAATGATTTTGCCTGGAGCCGCGAAGCAAGCAATATTGTCGACATGACCGTCCGTTTCATCGCCGTCCAGCCCTTTATTCAGCCAGATGATCTTCTCGACGTTGACGAAGTTTTTCACATACTCTTCAATTTGTTCGCGGCTTAGGTCCGGATTGCGGTTCGTGTTCAGAAGACATTCCTCAGTAGTCAAAAGCGTACCTTCTCCATCCACATGAATGGAGCCGCCTTCCATGACGAGCGGAGCGTCAAAACGCTTCACACCGTGATGCTCCAAAATTTGCGGAGCCACATTATCATCAAGATCCCACGGCGCATATTTGCCGCCCCACGCGTTGAATTTCCAATTAACAGCTGCGATTTCCTGCTGTTCATTTAACAAGAATGTTGGGCCGTTATCACGGAACCAAGCATCGTTATGCGGAATGATCAGAAAATCTACGTTCTTCTCGTCGAACATAGCCTTTACTTGCTCAGCATCCGCCGGGTTCACAATCACTGTCACTGGCTCGAACTCAGCAATGGCCTTGGCCAAATCTGCATAGCCTTTTGATACAATCGCGTGATCCTCCGGATAAACCATCGAAGATTGAACGGGCCAAGAAATAAAGGTACGTTCGTGTGTTGTCCACTCTGCTGGCATTCTATAGTGTAAATCCTTAGGTTTCATCTCATCCATCTCACTTTATATAAATTTGTTGGCAGCCATATGAAGGGCAAATTTTGAAGTCAAATGCACCGTCTTTCATCATATACCAAAAGGAGCTTAGGCTCAATGTACATAGGTTTACAAATTTAGCAATCGTTTAAAGCCAAATTGCTCTGCTATGCATATTTTGTTTGCTTTTAATGAACATTATATATGGCTTTAACATGCAACGAAATGAAAGGGCGGATCACATTGGCAACTGTTTTACACATTTCAGCACATCCCCATGACCACCAAACATCATTCAGTATGGCTGTAGGAAAAGCTTTTATTGATACCTATCGGGAAGCCAACCCCAATGATGAAGTCATCCATCTGGACTTATACAGCATTCAATTGCCTCACATTGATGCCGACGTATTCAGCGGGTGGGGGAAATTAAGAGGCGGTCAACAATTCTCAGATTTGAGTAAGGAAGAACAAACAAAAGTAGGCCGACTTGGCGAAATAACGGATCAGTTTGTAGCAGCGGATAAATACGTATTCGTAACGCCAATGTGGAACTTTTCTTTCCCACCGCTTATGAAAGCCTATATCGATGCTATTTGTATCGCTGGCAAAACGTTTAAGTACACAGAAACTGGCCCTGTTGGCTTGTTGCCTGACAAAAAAGCGCTGCATATCCAAGCAAGCGGCGGCGTTTATTCGGAAGGACCTGCTGCCGCTATGGAAATGGGACATCGTTACTTAAGTGTCATCATGTCATTCTTCGGCATTACGGATTTCCAAGGAATTTTTGTTGAGGGCATGGCTCAGTCACCCGACAAAGCTCCGCAAATTAAAGAGGATGCGATTAGCCGTGCGCAAGCATTAGCTAAGACGTTCTAACAAATGATAAAAGAGGTCGTCTCAAAAGTAACATGATAGATGTGTGGGACAGATCTAATTGTTTAAAATAGTGAATATTTGAATGAAAAAGGAGCTAAGCGGCTTGAATGTGCTTAGCTCCTTTGTTTTTGACGTCTACCGCCGCTTTCTTCAGTAAGCTGTGGCTAGCGAAAGCCACCCGACCTCTAGACTTACTTTGGGTAAGCCTCGAAGCAGGAACCTTTTGAATCCACGACTGTTCTTCGTATCACCAAACACTGGCTCCGGCTCGATCATACGTCGGCCGCTAGCGCGCTGCCTTCTTCGCATACCATGCACACTTTGACAAGTCAATTTGATCCATGGTATATGGAATGTACAAAAAAATCGTTCCTTTCGTAAGTGGTTGGGTGGTACCTCCATTTTACCAAAAAACGAGAGGCTGCCCCTCAGTCATTTATGACTTTTGGGACAGCCCTTTGTTTTGTCGCACAGTATCTCTCGCAGTCATCTTCGGCGACTTTTTGCACAGCCACTTTTGCTGCAATGATGTATTTCATCGTTAGATTAAAGTTGAGGTCGCATTGCGATTGCTGCATTGATGTTTTACATCGTTAGGAGGGCGATTGGGCGTATAACGGCCCATAAAAAGATTGATGGAACGATGTTTTACATTGTTGCAAGGGAGCTCAATCATCGTTTACATGCTGTAACGATACTTTTCATCATTGCGTCACAGTTCGGCAAACTCTGCGTGTACGGCCTGTCTCTCAGACATCTTCGACTACTTTTTGGATAGCCACTTTTGTTACAAGTGAAGCTTGTACCCTTTGCGGTCAGTTCAAAGAGACAAAACTACATAGAAATTCAGTGTCTTCCATTCAGTACCGCTTTGTGAGCAAAGGTTGTGCCGTTGTTTTACCAAGGTAAAAGAAGCGGAGCCACTTAATTAGTGGCTCGTAGTTTTTTAGTCACCTATGAATAAAAGTGGCTGCCCGAAAGCAGATACTACTTTTGAAACAGCCCTTGTACCTATTTCGTCTTTCTCCCGCGATATTGACCCGTTCGCAATTCCAAGATATAGGCGTCCGAATCCGGCATCTGCTCATCCTTTGCGTGCTGGACAGCGAGCTCAATGTCGTAAGGCACTCGTACATGCTGTAGATTGAAGGCTGCGGGCTGTTTGCTGTGGTAATTCCCCTCAAGAAGGACATAAGAAGCTTGTGTCAAATCCAGTGGATTCCCTACACTTCCTGTATTGAAAAGCATTTTACCCCTAAGTACCTGCAAATAGGCGTTGTGAACATCACCATAGCCTGCCACGTCAGCTTGCAAAGGCTCCCCGCACACTTCCGAGGACTCAAACATCGACATACGGCTTTCCATCTGGTCCCACGGCTGAATACGTTCATATACGCTTCTTGGCGAAGCATGAAATAACCTCACGAACTTCCCGCTCATCCAAAACTCATAGCAAAAAGGCAGCCCTTTCAAATAAGTCAACCGCTCGCGCCCAAGCCTAGTCTGCTGCCAAAGCAAAACCGGATCTTCGGTAGGATTACCGATGAAATCATCCCAGTTTCCCATAATAACCTTATGGCAAACCTCCCGCACGTGATCAACAACGAGATCCGAATGCGGTCCCTTCCCTACTAAATCCCCTAGACAAATGATCTCCGTAACATGTCGATGCTGAATATCCTTCATAACCGCTTCGAATGCAGGCATATTACCATGGATATCTGAAATAATGGCTAGTTTCTCCATCGACCCACCTGCCTTTATGTTAATATTTTTCGTTACGCGAAATGGATGCTTCTCTCCTGCCCGCTCTGCCAACCAAAAACGGATACATCAGATACAATCCAACGACATACAGCAGAACGGCTATATAAACAGGCAACAAATGAATGAAGTCCATATAGCCAATGTGAACATGCACCAGAAGCCCGGCCGCAAATCCGGGAAGACCGCCCCAGAGAAACGTCCACCACAACCAGCTTTCGCCTTGGTTGACCCCCCATAAAGCGGAGGCTGTAATCGCTACCGCTAATGAAAAGAGCGCTCCGCCGAATCCTGCCCGGTCATGAGCAATGAGCGGAATGATGTGATCGTTCCAAGCAGCAAGCTGCTGGACTGTCAGGCCAAGATAGGCTAAATCTGTCGGTACGAACACGGTAGTGATACCTACGAAAGATATCGTCAAGCCTCCAATTGCTAAACCAAATCCGAGTACAACGAAGCAGCATTGACCCCACTGCGCTCTGAGCCAAACCGAATCATTCAGCACGCCTGGCTTCTTACGGGAAGGATGATCTTTCAATCCGCGCAAGGTCAGCAGCAGCATCGGAAGGAGCACGGCCGCAACTGCGGCATGAAGAGGATCAAAATAGCCATAGCCGAGATAAAGGAAAAAGCTGCTAAACCCCACCGCACTCGAAGCAACTACCGCAGTTCGCGCCCAGTGAAGCCCGTAACGCAAGCCATGACGAGCCAGTTGATAATAAAAGATACCTATTGAAATCATCGTCCCCGCTAAAGTAATGCGGTCATGGGACATGAAATGTATAATATGCCCATTAAAACGATTTATGACACTTCGGCTCACGCCAAGAAAAGTTTCGTCGTAAGGCAGGAGAACGCTTGTGGACGCAATAAGCCATGCGAGTACACCGCCAATCATCATGCCGATACCCAGCAGGCTCATCCAGCCCCAGTTGGCCCAAAACGAAGGCGGCTGGGGCTCAGCTGTTTGCTTGATGCGCTCATGAAGGATCGCTTCATTGATTCGCTTGGGCAGCCCTGGCCCCGCGTACACCAGACCGCTGTGCAGCTGGACGCTATTCGCTCCAGCTGCCAACAGCTCTAGAGCATCCTGCGGCTGATGAACGCCGCCCGCCGCAACAATCGTGCTCCGCTCGCCAAGCGACTCGCGGAGCAGCCGGACCTGGCTCAGCTGCGCCCCCAGCGCCTCCGCACCGCCGCCGACGCGTTCGCGGCGGGTGCTCGGCGCGCGCAGCGCTTCGCCGACGACGACACCGCTGAAGCTCGCGGCGGTGTCGGTAAGTTCACGCAGCATCCCGATGGGAGTTGGCTGCGGCAGGTAGAGAAGCAGCGGCTTCCCTGGGGCCGCTGCTTCAGCTATAAGGCGTACCTCGCGGAGGTACGCTAAGGCTTCATCCGATGGCCAGCCTTCGGCAAGGCCATCGATGTAGAACCCCGCCGCGTACGGCGCCAGCTTCGAGAGCAGCTCCTGCTGCTCAAGCAGCGCCTCGCGCGGCGAACTGCCCGGCATCGGCCGCAGCCGCACGAAGTGCGGCAGGCGATGCCCCGTGCCCTTGCGCAGGCGCTGGACGATCGCGTCCACGCCGTCGTTGACATAGCCATCGGGATACACGATGGCCCCACATACTACGTCGCGATCGATCGGCGCGTCATCATGTACTGCTCGGACAGTCACTGGTCCGAGCTCGATGAAGCCGAACCCGAACTGGGCCAGTGCTTTGTGCGCGGTCCCGTGAAGATCAAGCGTGCCGCTCAGGCCGATAGGACATTGAATCGGCACCCCCGCCAATTCATCCTCGAGGATCGGCGACAACTCCATGTGACCCATTGTTTTGATCACGAATGTTCCGCCTGGGACACGGCTTAATCCGCCTATCGCATGAAGGGTCAAGTTCCGGGCGATGCGCCCCGGCAGTCGAAATAGCAATGGACGAAATATCGCGTGATAAGACCAATCAGGCATCGATAAGTACTCCTGTATTTGTTTATTTTATCCAGTATACCGCGGATTAGGCGCCATGCCTACGTCACAGATTGTTGCTATTCCCTGTGATTAAAATCACACCGCCTCCATCGTCTTGTTCACTATACTAAGGGTATCAAGTTAATCTATGTGAAGTGAGGCGTTCCTTTATGTTAAACGAGCAAACTATCCGCGTTATTAAATCCACAGTTCCCGTACTGGAAGTTCACGGTGTAGCGATAACCAAACGTTTCTATGACCGATTATTCACGGCACATCCCGAGCTGCTGAATATATTCAATCATGCGAATCAAAAACAAGGCCGGCAGCAAACCGCTCTAGCCAATGCTGTGTATGCAGCAGCCCTCCATATTGATCGGCTCGAAGCCATTTTACCTGCTGTGAAACAAATTGCCCATAAACATCGCAGCCTAGGAGTCAAGGCGGAGCATTATCCGATTGTCGGCCAACATTTGCTTGCAGCTATCAAAGAAGTGTTGGGCGATGCAGCAACCGATGAAATTCTTCAAGCTTGGGCTGAAGCCTATGGGGTCATAGCGGATGCTTTCATCAGTATTGAAGCTGAGATGTATGATACATCTGCACAACAACCCGGAGGCTGGAAGGATTTCAGAGCGTTCCGAGTCGAACGCAAAAACAAAGAAAGCGACGTCATCACTTCCTTCTACCTGGCACCCCAAGATGGAGGCGCACTCGCAGCATTTGAACCGGGGCAGTATGTGAGTATCCGAATTCAGATTCCAGGGGAAGAACATACCCATATTCGACAGTACAGCCTCTCGCATGCACCCGGGGAGATTTACTATCGCATCTCTGTAAAACGCGAAGATCACAATCCTGCTATTCCTGCTGGCAAAGCTTCGGTCTATCTGCACAACCAGGTGCAGGAGGGCGATGTGCTGTGGTTATCCGCGCCTGCTGGCGATTTTACATTGGATCAAAAGGATACTCGGCCTATCGTACTTATCAGCGGCGGTGTTGGGCTGACACCAATGGTCAGCATGCTTCATACCCTTGCAACCACGTCGCCGAATCGTCAGGTTACTTTTATCCATGCCGCTCAGAACGGTCAGCATCACGCGCTGCGCAGGGAAGTTGAAGAGCTCGCCATGCAGCATCCGCAAGTGACTGTTGCCTGGTGCTATGAGCAACCGACGGAAGCCGATGCAGCTGAGCAAGCTTTTCAGAAAACAGGATATATCGATTTGCCATGGCTCCAAAGCATTGTACCGACTGTGGAAGCTAGCTTTTATTTCTGCGGACCCGTACCGTTTATGAAAGCAGTGAACCAAGCGCTCCGCGAATGGGGTGTTCCCGACTCGGATCGCCACTATGAATTTTTTGGTCCTGCGGGCACTCTGTAAAGGATTGGCGATCTGATTTCGCCTGTACTATGGTTTTACGTTCTCCCTCAGTAGACGATTCACGGTCTCCCGGCGAAGCCCGATGAACTGACCGATTTCCTCCTGCGTCAGTATGTCTGTCAGCTTCGACGTTCCCAGGTAGTTTTGGAACCAATTTCCCAGCTTCTTCAGCTTAACAGCGGGAGCCATTTCGGTCAGTTGATCAATTCGCTGCTGCATCATGCGCAGTTTATCCTGTAATTGTCGGGCAATCGTGCGGAAATGCTCCGGACTGCGCTCCAGCTGTTCGTACCACTGGGCAGCAGGAAGCACCTCTATGTCACAAGTGACAAGCGCTATCGCAGTACCGTAGTAAGGACTTGGGCTAATGAGCGAATGATGTGGAATGGTCTCGCCAGGCACAATGATATTCACGAGTGTCGTATTCCCATCCTCATGAGCACGGACAATTTTCAACAGACCGGTTTGGAGTTGGTACAGTGGACCCGTGTCTCCTTGGCGGAATAGGATTTCTCCTTTGTGCAGTTTCATTTCCATTCTCCTTCATTTATGAAAAAAAGCGACAGCATTCATCTGCTGATCGCTTTTTTGTTTATGATTGCTAGCTGCTAACCAGCTACATCTCTTTTTTTAACGGCTCCAGCTTCGTGCGAAGCGGCGTAAGTGCCAGTGTCAATCTGGCAAACCAATTCAACTGCTCCAACTTGCCGATGAGCCAAATCGATCCTATCAGCCCCAGAAGAGAAACGAAGACGGCTGCAGGCAGTGCCCAGAATGAGACTGAATGCGCAAAATAGGGAATGAACGAAACGGACAAAATCGGGGCCGCGTTCCATTTGAACCATTGAATGAGAAAGATGGTAAGTATAGCTGTTATGAAAAAAGATATGGCGCCGTGGCTTATCGCATACATGGTGCTGCCTAATATCACGGCTATGATGGCACCCATCGTGATGCGTCCAATATCCTTAATTTGGTCTACCCGGTGCATAAAAAGAAAGCAGAATGCCCCAAGCGTCGGATAAAACACCATCTTCATTGATGGGAAATGGTAGGATGCCCAATATGCTCCCATGAGGTAGCAGCACATCACTAGTGAACGTAGAAACATCGTTGGTTCCCGTCCTTTGTTCTCGAATTTTTGGCACTTTTCTCATTGTACAAAAGTGACCATCCTTCGGTCAACCAAATGGCAGGAATTACTACTAGCTTAGTTCCGATCAACCGAAACCGTTGTCTCCACGAAAAATGTAGCCACTGCAAAAGATGCCGCCCCGAGCACTGTAGACCGATCGCGCAGCTCGCTGAACGCCACTTTCAGCTGCTTGCGCGGATGCGGCAGGGAACGCTTCTCGAGCAGAGCCAGCAGCGGCTTCATCAGCCATCTTTCGCTGCTTGCTAAGCGGCCGCCGAGAATAATATATTCGGGATTGTATCCGTTGATAATATTAACTACGCCTACACCTAGATAATAACCAAGGCGCTCAAAAAGCGCGATCACCGTCGGATCTCCTGCTTCGGCTTTGCTCAGCAAAACCTCCAGATCCGCAGCGTCATCGTTAAGCTCGCGGCGCGCCTGCGTGAGGAGCGCATGCTCCGACGCATACAGCTCCCAGCAGCCCAAGCTGCCGCAGCTGCATTTGGGCCCGTCGTGCTGGATCGAGATGTGCCCGATCTCACCAGAGAAGCCGGTCGCCCCGCGGTACAGCTCGCCCTTAATGATGATCCCGGCACCGATCCCGATGCCGATCGACACATATACCAGATTCGCCGTGTCTTTACCGGCTCCGAACTGTTTCTCCCCCACAGCTCCTGCGTTCGCTTCGTTATCAATAACAACCGGAATGTTGAACGTCTCCTCGATTTGCTGCTGCAAAGGCACGTTCTCCCAGCCCAGATTCGGCGCGAACAGCAGATTGCCGCTCTCATCGCAAATACCCGGCACTCCGATGCCGATGCCGATAATGCCGTAGACGCTTTCGGGCGCGTTTTCGATCAGTCCGCGGATGGTCGTTTTCAACAGCTGGACGACCTTTTCGACAGAAGCATTGTCATGCTGCACTCTTACCTCGCGGATGATCTTACCGCTTAAATCCGTCAGCACCGCGAGAATATCAGTAACCCCTAGGTCTACTCCGACGGCATAACCAGCCGTTCCATTAAAAAGCAGCATCATCGGCTTGCGCCCGCCGCTTGATTCACCAACGCCTATTTCTTCGACGACACTGCTCTCGATCAATTCGTTAACAAGACTCGACACTGTAGCCTTTGTCAGCCCTGTAATTTCTGCAATCCGTGCTCGGGATATTGGCGAATTCGTGCGAATATGGTGTAGTACGATGGATTTATTTATTTTTTTTACGAGATTCAAATCGCCTGTTTGCTTCATGTTTGCCCCCACATTGCTCTAATTGCTTGTCGCACTTTTCTAATGAACTGATTTTAACATGAAAGACATTTTCACGCACCAACTAAGTTTGTTTAATGAATTTACAAACTATTCAATTGATGCTATGATGACTGCATAAGCATTTATTCCTTAATTTATGGAGGCTGAATTCATGAGCTACTTTGACAACATTCAACCGATTAAGTACGAAGGCCGCACATCGACGAACCCGCTTTCTTTTAAATTTTATAATCCTGATCAAATTATTTTAGGCAAAACGATGCGTGAGCATATGCGTTTTGCAATCGCTTACTGGCATTCTTTTTCCGCTAATGGCTCCGATCCATTCGGCAGCGGCACAGCCATTCGCGCTTGGGATCAATATTCCGGCCTTGAGCTGGCCAAAGCTCGTGTTGACGCTTGCTTTGAGCTGCTGAACATTCTGGATGTCGACTACTTCGCTTTCCATGACCGTGATATCGCGCCTGAGGGCAGCACGCTTCAAGAAACGAACAAGAACCTAGACGAGATCGTTGCTCTGATCAAAGATAAAATGAAATCCAGCGGCAAGAAGCTGCTCTGGAATACAGCCAATATGTTCACCAACCCGCGCTTCGTTCATGGCGCTGCTACAACGAATAATGCAGACGTATTTGCTTACGCTGCTGCCCAAGTGAAAAAAGCATTAGATCATGCCAAAGAGCTCGGCTCCGAAAACTACGTTTTCTGGGGCGGACGCGAAGGCTACGAGACTCTGCTGAACACGGACCTCGGCCTGGAGCTTGATAACCTTGCTCGCTTCCTTCACATGGCGGTTGATTATGCCAAAGAAATCGGCTACGACGGTCAATTCCTGATCGAGCCTAAGCCAAAAGAGCCATCCAAGCACCAATACGACTTCGATGCGGCTACGACACTATCTTTCTTGCAAAAATACGACTTGCTGCCGTATTTCAAATTAAACCTGGAAGCGAACCATGCCACGCTTGCCGGTCATACCTTTGAGCACGAGCTTCGCGTCGCGCGCATCAACGGCGTTCTTGGTTCCATCGATGCGAACCAAGGCGACCTGCTGCTCGGCTGGGATACCGACGAGTTCCCGACAGACTTGTACTCGACGACACTCGCGATGTACGAAATCCTCCTGAACGAAGGCGGCATCGGCCGCGGCGGCGTGAACTTCGACGCCAAGGTTCGCCGTACTTCCTTCGAGCCTATCGATGTCGTCTACGCCCACATCGCAGGTATGGACGCCTTCGCTCGCGGCTTAGAAGTCGCTGCCAAATTGATCGAAGACCGCGTATTCGATAACATCCTCGACACGCGCTATGCTTCCTTCAAATCCGGCATCGGTGCCGACATCGTTTCCGGCAAAGCGGATTTCAAGACGCTTGAAGCTTACGCGCTAGAGAACAGCAACAACATCGTGAACCAATCCGGCCGTTTGGAATTGATTAAGGCGACGGTTAACCAGTATCTGATTAACTCCTAATTGTCAAAAATCCCGCTCCAGCCGTTAGGCGTGAGCGGGATTTTTTTGTTTGTCTGGTGGCTTGTGCAGAAAACACCTCTTCTCTCTGTAACGATGTTTTCCATCGCTATCTGATGGACAACGTGGAAATTTGCCTCCTTAGCGATATCAGGAACTCTCATCTTAATATGCAAAATGCCCGCTCAGGCCAATAATTTCTTATCAACCATAATTCCCTCGAAACCACCATTTGCCCAGTACTTAAATAACGGAGACCGTCGATTCATTCATCCAATCTAGTTCTACATGGTATTGTCTTAAATCAGGACCCATCGTCAAAATGCGATCCTGCACATCCCATAGGCCAATACGCCGGGGACTGTTGTAAAAACAATCACGACGCCTACGACGCCACCCCCAAGAATGAAAATAATGTTCTCTTACGTTTTTTATTTTTGTATAAAAGTTGAATGCGAGGGCAGGTAGATAATCAAGAATAGGTTCACTGGTGCGTGAACATTAATTATTCGACCTGTTGTAAACCATATGACGTGCTCCGTTATCGGAGTGTATAGCAGAAAAGTTTGGTGCGAGGGCAGGTAAATAGAAAATAGAAATCTGTTCAAATACTGAAAAACAGCTGGTCAAATCCAACTCTGTGGAGTGATTTCGGACATATAAGCTGCTAATCTGCGGATCATAGGGAACGAGCAGCCGCTATTTCGGTGATTATGCCGATGCCGGACCGGTACGCGGAACGTGGGGGCGCTATTTTGGCGTTTTACCGGTTTTTACACCTCGATAGCGGGAAATAGAGGCTCCTCGTTCCGCGAAAACGTGAAATACGCGGTTTTGAGCAAAATAAGGCTTCTACGTTCCGCTAAAATCTAGTGATCAACTTCAACTCGCAAAATAGCCCTTGAGCGCGTCAATTGTTGTAGAATTTACAACATTGGTAATCGCTAACTTCCGATTATCCCTCGAAAAATAGAAAAGATCTCTGATCGAAGAGATCAGAGATCAGAGATTCAAAAAACTTGAACCACATGCCTACCTTTTCTTAGGCCACCTTTTTATGAAAAATGAAGTTCGCAGCTTCCATCCTAACGACGATGTCCAGAGCCGCAATTTGTTCGTATGCGGCAAGAAGCTTCTCGTGCTTCGGACATCTTAAGCTGAAGATCAAGTGCATCATTGGGGTATTTCCGGTATTCCCTGATATGAGGGAAGATTCGCTTCCTGGCATCATCTTTAGATTGGTGACTAGGATACCCTGCTCCCCAAAACGGGAGGTAACCAAGTTGAGGAAGCCGGGATGCTCATTGATCATGATCTCTATTTCGTGAGTTCGGCGGTGCCTTAGGAAATGCTTCTCCCACTTATTCAGGAGATACAAACTGATGAGTACTAAAAAGGTGCATACCAACGCCCCGGTAATAAAGCCTGCACCCACGCTCAAACCGATAGCCGCCACCAACCAAACGGAAGCTGCGGTAGTCAAGCCTTTAATAACACTGCCGTTTCGGAATATCGCGCCTGCGCCAAGAAAGCCGATGCCGCTGACAACCTGTGCAGCCAAGCGGGACGGATCTATACGGACGTTGGGTTCATCTACAAAGTCAGAGAATCCATACTCCGACAGCAGCATGATGGTGGCGGAGCCTAAACAAACTAAAATATGCGTACGAAAGCCCGCTGCGTGATTGTTCAATTCCCGTTCAAGACCGATCAAACCGCCCAGAACGACCGCCAACACCATTCTTACGATTAAATCAAAATGACTAATTTGCCATACACTGCTTACAGCCGTCATTTATGCATCACTTCAAGCGGCTGCTACAGCCATCGCTTCAGCTTCACGACTTCTGCCCCAGCCAGCATCATAATGCCAACCCCGTGGTTGTCATTGGTTACGGTGAGCAGGTCCTTTTTATAATAATCAGCGGTAAAAGCATACCGCGAGCCGCTGCAAACGCCATGCACGTTGCCCTGAGCGTCGATGGCGAGACGGGTCAAACCGTCCCATGCCTTCAGCGAAGCATGGATGAAGCGATCTGGTTCCTTGAGCCAGCCGAATCGCACGCCTCTCGCAAAGGCATAGGCGAACATCGCGGTACACGAAGCTTCCTGATAGGCATCGGGATCGTTCAACACCTGATGCCACAGCCCGCTTTCAGCTTGCAGATCGGCATATCCTGCGCACAGCTCGTTAAAGAAATGAACTAACTCCGGGCGAGCTTCATAGTCTGCGGGTAGAACCTCCAGCACCTCTGTCAGCGAGAAGAGTGTCCATCCATTCCCACGTCCCCAAGGAATGCCGGTTGCCATGCCGTATTTGAAATCAAAGACATGCGACATGATGCGCTGATCCGGCATGTATAAATACTTGCGGAATAACAGAAATTGCTTCGCTGCCTCATCCAGCGCCTCACTGTTACCGGTTATCCCCGCATAGCGGCAGAGAAACGGCGTGCTCATGTAGAGGTCATCGGCCCACATCGTATTCTCCGAATATTCATCCTGACATATCCGATAAAATGCCCCATCTTCTTTACGCTCCAGCCGATTGAGCATGAAGTCGGCAATTCGCTGCGCTATCGGCAAGAAGCCCGAATCCTTGTCATCCTGATAAGCTTCCAGCATCGCGGAGCCAAAGGAACCGCAGTTATCCAGCATTTTCATCATGACTAATTGTTGATTGATCGCCGGGAACCCGTACTTCTCTCGATCCCATAAGGAGTATTCGAACATGTCGGTGCAGCTTTGAACATGATCGAGGGCGTACCCGATAATATCAGACCGCTCCAGCAACCGACCAGCTTGCAACAGCCCATAAATGGTAACGCCTAGCGGATAATCCCAGCGGGCATAATTCGTGACGTTGCCGACGGTCCACTTATTGCTCAGCATGGCATTCTCATAATAAGGACGTATCCAAGCGTCTGGACGGTCTAACTGCCAGTACGTCTTGTCACCTGCAGCATCTGACTTTGAACTTTTAGCATAAATGCGATCGGTTCTTATTAATTCCTCATACGCTAACTCAACACTGGAATCCAGTGGCCCCACATATAACCACGGCTCAGCTGACCCGTGAACCTTCTGAGGAGCGCTTAAGCGGACAACCTCTCCCCTAACAGAGGCATGAAGTGTGAAGCCCCATGCATTATTTCCACAAATGCTACGGATTAACAGATCATGTTTGCCAAAAGATAGCGGCACTTCCACCTGAAAGCTGCCTTCTTTAGCAAGCTCCAATACCTGTTTCCCATCCAGCCAAACGTTTAACGGTCCTGCCGCATGGCCCTTCAGCAGGCAAGCTTCTTCACCTGAGCTTACTTTGTTCAGCTTCGTCCACGCGTACGCTTGCTTACCAGGTTGTAAGCCGAATAAGCGCTCGCAGACAGGCTTCGCAAGCTCGCTCTCACTCCACTCACAGGTCGGCAGCCAGCGCAGCCCGTACTCTTTCTCGGACGCCAAACCATCCGGCAGTGGACTGCCCTCGAATAGATCCGTGTCGACCGGAGCAGAGTATACCCATCCTGCCTGTCCTTGTCTTTCGGCAAACGGAGTAAGCACATTCAGAATCCGTACCTTGGCTTCATCAGATCCGAACAAGCAGCCGAAGCCCGCAGCTGTATGCTTAGCTTTGATAAAAAGTCGGTTCCAACCTTTCACAAAGTTCAGATTAAGCTTAACGCTGGCATCTGGCTTAATTTCATCGATTACGTTGGAACGATAGGCACGTTCATCATTGAAAAAGAACTCAATTGGCCCCAAACAGCGGAACAACACATCCAGGTTTCGTTCACCATCACTCCATACTAAACCATAGGCATATGAAAATTGACCGGGTCTTGCTTCGGGAAATCTCCGTCCCAGATTTAAATCAAACATCCCATCCTCGTTTTGCAAAACGCCAGATCGGTAAAAGGCCCTGAAAGCGAATGGGACGGGCGGATTAGCCCCAATGTAGCGGTCCGCAAGCACCTTCAATGTTCGGTTATCATCGTCTCCTAAGCGGGACTGTATACTCTCTTGCTCATTAAAATAAGTCGTCATCTCGGCCTTCCTTTCTACAGTAGGCGAACCGTAAATGTCCGGTCGAACGGCGTCACCAGGTTCACATGGACGTATTTGCAGCCAGCCGGATGTTGGTCTTCACGAAGCACAGGCAGCAAATGCTCGTAGGCGCCTGTTGAAATCTCAATCGCATCTTCATCCACCGCATATGTCATGGATCCGTTTTTCAAGAAATATTTCCCTGCCTCGGCTTGGGCGAGATCACTGCCGCTAACCGTACCCTCATCTCCTAAAATAAAGGATAACTGCGTGAATACATCCTCTCGCTCATCGGAAAGGATACGAATCGTCCATTCCCCATCTCCTTGTGTAATTTCCGCTTGAAACTCTAGAGTTTGCAGATGTGTCATCGGCCGATGCTGATGCGGAAGCAAGTACCAAGGACTGAGTGTCGATCTCTCCGCGGACTCCGGCAGAAATTGTCGCGGGATCGGTCCGTTATATCCTTTTTCCAATACGATTCCTAGCTTATAAACGCCTTCCTCCGCAGTGAGATGCGCGAACTTCACAATTCCAGGTGAGAAGGATGTAGACAACTTAATGCCCAGCAGCCTAACTTTTCCATGGCGAAGGGAGAAGAATGACGGTGTTTGCGGCATAATCGTCACGCTCTGATCCAGCTCCCGAATACGCACAAGCGGAGCGCCGAAGGCTAAGTGCATGCTGCTGTGTTCAATTTTCATATGATGGCCCACGCCATCGATTTGCGCCAGATGCTCATTGATCGGATGATGCTCATTGATAACTTGGACATATCGATCGGGAAGCGAAGTCCGCTCCAAATCGGAAATATCTGCTTCGGGATACAGCAATAAACCCAAAAGCGCATTGTTATTTACCGCTTCCGTATGCTTGATAAAGGTACCTGCGTAGTCCGACATTGCAGCGAATAAAGGATCTTTATCGTGAGCAGCCATTAAGCGATAAATGAGGAAGTAAGTCGCCATATTAAACGTTTGCCCGAAATCCTGGCGTCCCGAATAGTCGGTTACCACCTCACCGGATGGATGGATCAAATACACCATCATGCGCAGATTGCGACGCACACATTCTAGTAATTCTGGACGGTTTAACACACGCCCCGTATGGTATAAAGCAATATCGCTTACAGCATTATAGATGCCGTTGCTGCGCTCTGTCCATTCGCCATCATGTGTGATATCCATACCTTCTGCCAACCATTCATCCGCTCTAGTTATCAGCTCAGGCATTTGAAAAATCTCATACAGCAGCGAAAGTGCCGCTGTAATAACCCAGCGATGGTTCGGTGTATGACATCCGCCTGTCAGCATAGCAGGGATCGTACGCTCCAGGAAGAGCTTCAGCTTTACAGAGGCAGGCTTCACAGCCGCCCAGTCATGCGCCTCAAGCAGTTGATAGATTTGCGTAATCCCGCCTACAACAAAGGCTGTATCTGGAGGGGAATTATAATTGGTTGAACCTAAAGAGATCGTACCGTCGACATGCTGGCGGTTCAAAATAAAATCCGCTGCTTTGTCGAAAGCGGCCAAGAGTGTCTCATCGTGATAGTAACGTGAATCTGGATTAACGATAGCCGACGCCCATACGGCCAAAACGCTCGGCGTGCTGAGATGATTGACACGAGCAATGCCCGTTTCATCAATAATACCGCCAACATATTTCGATGTAGGATCAAGCACCTGCCGCTGCAGCATAGCTGCTGTATGTTCGTCATAAATGTGTACCAACCGTTTATAAGTAGCGTCCATGCTGATCACCTTTTAACCTTTCATAGCTGAAATTTTACTTGTAATAAGCCTGTGGCTTTCATCGATCTCGTCCGGCTGGCATAAAGCCTTCAACTCATACACTTTGACTTTGGCAAAATCAATCGCTTCTAGAAAATGATCAAAATAATGCAGATCTTTACTATGTACATAAGGACACCAGTGATCGGACAGCTCTAGTGTTTCATGGATGTGTACGCCATAAATATAGCGTTTCACTTCCTGCAGCTCCTTCAAGTTGTCATACAAGCCCATCCGATCCATCATCATGGCATGGCCAATGTCGTACCATAAGTAAACCGGGCTGCCTTTCAGGTTCTCGCAAATGGTCTTTGCCTCCATTAAGGTCGGCATCTGATACGACCTTGAGCGTGTTTCGATGCCAATGGCTACAGACCATCCTTGTTTGGCAGCATGCTCGCTCACTTCCTCCAGACTCTCTTGGATCCGCTTGGTATAGAGCGGACTCAACCGCTCCCGCCTTTCGGACATGATCTCCCAAAGCTTTTGATATTCCGGTGAATCCTTCCCGTGATCTCTGTAAAGCTTTTTCAAATCCAAATCAATGTTATATTCGAAAGGCACTTCGCCTGGATGCACGACAACAGCCTTCGCTCCATAACGGTTCGCATATTCCATAGACCTAATCAACAGCTCCACGGATCGCTTGCGCTTCACCTCGTCATCGAAACCAAGCATGACAGAATCTGTATCGTAATCCTTATCATTAATGAAAGGGAACACATTGTGTACACTGGATACACCAATTTCCCCTTTTTCGATCATCGGCTCAATCGTCTTCATCATTTCTTCCGTCACGTTATAGTTCAATTCCACCTGACGAAAACCGAGCTCCTTGATCTCCTCTATCATGTTCCTTCCAATCGTATGCTTTTTAATATTCCAGCAGGTAGAAAATGAGTATTCCCCTTTGTCCAACATGTTTGTTCCTCCTCAGAGCTTTGTTGTCATCATTTCCTCAAATGAGAAAACCTCTATCGAAGCCATTCAAAGGTGAGCGACCGCGTTTAGAGGTAGGTTTTATCGCCAATAAGAAAGCGGGTTTTCGGGAACCGAAAACTTATACTTTCTTATGTGGTAAAGAAAAGCCAGATTACCCTTATTTCTTTGCAGGGAATGATCTGGCCTTTCCACAAGGAAGCTTCTTTATTCCGACAGGTCACTCAGCCTACATACAGCACCTGAGCGTGCCGATAAAGTCGAAGCTTCCATTAAACGGGTCAAATCAACGGCTATTTGTATATTTTCAGAAGCTGTCGTTCCATTTCGAATATGTGACACCCATTGTTCAAAAGGAGAAGGGAGATTCTCAGGCAGTTTCGTGACCACTTGCCACCCTGTTGCTGCTTCACCTTCCAGCTTGTGGCTTCGGACTAACAGTTTGTCATCGGTTCTGCTATACATGAGGCTGCCTTCCGTTCCTTGCACCTCAATATCAAACTGAGAGTAGTTATTCATGAATCCCGCTTCAACAATGCCTATTGCCCCATAGGAATAACGCAAAGTCGCTACCGCACTATCCTCTACCTCTCGCTCCGTGATATAGCCGAAGCTTGCACTAACACTTTCCGGTAAACCCAGGAATAGGCGTGTCAAGTACATCGGATGGCAGCCAAGATCCATCAATGCCCCTCCCCCGCACTCCTCTAAGTTGAAGAAATGGGAGGGGAGTGAGCCATTCGGATTTTTCATTGTTCGCAATGCGCCGTTATGAGCAAGCCGTATACGAACCGTTGTTACAGTGCCAAGCTGACCTTCCTGAATGAAGTTATGTGCAGCTTGTGTAAACCAGGTATATAGCCTAGGTAGAGAAACCGTTAACTTGACCCCAGCCGCATCAACCGCAGCCAATATCTCTTTACATTCCTTCGTCGTGGTAGCTATAACTTTTTCAGTAAAGATATGCTTACCCGCTTTGGCTGCTGCGATGATGACGTCCCGGTGCCGATTCGTCGGCGTATCCACAATAACGGCATCGATATCCGGATTGGCCAAAAGCACATGCAGATCGGCATAAAAGCTAACACCATGCTCCTCTGCCTTTTGCCTTCCTCGTTCGGGATCTTCATCCCATACGGCCACGATTTCAGTACCCGGGTGCTCGGCGGCTAGACGTGCATAATCCTTTGCATGCACATGCCAAAAGCTCAACATCGCTACTCTAATCATGAAAGAATGGCCTCATTTCGGGTTATTTTAGTCAAAATAGACCGCTTTTCCCGTTCTATTGGATTCGTAGATAGCCTCAAGTATTTCGGAAACCACACACGATTGCTCTGGCGTTACAATAGGCTGCTTATCGTTCATTACAGCATCAATCCATGTACGGATTTCTTTATCCGACATGCTCTCTTTTTTACCCTCGTAGAAGTCTGCACCTTTGGCATCGAACTGCAGTTGATTGACGTACAAACGACTGTGATTTTCACCATTTATGCGTAAGCCATCCTGCATGTCGGCTCCGCCTTCTGTACCGCAAAGCGTACATTTCGCTTCCTTCGTATCCAATGTATTTAAAGCCCAACTCGCCTCCACCATCACGGTCGCACCGTTTTTCATCACGATCATCGCAAATGCGGAGTCTTCCACTTTGAATTTCTCAGGATCCCAAGGACCCCATGAATTTGCGGCATTTTCTTTCCGAGAAAGCTTATGATAAGCGGTGCCAAGCACCACCTTAGGTTCATAGTTATTCATCATCCACAGCGTTAAATCGAGAGCATGTGTGCCGATGTCGATCAGCGGGCCTCCGCCTTGTTTGTCTTCATCCAAAAAAACACCCCAAGTGGGAACCCCACGTCTGCGAACAGCATGCGCTTTAGCAAAATAAATGTCGCCTAGATCGCCGTCTTCAACCACTTTCTTCAAATACTGACTATCCGCTCGGAAGCGATTATTGTAGCCAATGGTCAGCTTCTTACCTGTACGTTTGGCAGCTTCAACCATACGCCTAGCATCGGCGGCTGTTTTGGCCATCGGCTTTTCACACATGACGTGTTTGCCTGCTTCCATAGCTGCGATAGAAATCTCTGCATGCGAATCATTGGGGGTACAGATATGAACGACGTCAATCGAAGAATCAGCAAGAAGCTCATAATAGTTCTCAAACACCTTCGCTCCGGGAGCACCAAACTTCTCTGCCGCTTGCTGAGCGCGTTCAATCACGATATCAAAAAAACCAATAATTTCGACTTGCTCTATCTTTGCTAGGCTGGGTAAGTGCTTACCTGTTGCTATACCGCCGCAGCCAATGATGGCGACCTTTACCTTGTTCACTTCTATTTCCCCCCATGATGTAATCAACGATCCGATGATATGTAATAATGAATGAAGCTGGACATCCATACGTTGTCTGCATGGCAGGCAAACGCATATCCATGTCCAGCTCCTCCTTCAAAATCAGTTACTTCACTTGCTCCATTTGCTGTCTAGCAATTGTCAAAATATCCTTGGCAAGGAACGCTTTATCTTTATTTTCCGCATACCATTTGTTCATAAAGTCTTCAAGTTGCTTGCCGCCGCCTTTATCCCATGCCGCTTGTGCGTCTTTAATGGCTTGTTCCGGGCTGTATTTCGCACCGCTGATGGTGGCCTTAACAAAAATGTCGGTTTGCTCTTTAAGAATTGTTGCGTTAATCGTTTGGAGATCAGCAGGATAGACCGGCATATGTTCCCCATGGGTCAATCCAGGGTATTGTCTTTGCGGATCGAAATAAATTTTCTGAAGTTCTTTATACATGTCCGAACCGGCTTTCTGTTCCGGTGCTGCAGTATTAAATCCGTTTATCGTAAAGTTGCACTTATCTGTTCCTGAAGAGTAGAACATTTCATAGTCTAAAGCGTAGCCAACTTCATTTTTCGATTTCAATGGATCGATGGTCTCACGGCAGCCATTGGCGCTCTTCTTCCAATGTGTCCCTTCGTCCCCGTTAATAACCTTCAAAGCGGTTTCCGGTTTCATCATGAAGTCAAGATAGCGACCGACAGCTTCCGGCTCCTTCGCCTTGGCGTTCACAACAGTCGTCATTTGTACAGGATTATCTACACCACCGGTAAATGTCCCCAGCGGCGATTTCGGATAGCCTAAGGGGGCAATTTCCGCGCCTGCCACATTTTTCTTCAGCGTAGCAAAGTCGTTCATAATAAAGTCATACATGCCGCCGGAAAATTTAACGTAAATGCCGACTCTACCATTCAGAAAGTCTTGTTTTGCCTTTGCGCCGTCTTTATCATTGATGTAATCTTTATCGATAATGCCATCGTCATAGAGCTTTTTCTTGAAGGTCAGGGAGGCCAGCTGATTGTCCCACAGGGGGATTATTTTTCCATCCTTAGTTCCCCAGGCAATCAAATCCTTGGACGAATTTTCACCGAAAATCTCGTTGATGGCTTGTTCAGAATAGTAGCTCATGTTCATCCCGTACGTATCTTTCTTACCATTGCCGTCAGGATCTTGTTCAGCAAATGCCTTGGCTACTTTCATTAGCTCTTCCGTTGTTGTCGGCATGCTTAAATTCAGCTTTTTCAACCAGTCGGTACGAATTATTAACATGTGCTGTATGACTGCTTCTTTTACTTTACCGACTTCATACAGCTTGCCGTCCGGCTTCGTTCCCGCTTTCTTCAACTGAGGATACTGGTCCAGCAGCTTCTGGTATTCAGGCATGTATTTTAAGATGTCGTCAATGGGAAGCAGCTGCTTTTGATCGTACAGACTGTTACGGAAAGGCGTGTTGTACTCGTTTACAATATCAGGCGCAGAACCGGAGGCAAAAAGAACATTCAATTTTTTCGTAGACTCGCCTCGGAGGACAGGAATGTATTTCACATTCACAGGACCGTTTTGATTGATCCACTTGGTCCAACGATTTTCTTCGTAGTTCCCCTCCGACGCAGGTACACCACCCCGATCATACATGGAAACGGTAACATTTCCTCGTTTGGCTGGCGCTGACTCCTTCGGAGCATTCGTAGCCGTAGTACCGGCTGCTGCTCCTTCTTTCTTGTCGCTGCTGCAACCAACTAGCGTTGCCCCTAATGCTACGACCCCTATTGTCATGCCCATCCACAACTTTCTTTTCATGCGCAAACCCTCCTGTTTATATTGAAAAGTTTTGGTAAACGTAGAGCACCATTTGGTTTAACCCTTAACAGAACCAAGCATAACGCCTTTGACAAAATATTTTTGCAGAAACGGATAAACGATCAGCATCGGAACCACCATAACGACAACACCGACAGATTTGACCATTTCAGTAGCAACCATTAGCTGCTCCTCTGGTGCCAGGGAAGGTGAATTCAGGATATCGTTTTTTTGCAGCATCGCTTGGACAATGACCGTCAAATTCTGCATGTCACTCTTATTGATGTACATCAGAACGCTCATAAATGCATTCCAATAGTTAATCCCATAGAACAGGGCTAAAGTGGCCAGCATCGGAAGCGATAGCGGCAATATGATTCGAATGAGGAGAGATACGTCGCTGCATCCGTCAATTCGCGCTGCTTCTTCCACTTCATGAGGAATATTCTCAAAGTAACTTTTCATGAGCAGCATATTGTAGGTACTGATAAACCCTGTGAGCCACAGAGACCAATAGGAGTCGATTAAAGACAGGTTCTTTACGACGAGATAAGTAGGGATCAACCCTCCTGAGAACAACATCGTAAACACCATGGCAAGCACAAACTTGCGTCGTCCTATCAAATAGCTTCTCGACAACGGATAGGCCGCTAATACCGTCCCCGCCATACTAAGTGCAACACCGACAAGCGTAATGATAATGCTATTTTTAAATCCTGAGAGAGCCGGAGTTGTTAGGAAGAAAACCTTATATGCCGTAAAATCCAAGCCTACCGGCCAGAAGTAAACATGTCCCGAATCTACGGCCGAACGCTCACTCATCGATAGCGCTATGATATGAATAAATGGCAGTATACAGGTTAAGGCAATTGCCGCGAGCATAAAATAATTGACAGCGTAGAAAATTCTTTCACCTTTTGTCGCTTTCATGCGGACGCCCCTCCTCGTTATCAGAATAAAGCTTGGTCGAATTTGCGGGCGATCCTGTTAGCTACCAGTACGAGCGCACAGCCAATGACGGATTCGAACAGCCCCATCGCCGTAGTTACGCTAAATTGCGCATTTCCCAAACCTATTTTATAAATATAAGTACTTATGACCTCTGACACGTCAGCAACTGCTGAATTCTGAAGGTTATATATCTGATCAAAGCCGACCTCCATCAATTGACCCATAGCCAAAATGAGCAGCAGGATGATCGTGTGACGAATGCCTGGAATCGTAATGTGCCAAATTTGCCGCCACTTCGAAGCGCCGTCCATACCTGCTGACTCGTAAAGGGCAGGATCTATGTTCGTGAGAGCGGCCAAATAAATAATTGTGCTAAACCCCATCTCCTTCCAAACCCCTGAACCAACGAATACAGCAACCCAGGATTTTGACTCGTAAAGAAAGGTTATAGGTTCAATATTGAATAGCTTGAGTACCTTGTTGATCGAACCGTAATCCGTTGCAAATAGGGATAACACGAGACCTCCGACGATGACCCAAGAGAAAAAATGCGGCAAATAGACGATCGTTTGAACCCATTTCTTGAACCATGTCTTCCTCACTTCATTAAGCAGAATGGCGAGGAAGATAGGTACCGGGAACCCGACAAGCAAATTCAAAAAGCTGAGCCAAAAGGTGTTCCATATAATCTGGATCGTACTGGCGCTGGAAAATAAAACTTTAAAATTTTTCAGGCCAACCCATGGACTGTGCAAAATACCATCAGCAAAATTATAATTTTTGAAAGCGATCACAAGTCCGCCCATAGGCCAGTATTTGAACAAAATGTAGTAAGCAATGACAGGGAAAAGCATGATAAAAAGCGGAATGTTTTGTTTCAATCTTCTTCTTCGTCTCAGCTGCAAAGCTTTTTGCTCACTTGTCGTTAGGGGGAGTCTAGGAGCTTCATTGATATTTCCGTTCAAGGCTGCTTCACTCCTTACTTCAATGTAATATACCTATCATAAAAGTTTTGATTCAAAAAACCCTTAAAAAATTATAGGAAAATCTATAAATTCATTGGGTATGTGTCGTCGCCATTTCGGAACAAATGGGCTTAATCATTTTCCCAAAAACCAGAAAACAAAACACTGGGAAAATATAGTAAATCGACCTGCTTCCGGTACAACTCGCATTCGCTCTTACAAGCTGCCTTGCACAACCCACGCCTTCTACGAATAGCAGTTTAGCTAGAAATGAATAAGCAAGCTTACCTTGCTTATTCATTCTAATATCAGAGCATCTCGTCAAATAAGACCACAGCGCATGCTTATTAGCTGATAAGCGAGACTTCCAGGGTGTATTAGCCAACAATAAGAAAGCCTAGCTTGCTTATGCAATCATAGCCGGGTCATTAAGACAAATAAGCTACTTCAGTTGCCTTATCCGCATAATGTACTGCATAGATTACTCCAAAGCCTAAAACATATAAATTCTTATCCATTAAAAAAAGACTATTTCATATACGGACTTGGCATCCGCTTCTGAAACAGTCTTTTTTCTTTTACTTTATCGTTCAAAACTAATCGTAACGATTTCTGCTGGACGAACGGATACGGACAATCGCTCCGATCCCTCCTGCTGCAGACGATCCAAACGCCGTTCCAGAATATCACTCTTATACGCATTATGGAACTTCTCTGGGAGGTCTATCTTCAGAACTCTCTCCTGTGCAGAGATGTTATACCAACGCGCAATCATATCCCCTGTCTCCTCGGAAACTTTCATTGCGGAGAAGACCATAGCTTGACCTTCCCAGCCCCCAAAAGCGTAAGTCGGCGGCAGTTCTCCGTGATGAACCTCAGTTTGCCTTACGGACCAAGGTATTTGATATTGATGGGCAGCCTGTATGGCACCGGAGCCATGAACTAACGGATCTTCATCAGCCGTCTCGACAGGCACCGCATAAGGGATAACGGATAGGTGCACGGTGTGTTCGCCGAGACACTGTGCTTCTGGCGTTGGGAAGTAGCCCCAGTCGCCTAATTCCCCTACAGCTCGAAGCAGTGTGACTGCGATGGTTTGGCCGCTATCTTCTCGAACGATTTCGTATTCGTTCAAACCGCGGTTGGCAATAGTAAGCCCCTGCCGCGTCCCCGCCACGGTTACGAATGCTTGCTGGTGTTGGCAGTTGCTCGGATTTTTCCATTCAGCTGTCGTTGTATTGCTCCTCTCCGGCACTTCAAAGATGGAATCAGCAAAATGGGTCTCTGCTTCTAATCCAGTAGAAAACAGCATCCGCAAACGGTGATCTTTGGCTTGATTGTTAAAGGTTGACGCAATATCAACGCGTTTTCCGTCTTTATCCAAGGATACTACGGTCGTGATTTTCAAAACAATCTTTGCATCAGATCGCGCCGATTTGCGCCCAGTAAACCAGACCAGTTCCTTCCTTTCCATTTCCAGCAATTCCTCTGCAGATGCCGGTATTTCCAACTCATGAATGATCTCTATGCTAGCTCGGTAAGGCGTATCTTCCTGAATACGAATAGATGCCGGTATACCACGCGTAGTCACAGCCGTGTCTCCGCAAGCTTGGCGATACATATACTCATTGCCGATATCTCCCGTATTTTCATATACGCCCAAGCCTTTGTAGACCGTTCCCTCAAGCTTCTCCGTTACCGTGAGCGAGCCGTCTTCAGCGATTTGGACACTCAAATATTCGTTTTCCATCGCGTGTGTACCAACGATTAAAGAAGTCGGCGAAAGAAGAAGCCTTTTTAATGAGGTATCATGGGTCAATGCATACGTTTTGTACCCCAAAGCAGGCACATTAGCCGCTTCGAAGGTCACACGGACGGCACGTGCGAAATATGGCTGCCTGAACTTGTCGTCAGGTAAATCATACCCAAAGTGAATGCCCATATCCTCTAATCCAAAAGGAATAGGTTTACCCTCCACATCAACCAACACAACATCGTCCAAGCTCTTCATCTTTACGTCCTGTCTCATATCCCGAAAATCCCTGCCATCACGGAAGTAGATCCTGTTTAATTCCAGCTGCACAGTAACGGTGCCACTGCGTTCCCACCCTGTCGTATTCGTCACCAGAAAAGGCGTCGCCTCTTTGCCGTAATCTGAAAACACAGACGTATCCACCCGTTCTGCCAACCAAGTCAGGCTATCGTGGGCGATAGATTCGGCCACATGCTTGCTTTTCTCAAAACGCGTCATCATTTCGGCATGCACTTCATCGACACTGCACCCGCAAATGCTGTCATGCGGATGGTTCTGCATTAATGTTTTCCAGGCATAGGTAAACAGATGATGGGGGTAAGGGCATCCTGCTTGATAAGCAAAGGCAGCCAAAGGCTCCGCCACCTTTTCCAAGAGTGTCTGGCCTTCTTGATTTCTTTGCTTGATATAAACTCGTGAAGATGCCGTATTTACAAGCGTAGACCAGCCGTCGGTATGCTGGCTTCGAAGCTCTCCGCGAATGACGGATAGGTCACTCGGGATCGTCCGGTTCACTTCACTTAAATAATCTTCAAAATTGGAGTGGATGAACCGAATGTCTGGGTACAGCTTCTCAGCTGTCCCGATAGCATCCATCAGATCAGTCTGTACAGGCTGATGATCGCACCCATTCATGAACAACCAATGAGGCGTAGAAGCATATTGGGATACCTCTGCTAGCTTTCGATCCCAATACTTGGATGCCGCTTCTGGATTCACAGGGATCTCATTCCCGTTACTGTACCAATTAGCAAATAAAATACCCAACACCTTGGAGCCGTCAGGCGCTTCCCAAAACATCTCCGAATACGGTGACTCATAAGCCTGAGATTCCGATACTTCGTTGTTAAATCCCGTCGGCTTCACACCGCGTCCGAACACAGCGTTCTCAATGTCTGCTTGCCGCAGCAGCTGCGGCGCCTGCCCCATGTTGCCGAAGGAATCCGGAAAATAACCCAACTTCGAAATGACGCCATAAGCTTTAGCATCGCGGTGGCCGATTAGCAAATTACGTACATTTGCCTCGCTGCTCGTTAAAAATTCATCCTGCAGTACATACCACGGGCCAATGTGGATGCGCCCTCCGCGAATCAATTGCTCTAGCGTCTCCTTCATTTCCGGGCGTATCTGCAAGTAATCCTCTAAGATAATCGTTTGACCGTCCAGATGAAAGCTGCGGTATCCGTCATCTTTCCTGAGAGTTTGAATTAGCGTATCCATTAACTTGATCAACAAAACGTGATGCTTTTCATAGGGCAAATACCATTCCCTGTCCCAATGTGTATGCGAAATGATATGTACGGTTTTGGACTGTGTCATGGCGTTGTCTCCATTTCTATGTAATATCATCTCTATGCTTCGAGATGCTCTGTTCGTAGTCGGAGCTCCTCCATGACCGTCTTCAGCGTAGCTGCAATGCCCTTAATATCGCCCGTATCTTCGCCTAAGTCACCATCTCCCAGCAGCGCCGTCACCAGTTTGGCACCATTGGCATTCCAGCCGGTCACCAGCATGCCAGGCATGCGGTCAACCGCCCCCCGCTCTTCCGCTTGGCGTATGGACTGCTCGAGCAGATCAAGGGCCGCTTCCGGTGTTTTCCAGCAGCTGGGCCACACTTCAAATCCTTTATCGAGCAAATGCCCGACGGATGGATAAGCATCCAATTTATCGTAGTGCCAATCACACAATATAATATCCTTCGGAATAAGATCCACGGCCGGCCAAATGCCGTAAATGTCACCGTCCCACTCTGTATACCCCATGCCCTTGGCGTCAATCAACCGGTCCGCCCACATGAGCATCTGTACCTTCCGTTTGCGAACCAAATGCTCGTAATAATCATTCGTCGCTTTTGCAAACAGTTCCGCCTTATTTTTCCCACGACACCGTGGGCACCCATCATCCGCTATGGCGAACACTTCGTCCATACCGACGTGCAGCGCATCCGCTTCGAAAGCATCGATCAGCTCATCCATCAGATCGAACACGAGCGGATTAATGTCCGGATGAGAAGGGCACCAGCTCGGGCAATAAAACTCTGGCCACTTGGCATCCTCTGGCACATGCGGGGTTTCGTCGAATTCCGGATATGCGCGCAGAAGCGAATTCCGTCCTCCGCCCCAACCTTGATGGCCCAAACAATCAAACAAAGGGATCAATCGGATGCCGTGCCGCTTACATAAGGCGGATAACTCTCTCGCATCTTCCTTCGTCAAGCTGCCACCCGATACTTCCGGATGAGATTGAAACTGAAACGAAGTGTTGCATTCTAGCATCAATACATTTACACCCATAGGCGCTAACGCTTCCTCGATCACTCGCTTTAAATTCCCAACATCCTCATGCGATCCGAAGCGCATATGGAATCCTTTCAGCTGCCATCCATCTTTATTCACAGTTTCTCCTCCACCCTGTCTTTATCTTTATTAACCTACTAAACCGGTACGTTCCACGCTTTCCACGAAATAACGCTGAACGAACAAATACAACGCAATCAAAGGTCCCATCATCAGCAGTACGCCTGTGTTGAGCAGCATAGACTGGTATACCGGATCTGGCTCTTTGCCTAGAGCTGGCCCCATATCCGTCAGCTGTGTCGAAAGCACCTTCACTTTACTCAAAAACAGCGATACATAATAGCTATCGTTCCACTGCCATACAAACGAGAACAAAACGACAGTGACAACGGCAGGAATGGCGTTAGGCAGCATAATTCGGTAAAAGGTTTTGAAAATTCCCGCTCCGTCCGCGAGGGCGGCTTCTTCGATTTCCTTGGGAATCCCCCGGAAAAACTGACGGAAAATATAAATATAAAGCCCGTTTTTCAGCCCCATTGCTGTGGCAGAAGAGATAAGAAACGGCCAGAACGTGTCGATCAGATTGATACTGCTCTTCCCTGAAAATAGCCCGACTAATCCGAAAAGATCAAAATACCGGTATGTTAAATAGAGCGGAATCATGATCGTTTGAGGAGGCACGACGATGGTGAAAATGACCAGACCAAACAACAGCCCGCTGCCTTTAAATTTCAATCTCGCAAAAGCGTATCCCGCCAACGCGCAAGAACAAACCTGAATCAACGTTGTCGTAGACGAGATAAGGAACGTGTTCCACAAAGCTGACAAATAGTTTGTTGCTGAGATTGCTATCTCTAAATTTTCGAGTGTAAAATGCCGGGGAATCCACAGCACAGTTGGATCATAAATGTCGATTCTGTCACGAAAGGCAACCGATAGTCTTAAAAATATGGGAAACAAAATAATATAACAAAAGCCAAGCACCAAGATGGCGCGTATGATCTGCCATGTCCAATTTTTTGCCTTCTCCAGCGGATTGCGCCTGCTAATCCATCCGTCCATACGTACAGCCTGCGATTTCATAGTCCTATCCCTCCATCAGTCGTAATAAAATACTTTTCTTGAGACAAGCGCAGTGGAGATGACAAGGATGATAGCCACAACAATGAAGTACACCCAGGACATTGCCGCACTTAAACCGAAATCAAAGGTTTTGAACGCCGTTTGCGAAATGAGCGTATTGATTTTATTTCTGCTGAAGGAATCAATAATGGAATAGACCAGGTTCGTTAATATGAGCGGGGACATCATCGGAAACGTCACTTTCCAGAAAATCTCGTATCCCGTTGCCCCTTCGATTTTGGATGCCTCGTACAAGGAAGGGGAGATCGATTGAAGCCCTGCCAAGAAAATCAAAATTTGTACACCAGAAGAACTGATAATTTCATAAATTCGATCTACCGCTCCAGTGATGTAATTGACTATGATAGGAGCAATGCCCGAATCCAGCAGCATTTTTTTGAGTTCAAAGCTTTGCAGCATATTAGAACCGTCTCCGCTCCCGCTTCCACTGAGAGCAGAACCTCCAACGAAACTGCTGATATCTAGATTAGCAAGGGCGCTCGACGCCAGAATGACCGGCAAAAAGAAGATCGCGCGCGCAAGGGCGCGCCCTTTGAATTTTTGATTCAACAGAACGGCAGCGAACAAGCTGAAAATAATGATGATCGGCACATTCACAACCATATTGACGACACCTTCCGCCAATAATCGGGGATAATCCGGATTGGAGGTAAATAAGCTGGTGTAGTTGCTAATTCCTTTTGGCAGTACGGCAAAGCCGCCTTCTACCATTTGTATGGAACTTAAACTGAACCGGAACGATTGAATGAGCGGCAGCAGAAAAAGCATGACCATCCCCAGGATGAGGGGAGATACGAACAAAACGCCGTACCACGCTTTCGTCTGTTCCAACGATAATCTTTTTTTCCGCAAATCACTCACCTCCTACCCAGTAGCTCTTGGCCTCTAGTTGTTTATCATTCACCTGTACCGCAGCGCTGTTGTAATTGATAATAAACTTCTTCCCATTCTCGAAGGTCGTTTGAACTACACCTTCTGCCAATTTACGATGATCCGTAATGACATATGGCCTGACCTCATTCAGCACAGTGCCAGCCTCTTTGTAGAAACCAGCTGCTTGATCCAGCCAATCCCTGTAATGCAGCGCATAAAACTCGTTATAATCCGAATCCTTAACCGCAGATGAATCGCTATAGTACCACTGGTAATAAATATCCGAGCCAGTCTCCAGCGCTTTCAGCAGGGAAACGCGTGAATCGGTTACGCTCTGCATATTAAACGGCTCTCCGGCGAGATCATAAAAACCGTGAAGCGCGATTTGATAAAAGGGTACGTCTTCGTCGGTCAGATTCAGGCGACTGCTTTTGGTCGGAGCATTCACAATAATATTGGCGTACGGCAAGCTGTAGGCATTGCCGCCATTCACCATGAGGTTATTGGCTCGCTGCTTCAGCTTCTCGGTTTCGAGAGCGGCAATGTTTAGCGCATCCTGCCGGTTAATCGGATGATCTGGGCTAAAGTCTGAATTCACTTCATTCCCTAAATCCCTAAGAGACAAGCCTGTAAGGCCAAACTTCGCATAATCGGAGACAAATCCGTCCACTGTTTTTGCCAGCGCAGACGGCGATAATAAGTAATGTGAAAATTTCGATGAATCTTTGACATACATGACAGGGTCATACTTGTAAATTTTGGCCTTCTGTCTGTCTAAAAAGGAAGCTGCGTCTGAAGCTCCTTTATATTTTTCAAGAAAAGCTACATCCGGGAATAGATGGATGTTCTCCTTTGATACATAATCGATTAGCTTGCTGAGTCCCTTCTTACCACCTAACTCACTAACCACATCAACGTTCGATGGAGACGTATGCCGAATCCCGTCATTAAACCAGCCGACATAGCGGAGCCCGATATCCTTGACTCCTTTTTCTTTCAAAGCTGTTAACATCGACTGCGTTTCATCAAAGGTAGTCAGCGCTTCCGTTGATTGATACGGAACACCGACAAAAGATGCTTGTTTCTGGAATGCTCCCTCCACCTCAAGCAGGAAAGGACTTGCCTTAGCAGGCTCCAGCTTTTTCAGACCATGTTTATTCACCAAATACTCTCTATACTTGCCAGCCATAGCCGTGTAGTCAGAGGATGGTCCGGACAAAAAGTCATAGCGAATCTGATAATCCCCTTGAAACGGCTTTTGCCCGAACATCGGTACGGAGCTCTTTTTGGTTCCTGACGTTAACGTATAGAAGTCCATATCCATGACTCTAAACTTCCCGCCAACTGTGTTGTAAGAATCGTTTCTGCCGGAGATGTCTGCCGTGATATTGGCCAACGCATCTCCGCCTTCAATTATACCGAGCATAGCGTGATCGTTCTGTTTTATGCCGAAGACGGGCAGTCTCGTGGTCTCGTTCGTTTGAATCTTTTCTTTGACGTCGTAAGTGCCATCTGAACCGTAGACCGGAAGATTGTACGCCTCCGCATTCTTTTTGTTGTTATTCAAATGGATCAATGCGCCAGACCCGTCAGGGACGAACATGTAACCGTCCTTTTTATCATCGGCAGCCCCGAAATATTTGAGCAGCTGCAGCATGGCAATCGGATAAGCATTCGTATATTGAAGCTCCTTGCCAGCTGTCTTCACAACAAGATGCTCTCCGTCTAAGGTGATCTCGAGCGGTACTGTAAACCTCGGACCTTCCTCTTGTGCGCTGCCTCCCGCCCCATTGTCCTTATTGTCCTTAGCGGCTTCTTCATTCGTATAACCGATTGCTTCTAGTTTTTTGGACAGCTCCTCCGCTACAAAATCCTGCAGCTTCCGAACTTCATATACTTGCTTTTGTTCGTCCAATCGGAATTTGAAAGCGACATCCTCACGGGTGTCCTTGTCCGTCAGCTTCCCCAGAATACGCTCCTCGAACCGCTGTTTACCAATTACCTTAGGAATATTGCCGTAATCTTTCGGAATATTTCCGAGCTGGTATACGATTTTGATACCTTTGTCCACGCTGCTGATTTTAAATTGCTTCTTTTTTACGCTATCGTCGTAACTATTGAACGTATTAAGCTGCCCTTTTTCGTTGTAGTAGGTAACTAACAATTGGGACGATAGTTCTGATTTATACAAAGGAGAAGCTTTAGGATCTTTTTCTCGATCCACTGGATTAGAAAACCAGATATAGCCGTCTCTTTTGTCCTTGACCGCAATCTCGGCCGTCTCGCGTTTGACGTAGAGCATCAGAATTTCATTCTGGGCCACTAGCTCCATGGCTTGAAGAGCCCTCAGTTCCTCCGCTGTATTGGACGATACAGCAACCGTTCCACTTGCAGCACGAACCTCCGCGCTTGCGGCAGTTACGGGATTTCCCTTACCTGCTTGATCCGGAAGAATTGATTTGACCTGGGATTGAGCTTCCGCCATGCTTACGGATTGATCCTGCGAGTAGATCACGATCAGACTGCAGGCCACCAAACCGGCGCTCAGGATGCCAAGGGATATTTTCATCTTGCTGGACACCTTCATCCCTCCTTAGCGTTTTCCGAAGGAAAACTTTCTTCGTAAACTTAATCTTAGTAAACCTATCGTGCCGCTAAAATCTGAATGAGAGTTCGCGGTAAATGGATGTAATGAAATTGATCATTTGCTGCAGCATGCTGAAGAACAATACCCCAAGGAAGATGATGATACCAATAACAACAAGCGTCAGAATCATGGTGACCACCGTTTTGGAAGCTGAATATTGATGAACCGTCATGGTGCCTACAAACAGCAGCCAGATGAACCAGATGTAGGCAATCGCATCGAGCAAATAATAAAACGTGCTTTCGCTTCCCGTAATCACATTGCTGTAAAGCGTCTGCGGGAGATAGATCAGGATGAGCGGCATCAGCGCATAGCCAGTTGCCATTACGATTTCTTTAAACTTGCCTTCCCCATCCATCAAAGTGGTCAAAGACCAATTCGCCATACACCAAAGCAGAAACGGAAGAACGATAAATTTCAGCTCATTGAGACTGTTCAGCTCGAGCGGATTGTTCATATTTACGACAAACCCGCTGTACTGTCGTTTCAAAATGGTGAAGAGCACGAGGAGGAGTAAGCAGATGACAACAACCTTCAACCTGCCTTTTTGTTCGTACTTCATCTCCCAAAATCCGTTGAACGGATGCACCATCGTATAAAAAGGATTTTTCAACACACCGATTTCCGTGTAATGCTTACCACGCATTCTTCTGCCAGCAAGCTTCACAGCTGTATAACCAAGACCGAAGACAAGCGCAAAGCCTAGTACGATGGTGCCGAAATGCGCGAATACGACTTCTTTCCGGTACCGTTTGAAAGCTTCGGAATAATAGTCACGGTTATTTCCCAATTTGAAATAGCTCATCGCCCCGCGGTTGTCGCCATTTTTCAATAACGATTTACCGATCCCGATGTAAGCCACCTCAAAGTTTCCATTCATTTGAAGCACTTGCCGCCATGAAGCGGTAGAGGCATCTGTTTTCCCATTGTAGAGCGATTTTACTGCTTCGCGTATCAGGCTTCCGTAACGTGTAGGCTGGAAGACAGACAAACGGTTGTTGTCTTTATCGAGCACCAGCACCTTGTCCCCGAGCATCGCAATCGCCGAAGGCGTGCGGAATTTCCCCTTTTCGCTGCCAAGTCCGCCGAATTCGTACAGCAGATTGCCGTCTTTGTCATAAGTGAAAATGCGGCCCCTTTTCAAATCCATAGCACTGTACATGCCGCCTTCATCCTTGGCAATATCGATGAAGATGGAGCTTCCAGGCGCGCTGCCAACTTCTAGCGTACGAATATCCCCTTTAGGCGGGAAATATCCTTTATCCCTTAAAATATCCACACCAGACGGGTTCAGCCGTTTGATCGGACGATCCGATTTTTCCTCTGAAGTGGTCGTATAAATAAAACCATCTTCATCAATGTCCAAATTATTAAATTCAAGCGGAATGAACAGCTGCATTTGCTCGCGCTGCGCTTTCGTCGAAATCCGCTTCCAGAACAAATCAACGGGATTGAACTTCACGCGATTCGTACCGATAAACCCGTTGAATTCACCATCGGTATCAAATTCCATGATTCCTTCATAGGATCCGCGACTGATGACATAGATCCGCTGCGCTTTGTCGACAACCAGCTTGGTTGGCATGTATTGGAACCCTTCGCGCAGCAGGGAAGACTTCGGCTCCCCCATTACACGTACCAACGCTCCCTGACTGTTCAATTCTACCAGCCTTCTGTTTTGCGTATCCGCGATAAGAAGATGACCGTCGGTTCCGTTGTAGAACACGCCTTCCGGCTTGCTGAACGTTTCCTTGCTTCCGTTATTTTCGAACCCGGAAATAACCTGAACTTCCCGAAACTGATCATTCAATACGACGATTCGATCATTTCCGGTGTCCGCAATGTAGATTCGGCGATCACTGCCGATGAATAGATCCTGGGGTGACGACAGATTGCCCGTTTTCCAGTCTGTTCCATACATGACCTGCCCCAGCTCATAAGGACTCGGAGCCGGGACGCTTTGTCCCCAAAAATTGTAATTGTACGTATCGTTGTTAGGTGCGGCATATACAGGAGCGGCCATACCGATGAAAAGCACAACGGCGAACATCATGATAAGTATTCTTTTCAAGTGGCTCCCCCCTGTTTACTCTTTCAGACCAGAAGTGGACATGGTTTGGATGATGTTGCTTTGTGTCACGATAAACACGGTTATAGGCACGGCCATCATTAGCAGGGTAACGGCTGAGACCGGTCCCGTCCGCACCAATCCACCGCTTGCTATTTGCCCGAACACGTAATCAACGGTCTTCAACTGCTCACTGTAAATATATTTATGGCTCGTCACGGAACCATTCGTCCACAAATTTTGCAGCGAAAAAATGACCAGCGTCAGCCACGCAGGCTTAACGATCGGCATGACGATCTGCCAAAAAATCCGGTATTCGCTGGCTCCATCGATTTTCGCTGCTTCCAGAAGAGAGTCTGGGACTTGCTCCATAAACTGTTTCATCAGATACAAGCCGAGTGTCATGCCGAAGGACGGCAAGATGATCGCCCAATAGGTATTAATGAGATGAAGCCAAGAAATGGTCATGTAGTTTGGTACCTGTGTGACATACGCCGTAAACATAAGCGACATAACGACCAAATTGAACAGGATGTTCCTGCCTGGGAATCTGATTTTGGCCAACGGATAAGCAGCGGCGGATGCGATGATGACATGCCCCACTGTGCCGACAATGGCAATTAAGAATGTATTGAACACATAACGCGAGAATGGCACCCATGAATCGGAAAAAATGTTCGCCAAATCTGTAAAGTTTTTGAATGTCGGATTTCGCACTAATAGCTTGGGTGGAAACACGAATATTTCATCGATCGGTTTAAACGCATTGCTAATGGTAAAAATCAGCGGCAGTGCCATAAAGAAGGCTATGCCGCCAAGCAGCAGGAACAGTAAAATATCAACCGCCCAAGAACGGTTCAAACGCTTTGGCATCTTTAATGTCAGCTTCATTCCGGTCATTCACCCACTTTTCCTAGCAGCTTACGCGTCAAGAGGTTTGTTGCAAACATGATGGTAAACAAGACGGTCGCGATTGCCGAGGCGTACCCCATCTCGAAACGGATCGAACCATAGTCGACTAAGTGGGTCACAATCGTATGTGCAGCGTAATCAACACTCGGGAAGCCAATCATGTAGATAGAAATTTCAGCCACAGAGAAAGCGAGTGTGATTTGAATAACCGCGCCGAACAGCAGCTGTGGCCGCATGGCTGGCAGCGTAATAAACCATAGCTCCTGCCAACGGTTACGCACGCCATCGATGGCACCGGCTTCATACAGCGTGCGATCTACATTTTGCAGACCAGCGATAAAGGCTAGAAAAGATGTTCCTAAACTGAGCCACAGCTGTACGAGGATCAGAATCGCAAGAACGAATCTTGGATCCTGCAGCCACTGGATCGGCTCCAGGATCATCCCCCATTTGATCAGAAATGAATTGGCATATCCGTATGAATCGCTGGCAAATAAAGTCTGCCAGATCAAGTACGTGTTACCTGAAATCGAAGGTGCATACAGGATTAGCGTGAGCACAGCGCGCAGCTTAGGCCGCAGCTCATTGATCAGCCAAGCGAACAGGAAGCAAGCCATGTAGCTGATCGGCCCGGTAATTAATGCAAACAGGAGCGTATTTTTGAGTGCGATCAAAAAGATGTCATCCTGTACGAACAGTCTGGCGAAATTTTGCCAGCCAACCCATTTAGGCGGTTCCAGCATATTGTAGCTCGTGAAGCTTAAACAGACGGACATTAATACGGGAAATACCGTAAATGTAAGGAAAATAAGAAAATATGGCGCTATTAACATATAGGCATGCTTATGTTTTTTGACATCACTGCCCAGTCGGCCGATTTTACCTCGGAACGCCGAGTTGGATTTCATCACGGTTGTTCCAGTATCACGTGGCAAGCTAGGGTTCACTGCAGGCTGTTGTTTCATGGCGCCCCCTCATTTCTCGTAGGGAAGATTAAACTCTTTCCGTTTTAAAGCTATTTCGTCGTTGATATAACGAACGTAATAATCCATCGTTTCGCGTGGATCATCGCCTTGAACGACGACTCTACGAAATGCGTTATCAATGTTGCGTCCCGTCAAATAACCTCCCGGGACCTCGGGTATCCCTTTCACCCATTTCATCTGCTCTTTCAATCTGTCGAAATCTCTGGAAGGCCAAGGCAGAGCGGCTAAAGCTTCCATGTTGGCCGTCGGATACCTAGCCGAAGATCCCATGCGAATTTCCATTTGACGTCCAAACGCGATTTGGGTCTCTTTGCTGGTCCACCATTCCATAAACTTCCACGCCGCAGCTTTGTTTTTCGTGCGTTTGAACATGACAACGCCCGATCCTCCACTGCCGACATCGCGACGAAGGGATCCATCCGGCTTTTTCGTACCAGGAACGGGTGCAAACTCCCACAACCCTTTAATTTCCGGGGCAAAGACAGACAACTTGTTGTACATTGTGTAGTCGGCGATGCCAATTGGCATTTCGCCTGTACGGAAACGGTTAGCGAAGTCCGCTGCGATCGGAATTTTATAATTCACGTAAAAATCGGTCCATTGTTTGAACTCCTTGATCGCCGTTTCCGAATCAAGACCGCTGGATGTTCCATCTTTTTTATAAAACTGTCCATCATGCTGGTATAAAAACATGGCTAAAGCCGGATTCGGCGGAAGCGTAATGATATCCCTGGTTTCCAAGTCATTACCGAAGGTGTTGAGCGGTTTTTGCGGAAGTCCGAACTGCAAGTTATGCTTCTGCAGGGTAGGCAGTAAATCGTAGACGTCCTCCCACGTTTGCGGAGGCTTCATCTTCAGTTCATCTTCCAATATATCTTTCCGATAAAAGAGAACTGGGAAGGTTTGCGTTTCCGGCAGCGCGTAATAGCTTCCTGAAAACTCATACGGAACCATCGAACTCTCGCTAAAGCGTGATTTTACGCTATTGAAATCTGGAAACACCGATAGATCCTGCATCGCGTTGCGGCTTGCATAATTGACAGGCAAATCGTTGGGAGCTTGCAGCGCTACGTCCGGACCTTTACCTGCTACCGTAGAAGGCAGCAAAATATCTGCTGATACCAACTTCAAATTGATTTTTATTCCTGTCTTTGGTGTGAAGGTTTCGTCAATTAATTTCTTGATGGTCTGCGCTTGGTCACGTGCTGAGGTTACCCATACCGAAACCGAATCGGCTCCCTCTTTTGCGTTCGATAACTGATCGTAATTCTCAAAGAAGGAAGCAATGAAAGCTCCTGAACTGCTTTTGAATTTCTGCCACGCAGTCGCTTCCGGATTCGGCAGCTTAGCTTTCGGCGAGCTTAGCGTCAGATAATCGATGGCGAGCGGTTGTTCATTCACCGAAAGCAGCCACGCTCCGAGTCCCCCTACATTGGTTTTGAACTGATCAATCCGGGATGGCACCGTATCCGGTCTATCTGCCATATCACTGAGCTGGTAAGCCAGCGTATTCAACATTGCGGTACGCTCGTCGTTCTTTCCATTCTGTCCTTGAATCAACTTCGTAATTTTATAGAGCAAATCACTTTGTTTGCGAAACTCCCCAGCCATCTCGGGAATTCTTTGCTCGAGCTGATAGTCCCGGAACGAATCGGGCACCGTTCCTGTAAAGCTAATAATTTTACGATAAAGCGCATTTAAGTCCAAAATGCTCGTTTCCACCGCATTCAGAATCGGAGCCAAATCCCCCAATGTCACCTCGAGCCGGACTTTGTGTTTGCCCTTCGTGAAATAAAACAAGTACGGATGCTCAGCATCTTGACCGATCACCGTCGTCTGCCATTCGCTATTGAAAGGAAAGCCGACATGCTGAAGCTCCTGAAAGGGCATTTTGCCGTCGATGTACATCGTTCGAAGCGAAGCCATCCCGCGCAAATAGTTTTGGTGATTTTTCACCGCTATTTGATACAATCCGTCGCCTGGCACATCCACTTCCCATTCGATCCATTGGCCAGGAAGCCGCCATGCCCACCCGCCCATTGCATTGTTCCGCAATTTAGATACGTGATACGGCTCAACCGCGGGACTAGAACGATCATTATAAGGTAAAAGTGTTGGAGAAGATTTATATAAGGCGCGTTCGCCTTGAACTTGCAGCATCACATCTTTCGCAAGCTGGTAACCTTTTTGCGTATATGTGCTCGCCAAAGTATCATACGAAGGCGTTGTTGCCGAGTTTGAAAGATTAAGTGAATGAATAATGAGCGGTTCTCTTACCGAAGTAAACATGATAGAGTGCTTGCCTTTTGAAAAATAAAACAGATAAGGATCCTCATTAAATCCAGTGGCATCCTTTAATAACGATGCCTGCCACATCGGCTCTTCCACTTGCGATGGAACCAAATCGTTGCCCTGCTCATCACGCTCGAACTCATTTTTATCGTTTTTCCATATCCGTTGAAACGTTATGCTTTTGGCCTCGGCAAAAGGGACCGAACCGTCAATGCGCAATTCTCTTTCAATATCCGAATCTTTCCCGCTTACCGTGTAGTATTGGATGCCAATGTTGTACATGCCTTCTTGCTCGACTGTAAATTGCCATTCAATGGACCCCGTATCCGAAGTCAGAATAGACTTCCCGTTTTCCCCTTGATAATTGTCTAAAACAGAGACGTTCATGCCTTGGGCCGAACGAAATTGTTCGGTGGGAATGACAGTTTCAGCGCTTGGGCGCGCCGATTGTTTGTACTTGGCCAAATATTCCGCATAGCTGCCTTTTTTATATGTATCTGCCAAAGCCGATAGCACTGTGCTGCTTATTGGACGCTTTTCCGCTGAAGCAATTTGGCGGGAACCGCCGCCGAGCCACTGATACGGTACGAACCCGGTTGCAAAAAACAAAACGAATATGAGGAACACTTTGGCGTATGCTCGGCGCATGGGTTTTCCCCCTTTTCTTAACTTTGCCCCTAATCCCTGCTAGCATGGAATTAGGGGCATGGCATCATGTATGTTTATTTGCTATCCTCGAGCAGTTTGCTGATCTTTGCTTCGAATTGCGGCTTCACTTTGTCTACCGCTGTTGCGGGAGATACTTTACCTTCGGTAATGTCCTTCACAATACCTTCGAACAGTTTCTCTCCATCAGGAATTCCATAGTAAGAAATGTAATTAATGTTATTACTCATTTGCTTACGAGTATCCATGGACTCTTTGTTCGGGTAGGACTGCTGCCAAGATTGCTCGGAAAGCTTTCTGCCTTCTTCGTTCAAGCTGATTTCATCCATAATATGTAGAGCAACTTCCGCATTCTTCGAATACTTGGATACCATCCACATGTTGCCGAATGGCGTGTAGGACACATATTTGTCGGCTTTCGGACCTTTCGGGAAGAAAACGTAACCTAGTTCTTGGCCCTTCATATTATCCTTCAAACCACCGAGTTCCCAGCTGAAGCCCGCGTACATAACGCCTTTGCCCGCTACAAACTCTTTGCTTGCATCCTCTGGTATCGGCTGTTCAATCGATTTATCTACGTTGAACAAATCAGATGCATATTGCAGCGCTTGGATGGAGTTTTCACTGTTCAAAGAGAACTTGATAGCTCCGCTTGCATCTTTATCCACGGCCCCTTTGTTCGTGTAAACCAATTGCTCCGTGAAAGCTTTCACTTTGCCATAAGCTCCTGTGATGCCCCATACGTCTGTTTTACCGTCACCATTCGTGTCCTGTGTCGCTTTTTTGGAGAACTCGCGGAATTTCTCCCAAGTCCATTGGCCTTTTTGCTGCAGTTCATACGGATCTTCCAAACCAAGCTTCTGCACTAACGTTTTATTATAGAAGATACCGTACGGGGACGGAGAGGAATCAACCAATCCGTATTGATGGCCATTGTAGCTGCCGCCAACCCTCATCCAATCGATATATTTCGGATCGGATGCTTTGATCCATTGGTCGATCGGCTGAACAAATCCCTTGTTCACAAGCTGCGGGAACGACCAGAATAATTCCAATCGAACGATATCCGCGAACGGCTGTCCAGAAAGCGAAGTGGTCGTGAAATTCTCCACGTATTTGTCGTAATCTCCGAATTTAACAAACTCGATTTTACAGTTGTATTTCTTTTCAGCAGCTTCAATTAATTTGATTTGCGCTTCTTCTGCTGGACCTTTCTCTTTCACTGTTCTTGGGTCGGCTCCGTCATACCAGGCACCAATTTTAATGCTTTGACCTTTCAAATCAACTTTCTTTTCTTCCGGTTTCGTACTTTGCTGCGGCGTCGCTGCTGCTTGTGCAGTTGGCTGTGGGGTCGGTGATGTCTTATTAGCCGTACCTTGAGAACAACCAACTACACCTGCGACCATCGTAAGAGCTACTGGAATTGCAAGTAATTTAAACGCTTTCATTCGAACCCCTCACTATCCTTTGGATTTGAAAAAATTAAAACGCTTACAAAATGATCTCTTTACAAGAACAAGTTGAGTCCCATTGTGTAACACCCGAGTTATGTATGCCAACTAAAATCGTTCGACGGATGTTTAATTCTCCTAATTCAGGAGAATCGACACAATTAGATATATCTTTAACCTCGTTCTTTAATAAGATTATAGCGAAATGACCTATCTTTGTAAATAGTTAATATATCTTTTGTTAAAATATATAACTTTAGTTATACTCAATTTGTCCCGTGCACAATAAAGAGCTTATGCCTTCCTTGGTTGATGCAAGCCAAGCTGCGCCCCAAAAGACGTAATGCCTACTTGAACGTGTGAAGTTGTGCTTTGTACAACAACTTCGCGAATCCAGGACGCTTGCCTTGCTATTTCACCATTCCCCCAACAAATACAAAAAAAACACCAAGAAACCATATTCACTTACCGAATGCTTATGCATATCCACAATCTCATTTACACTCTATGATGTTCCCGAAGCTTGGATGATAGCGGTCCGGGTTTGAGCATGCTTGCCTTAGGCTGCAAAAATCTGCAGCTAACTGTCCTAAGTAAGGCAAGCTTCGCCACCATACCCACTAGCCTCGTAAAATCGGGCTATAAATATAAAACCTTCCCATAGGCATGACTAACACCTGGGAAGGTTCGTTGTTTATAGTTGTACGGCTGGTAACTCAGTCGTATACGGATTCGGGCGTGGCCCCGTGGATTCGCGTTCTACCCATCGTACCGGCGTCTTAATTTTGTATTGTTCGGTATCGGCGTTCTCAATTCTCCGAATGATGATTTCCGCCGCTTGGCGCCCAATCGAGTAATAATCTTGGCCGACCGAAGATAATGGAACTTCGACATGCCTGGCTATTTCATGGTCGTCAAAGCCCGCTATGGATAGCTGTTCGGGAACGCCAATCCCCATTTCCAAGGCGGCTTTGAGCAGTTCGACAGCAAGATGATCATGCTCAACCTGAAGAGCGGTAACCTTCATATGCCTCAATTTCGAAATCAACGATTTGTAAAATGCTTTGGCGTTTGCCCCATTCAACTCACGATAGAAATCCGTCAGCACGAGATCCGAATCGATTGACATCTTATGGTCTTTTAATGCTTTGCAATAACCTAGATACCTATCCCTAACAGAACTGCGGTATTCAATGCTGACGCTGGAAACAAATGCGATCCGTTCGTGCCCGAGTTCAATCAATCTTTTGGCAGTCATATACCCGCCTTCAAAGTTATCGGATACGACACTGCTGATAGGCAAGCTATCGAAATATTGATCGATCGTCACAATCGGATAATCGTTCCAATAAAGTGCATTGATCACATCGATGTTGCTGATTGTGCTAATTGGATACACGATGATACCGCTCAGGCCGCTTTTCGGCACCTTGGCCAGTATCTCTTTTTCTTTTTCTTTTTTCCAGTTGCTATTGTGTATGCTCAAATAATAGCCTTTGGAGTCCAAGTAATCGTGGGCTCCTTTGATATAGTCAAGCTCACTTGTAGCCATATAAGGCAAAATCATTGCGATGATGGGGTGCGTTGCGTTTGGAATAGGCGTATCAACGGCATCTTCCGGATATTTTACGTAGCTTCCGCTGCCGCGTTTGCGGTAGATCATGCCTTCCCGCTCCAACTCGATCAGGGCCCGTTTGGATGTAATCCGGCTGACGCCGTACTGCATCGCAAGCTCTACTTCGGTCGGAAGCTGCTGCTCAGGCACATACTCCCCGGATCTAATCTTTTCTTTCAAATCGCTCAAAATTTTCATATACAGCGGTTTACTATCCAATTCCAACACATCACTTCCAGTTGTCCATGCATCTCGCAGACTATTTGATATAAAAATATATACCAACATTGTAAATTAAATATACCAAATTATCAAGCATGCTTATTGGGCCCAAACTTATTCTTCATCCAACTGCCTTACAACTTGCAGCGCCTCTTTACCGATCCCCAACTTATAACCTGCGGACAGATACCGGATGCAGCATTCACGATCCAACACAAATACAAGCGGAAGATTAGATTGAAGCTCCGATTGGATACCAGTCAGCACGGATTGCAGGCCTTTGCTGGAGACGTCTTTTGCAAAATCTGTTTTGGCAGGTAAGCCATCATAAGCGTTCGGCTGAAACGCAGCAGTCACTTTATCATCCTCAACTACCAGGCAAATGGAGCCGCCCCAATCATCATACTCCTTAGAAAGCTCTCGGAGTTCCCGGATCAAATGCTTCGTAGGTTCCCGATCCGGATCGATCCAAGCCATAAGTAGGCCACGATGTTCAGCCAATTCGCCTAGCTCACTTCTTTTACCATTGAAAAATGAGAAAGACAAATCTGGATCGACCGATCCCAATACAGGCGCTTGAACGGATTCCTTGGTAAAAGCCGGTACAATTTCCGTTGTTCTATCTGGCAATACAGTAAACATCGCGAATTGCACCCTAGTTGTCCCATCTGGCAATCGCGTACCTGTCGTTAACCGGTAACTGCCGGGCTTCACAATAAGCGGCTCCTCATAGAAGTCCTTTTTGCCAGCTGTGAATTGAAGCGTCTTGTACTGGCCATTTTCAAAGCGTGCTAAAGAAAAGTTACGGAAATATTCCAAGTCATTATCGGCTGCAGCATTTGCAATGAACCTGATGCTCCCTATTTCCTTGTTAGCTGACAAGTCCGTCTGTTCTTGGTCACCCTGTTGTAAAAATACAACGTCCTTCCACGACTCACCAGCCCGAAATTGGGGACTCCGTTCGCTCGGTTCAAGACGCGCAGGGACCCCTAAGCTTCGTGCCAACGCTACGAAAAGAATATCGCGACTCAAACGGTCGCCTTTTTGCAATCGGAAGCTCCCTATAGGTGTTGCCATTCCCTGATAATAATTCAAATCTTCCATAATCTCAAAGTGCTCCGAGAGCCAACCGACCAACTTGACTGGATCGTCCCGAAAACTTCGTTGCTCCGAATCTGTGAATTGATCCAGAAAGAATTTCCTGTAAGGCCTTATCATTTCAAAATGAACTCTTGGACAAAGAATGTAATGCATAAACGTTTCTTCATCAAACTTTTCTTTAAACACAGCCGACTGGATAAGATGCTCTGCAAGCGTTGACCCGATGGTATCCGTCAAATCTTTAACGTTCAAACTCTCTAGCAGTTTCAAAGTCCATTCGCCGTATCTCGGCGTATATTCTTGTAAAAAAGCAGCGATTTCGTGACTGTTACCACGCGCCTTCTCCAATATGTCCCTGACCCTGCTCGCGGGCAATGACAACTTTTTCGCCATTTCTTCAGCCTGAAGGGTATCTACGAATGAAGCTTCATATTTCTTCCTGATGCTTGCGCCCTCCTGAATACGACGGTTGTTCTCTTGTTTTTCGGCTTCGGTGATAGCGTCTTCCGCTCTATCCGGCAGTTCCTGCGGGGGAACCATATCGAAGACGCTGATCCCATTCTGCGGCAGTTTATCGGACAATTGAATGTCGAACACATCGGCATCCTTCACGCTAATCTTTTTCGTCCCCCAAAGATTTCCCGAGACTGAATGAATCAACAAATCACCAAGACCTGCGGTTAAGAAAGCTTCCCCTCGCTCGTCTGCCGGTATAGTAGCAATGGGAGAAAAATCAGCATAGTTGTATACTTGGAAAATGACAGTAGCCCCAGGCACAGGATTTCCCTTTTCGTCTTTGACCCTGATCGTAATCCTTTTGCTTGGGGCGTAAGGGCTCAATAAATTGATTTCAGAGTACCAAGGATGTGCTAATGTAAGCTCCTCTGGACCTGGATAGTTGGCTGCAACGCGAGTATTGACGAGCATAGCTCGCTTCGCCGGCCCCCGAAACCACCCCTCATTCAGCCGAGGCTCCGGCTCGCATGCGCCAAGAAAATACCATTTTCCGTCGGCCCACGCCTCCACCCAAGCATGATTGGAATCGCAATGCGCCCATCGCGGTGTATAACACTGGCGGGCAGGAATACATAAACTCCTAAGTGCTGCCACCAATAGAGTCGACTGTTCTCCGCACCTTCCCAGCGTATTGCGGACCATCGTCAGCGGGGAAACCGTCCGCGGGTCGCATCCGACATAGGTCGCTTTCTCATGGCACCAGTGATTGATTTCTAATATGGCCTGTTCCATCGAAAGGTTCTTGACTCGATCAACTAATTGTCCGAAGAACCATCCCCTGCTGTCCTCAATGTTTTCATTATTTACTCGGTATGGAAGCACAAAATGCAGAAACTCGTGATCGGGCACACCTCTTCCCCATTGCACGTCTTCACGGATTTCAAGTGTAGTTCGCACATGGCTTAAAAAGAGACATCCCTCATAATCCGCCAAATCATTCAGCGGCATGTATGCATATAAAAATTTAAGAGCCCACGCTTCTTCTTCATTCATAGGCTTCTCAAAAATGTCAAAAAGCTCCTTCTCCCTCGCTTGCGCCACTTCCCGTTTAAATCGCATTTTTTCTTCGATTCTCGTGATCGTAGTGCTGTCTAACGAAAAAACATTCGTCATCGTTGTGCCCACTCCCTTATTCATTTTATAAGTGCCACATCCATAATGATATATCTTTTGAAATATATATTACAATATAGTATATCTAATTTAAATATATTTTTTTATAACTCAATCAGAAGTTTATTTGGGAACTTCTGCTGAGATCTGTGTCACTGCTAGCTCAGACGTGGTTATTGATGGGGAGTGGCAGCAAAGTAGATATATCTGGTTACCAGATAATACGAAAAGGCTGCTTTCGTTGGTATTGTGAGTGTTGACCACGCCATGGGCGACTCAGCACGCGCCCAGGATTTGCGCGCATGGGCTTGACCAGCGCCATGAGACGAGAAAACGAGTGCCCAAGATTTGCGGAGGCTATTCGCAAGACACATTCGCGTGCTGATCCGTGTAATGTTGTATTTCGTGCAACAATAGGCGAGCTAATCCACGTTTTCCACGCGATCTCACCCCCTAACCCAACATAATTTAACACGAAAAAAGCTGCCTCCCCCAAAGGGAAGCAGCCTAATAAGCTACAAATATATTAATCAAAAGCCATTGGAGCAGCAGTGGATTGCCTAACAATCAGCTCCGGAGGCATCACAACACGTTGCTTGGCTTTCGATTCTTTCTTCAATTCTTGAATCAACAAATCGACGACCATCTTCCCCATCGGCTCGATCGGCTGAGCGACAGTCGTAAGCGGTGGATCTGTTACTGAAGCTAGAATCGTGTTATCGAAACCGATCACGGACAGATCCTCTGGCACGCGCAAACCAAGCTGCTTAGCGGCTTGAAGCGCACCAATAGCGAGCAAATCATTACAACAAAACAGCGCGGTCGGCCGATCAGAGCCTGATTGTCCCAACAGTTCAAGCGCTTCACGCTTTCCATCTGCTACAACGTAGTGGCAATTGCGTACGCTGTTTTCCGGCAGCCCAACTCCCGCTTCTTCCAGCTTGCTCTTGAAGCCTCGCACCCTTTCGCGGCTGCTGCTTACTTTCGAGTGCTCCGCCAGAATGGCCATGCGCCGATGACCCAAATCCAGTAGATGCGTTGCTGACAACGCACCTCCCACAAAGTCATCAACTACGACCGTATGAACGTCGATATCAGGCATTTCCCTTGCGATCATAGCAATGGGGATCGCTCTCTCCATCAATGGAGTCAGCATGTCTTTATTGTCCATCCCCGTACCAATGATCATGGCATCCACACTTTTTTGCTGGAGCAAATTCAGATACCGTTCCACCCGTTCATCTTTGTTATCGCTGCTGCAAATGACCAGACTATAGCCCATATGATGGCCTTGATCCTCTACAGCTCGAGCAATTTCCGCAAAAAAGGGATTGGAAATATCGGGCACAAGCAGACCTAACGTATAGGTCTTTTTACCAGTCAGCGCTGACGCGATAACGCTAGGCTGATAATTGAGCCGCTCCATAATTTTTATGATTTCACCGCGCCGTTCTTCGCTTATTTTTCCTTTGCCGTTCATGACCTGCGAGACCGCCGCAATGGACACACCGGCCTCTCTAGCCACATCATAGATGGTTGCCTTCATCCTACTACCCCATTTTTCTTGAAGGATACTTTTTTTCTTCCATTATGAAGGGGCTGACGGGAACTTGCAAACCGGCTTACGCTTCGCGCGGCTTCGTCATGATCCAGGCATGTTCCGGATCATTATGAAACTTCCATGTTCGAGTAGGTCCCGCCATAACATTCAGGTAGTACACATCATAGCCTGGAGGCGCCGATACAGGGTGATAACCACGCGGAACGAGCACGGTTTCCCCATTCTTAACAATCAGCGTCTCATCAAGCGACCGATCGTCCGTGTACACACGTTGAACCGCAAAGCCATGGCCCGGATCGACGCGATAATAATACGTTTCTTCCAGAAACGATTCGTCTGGAAGCGCATCGCGATCATGCTTATGTGGCGGGTAGCTCGACCAGTGCCCATTCGGTGTAAAGACTTCAACCACTAGCAAGCTATCCGCTGGCTCCTGCTCTGGCAAAATGTTATGAATTTGGCGCTCTATATTGCCATATCCACGCGTTTCTACCCCTACCTGATCAGGTGCAATCAGACGTGCCTTATGGTTGCCAGCACCAGGAGCAGAGCAAATAGCAAGCTCCACCGCAGTCAGCGCAGTAACCTCGTAGCGATCATCATTAGGTACATAGACGGAATATGGCGGTATTTTCTCAAATACACTCATCCGCTGCCCAATATTTGTCCACTCTGCTTGCTTGGTAGCCACATCGGCTTTCCCGCTAAGCAGGACAAGACAAACTTCCAGCCCGGCTGTCTCACGTCTCAAGGATTGCCCCACTGCAAGCTGTACAACTTCGAAACCAACATACTTCCATCCAGCTGATTCCGGAGTTACTGTTAAAAGGCTGCCTTCCTCATTCGGGGAGGAGGCAGGCGTTACAATCAGTTTGGACCTGTTCATGTTAACGTCTCCCTCTCTTACTGAGATACCGAGGTCTGTTTAAGCAAATCTAACGCCTCGCTTACTTTCACCGGCCGGCCCAAACGGGAAGACAGCTTAGCAGCCAAAGCGATCCGCTCCGCCTGCATACCGTCATAGCCACTCACTGGTACAGGCTTATCATTCAACAAACAATCGATGAAAATTTGTGTTTCTTCCATATAGGCAGCTTGATAGCGTTCCAGAAAGAAATGCAGCGGCTTTTCGCTAACAATAGCATCCGCCGTACTAACTACGGCTGTATTAGGGTGATCGTTGGCTACAGCTACACTGCCTTTGGAGCCAAACACTTCAACCCGTTGGTCATAGCCATATACCGCTTGACGGCTGTTATCGATGACACCGAGAGCACCGTTCTGGAACTTCAGCGTTACGATTGCGGTATCGACATCGCCGTGCTCGGCGAAAACCGGGTTAATAAGCACATTGCCCTGCGCATATACTTCCTCAACCTCGCTTCCCGCTACAAAGCGGGCCATGTCGAAATCATGGATCATCATATCCATGAAAATGCCGCCCGACACCTTGATGTAATCAGCGTGCGGTGGATTCGGATCACGGGACGTGATTTTCACGATATGCGGATCGCCAATTGTTCCTCCTTGAACAACCTCGCGAACGCGCTTGAAGTTGTGGTCAAATCTGCGATTGAAGCCGATTTGCAGCTTCACACCAGCCTGATTAACGGCAGCAATGGCCGCTTCGGTTTGGGTGATATCCATGCTGATTGGCTTTTCGCAGAAAATATGTTTACCCGCCAGTGCAGCGAGTTGAATGAGCGGGACATGCGTATCCGTGGACGAGCAAATAAAGATGGCGTCGATGTCTGGGTTATCAATAAGCTCATGGCTGTCTTTTGTAACCGTCTGAATTTGACGTGAAGCAGCCCATGCTTCTAACTCAGGACCTGCAAATAAATCACTCACTGCAATGATTTCAACTTGAGGTATTCGCAGCAGATTGTCTGCGTGGATTTTACCAATTCTGCCCGCACCGATAATGCCGATTTTAATTTTTTTCATCATGCGTTCCCTCCCGCTTTGCCTGTTGAACCGAATAATTGAATTTTGGCTCTAACGGAGGCGATGATCGCTTCCCGTGCCGGCACTAAATAGTTCCTTGGATCGTATGCTTCCGGATGCTCATTCAAGAACGAACGGATAGCGGCTGTACAAGCAATTTGATTATCTGTATTCACATTGATTTTGGCCGTACCGCAAGCGATCGCTTGACGGATCTCTTCATCTGGCAGACCGCTTCCGCCATGAAGCACAAGCGGCAGTCCAGTCAGCGTTCTAATTTCCTCCATTCGATCGAAACCGAGCTTTGGCTGTCCCCGATAAGGACCGTGAACAGATCCAAGGGCAGGAGCTAAACAATCGACCCCCGTCTCCCTCACTAAACGAACGCAGTCCTCGGCAACAGCGTACATGCCTTCGGCTTCGTCTACGACTAAGTCATCCTCGCGTCCGGTAATCCGGCCCAGCTCCGACTCCACCGATACACCCAGCACATGCGCGGCTTGTGTCACCTGACGAGTGACCTCGATATTATGCTCCAGCGAATGATGAGAAGCATCGATCATGACAGAGGTAAATCCGGCATGGATCGCACGGATACATAGGTCATAGCTGGTTCCGTGGTCTAGATGAAGAGCTACTGGGACCGTTACACCATAGTGCTCAATCAGTGATTTCACCATTCCTACAATACAGGGCAGTCCGCCCATATAAGGGATATAAGCTTCACTAACGCCTAGAATAACAGGCGCTTGTTCCTGCTGAGCAGCTTGTAAGATCGCTTGTGTAAACTCTAAGTTATTCAAATTAAACTGCCCGACAGCATATTTTCCTTCCAAAGCCTGCTGCAGCATCTCTTTCATTGAAACGAGCGTCATGAAGTTCACCTCTCCTGTCGATAAGGTCTAACCCGCTGTTACCAGCGAGCTGTGACCATTTTCTTACGCGTATAGAACTCCACGCCGTCCGTCCCATTCGCATGCAGATCGCCATAGAACGATTTTTTCCAGCCAGAGAAAGGGAAGAAAGCCATCGGTGCGGGAACGCCTAGGTTAATGCCGAGCATACCAGCATCGATATTTTCACGGAATTGGCGTACATTGCTGCCATCCTTTGTAAAGAGGCATGCGCCATTGGCAAAATCAGAACGATTGGAGAGCTCGATCGCTTCCTCAAGAGTAGCCACTCTAATGACAGAGAGAACAGGTGCAAAAATCTCGTCTTCCCAAATTTTCATGCCACACTCAACTTGGTCAAAGATCGTAGGTCCCACGAAATAACCTTGCCCCTCAGAAGCAGCGTCCTTACGGCCGTCACGGACCAGAAGCGCTCCTTCGGTTTCGCCGATTTCAATATATTTAAGCGTTCTTTCTTTATGCTGACCGCGGATGACAGGTCCTAAGAAAATACCTTCTTCCAATCCATTACCAATCGTAATCCGATCAGCAGCTTCAAGCAGCTTGCTTACAAGCGTATCGCCAACTTCTCCAACCGCTACCACAACGGAACAAGCCATACAGCGCTCGCCTGCAGAACCGAAGGCTGCATTGACGATTTCTTTCACAGCAATGTTCAAATCGGCATCTGGCATAACGATCGAGTGGTTTTTAGCGCCTGCGAGTGCTTGAACGCGTTTCCCATTCGCAGAAGCAGTTTTGTAAATATATTCGGCAACTGGCTGGGAGCCAACGAACGAAATAGCTTTAACTTCTTTGTGTTCAAGAAGGCCATTGACCACGTCATGCGCGCCATGAACGATATTGAGCACGCCAGCTGGTAAGCCAGCTTCATGGAACAACTCAGCCAATCGGTTTGCAAGATGAGGTGTGCGTTCAGATGGCTTCAGCACGAAGGTATTGCCGCAGGCAATCGCAAGCGGGAACATCCAGCAAGGAACCATCATTGGGAAGTTAAATGGTGTGATACCACCGATAACACCAATCGGATAACGGTACATACCGGATTCAATATTGGACGCGATATCTGGAAGCTGTTTTCCCATCATCAACGATGGAGCGCCAGCGGCGAATTCTACACACTCGATGCCGCGAAGTACTTCTCCGTAAGCTTCGTTGTAGCTTTTTCCGTTTTCTTGTGTAACGATTCGCGCCAGCTCTTCCCAATGCTCCACCAGAAGCTGTTGGTATTTGAATAATACGCGAGCCCTACGTGGTACAGGTGTGCGGCTCCAAGTTTGGAAAGCTTCTTGTGCCGTACGAACCGCATGATCCACATCATCTTTCGTAGAAATTGGAATATGTGCAAGAATCTCTTCTGTTGCAGGGTTATATACCGGTTCTGTTTGTGTAGATGTTGAAGCGATCCATTCGCCGCCAATCCAGTTTTTCAATGTTGTTGTCATATGTGGACTCTCCTTTAATGGTTCGAATAAATTAAGATGCTGTAATTTCGCCGCGGTTGCAGCGCTCGATATAGTCGTTGACTTGATCAGTTGTCGGCATCGCATCGGAGCAGCTGTGACTGGAGATCACGATACAAGCTGCGGCACTGCCGTATTCCATACTTTTTTCAATCGTCCAACCTTGCATAATGCCATAAATAAAGCCAGCGGCATAAGAATCCCCTGCACCAAACGTCTTGATCACTTTAGCCGGGAAGCTCTTGGCACGATGACCAACACCGTCTGGCGTATAAGCGATGGAGCCTTCCTTGCCATGCTTGATAATGACAATCTTGGCCGAGTAATCAAACCACTTAGCAGCCGTGATACGGTCATTTTTCTCTGGATTGTTCTCAAAGCGTTCCATCATATCGAATTCTTCACGGGTACCCAAAATAATGTCACATTTCTCAGCCGCCAGATTGTAGTAAACAGCTGTTTCTTCTGATGTCTTCCAAGTGTATGGACGGTAATCCAGATCAAAAATGATGACGACCCCATGCTTCTTCGCGTACTCCAATGCCTGAAAGACAGCTTCACGGGACGGGCTTTGTGCAAGTGCTGTACCAGAAATAAGCAATACCTTCGCTTCAGCAATCAGCGATTCTTGCACTTCAGCTGGTGTCAGCAGCAGGTCAGCCACATTGTCGCGATACATAAGGATGCTGCATTCCGTTGGACTTTTGATTTCTGTAAAGGCCAGTCCGGTAACCGCGCCGGTATTATCCGTCACGACATTCGTGGTTTCGATGTTGTTCCGCTCTAAATAATCAGCGATGAAACGTCCCATTTGATCGTTGGCGATTTTGCCAATAAAGGCCGTTTTCATACCCAATCTTGCCATGCCAATCGTAATGTTTGCGGGTGAACCCCCTACATATTTGGTAAAAGTCATGGTCTCTTCCATGGGACGATTAATTTCATTCGCATTCAAATCTATACATAGTCTACCAATCGCTACAAAATCCAGCGGCTTCGACTGCGGAAAGGAAACATAGGTCATCGGATCATTACCTTCTTTCTTGTGGAATAAGGGATTCTATATACAGAAGTGCTTGCTTCGCATATTCGTAAGGGTTGTGTGCAGCCGGATCCTGCTCGCCTTCCAGCATCGCCCATCCCGTATATCCTTGAGATAGCAGCTCCTCAAAAATAGGAGCGAAGTCGATACAGCCATCACCAGGAACGGTGAACACGCCTTTGCGGATACAAGTCACGAAGTCGACCTTCTCGGCGCGCGCTTCATCTAACACGGCTTGCCGAATATCTTTCAAGTGGATATAAGCAATCCGCTTCTCGTGCTTGCGCAGCACAGTGAGTGGATCCGCCCCGCCGTAATAGGCATGACCGGTATCAAAGAGCAGGTATACGAGCGATGGATCCGTGAGCTCCATCAGCTTATCGATTTCCTCTGGACTTTCAACAACCGTTCCACCATGGTGGTGATACGTCAGCTTCAGACCGTACTCCTGCGCGATAGCTCCCGCAAGATTCAGTCCTTCGGCTAAGCTTTGCCAGCCGGCTTCATCCAGTCGCAGCACTTCCTTCTCGTTCGGGGAGCGGCGCGGGTCGAAGTGGAGCGAGCCCCCAACTTCCGCTGTGCTGATAACCGTACTGCCCATTTCCTTGAGAAATTGAGCATGCTTCCTGTAGGCTTTCAGCTCCTCGTCCCTGTAAGCTGGATCAGAGAATAGCACGGATTTCCACTGTGACACGAGGCCTATCCCCCGCTTAGCCAGCTCCTGCTTCAACACGGCAATATCGGTCGGATATTTGCGGCCCATCTCGGTACCTTTCAACCCCAACGCCTGGATATCATCTAAAATTTGCTCATATGTGGTATCCGCGCCATGTTCTTTGACGTCTTCTCCCACCCAATTAATTGGATGGATACCTAGCTTAAATGGCAGATCTTTCATAGATATGTTCTCTCCCCTTTATCGTTAAATGGGTCTCGCCGCTTGTATGTTTTTCTTCATTTCTTCGTGTGCTGCAATTACTTTCTCGCTCTCGGAAACTTCTGGAACACCTACTTGCCACCAGGATTCATAACCCTGTGTGTTCGTTCCCGGAACAACGGGAATTTCGATCAGCGTTGTGACCGTCTCTTCCTTCGCTTTAAGCAGCGCTTCCTTAAGTTCTTCCGGTGTGCTCGCTTTGTACGCCTTCGCGCCTAAGCTGCGCGCATGCGCTGCGAAATCGATAGGCATATATTCGCCTGTTAACTTACCCGAAGCGGCTTCACGATATCGGAACTCATTCCCGAAGCCGTCGCTGCCGTGACCCCTTTGCAGATTATGGATGCATTGGAAGCCATGATTATCGAACAGCAGCACCGTGAATTTCCGGCCCTCTTGTAGGCTTGTGACCATCTCAGAGTGCAGCATCAGGTAGCTTCCATCACCGACCACGGCATAGACCTCGCGATTCGGCTCAGCCAACGCTGCCCCGAAAGCACCGCTAACTTCATAGCCCATGCAGGAGAAGCCGTATTCCATATGATAGGTTTTAGGCTCCGATGATCGCCATAAGCGGTGTAAATCCCCCGGGAGGCTCCCCGCCGCGCATACAATGACAGCTGAAGGATCAATCGTTTGATTAATGACCCCTAGTGCGCGAGTTTGGGCAAAGCCCTCTTCACATTCCGCATTGTACAAGCGGTCAACCTCGCCATCCCACTCTGCTTTCAAAGAAGCTATGTAACCGTTCTCGTAACCGCTAACATAGCGCTGCGCCGTCAAAGCATCTTTCAGAGCGCTTAAAGCTTCCTTCGCATCAGCTGTAATGCTGATCCCGCTCATTTTCGAAGAATCAAATCCACTGACATTTATATTAATAAACTGCACCTTCGGATTCGCAAAAGCCGATTTCGATGCTGTTGTAAAGTCGGAATACCGCGTCCCTACGCCGATAATCAGGTCCGCTTGCTTCGCCAGCACATTCGCTGCGAGTGCGCCCGTAACACCAATAGCGCCAACATTCAGCGGATGGTTCCAAGGCAACGAGCTTTTACCTGCTTGCGTTTCTGCTACAGGAATCCCAAAGGCAGCTGCAAATTCCATTAATTCCTTCGTCGCATCGGCATAAAGGACTCCGCCGCCGGCAATAATCAACGGACGCTGTTTGCCTACCAGGCAGGCCACAGCGCGATTCACCGCTTCTCTTGCTGGCGGACGTCTATCTAGATAGTGGACTTTCTTATCGAAAAAGGCTTCCGGATAATCGTACGCCTCAGCCTGCACATCTTGGGGTAAAGCTAGGGTAACCGCTCCCGTTTCTGCAGGGTCTGTTAACACTCGCATCGCCTGTACAGCCGCGCTCATCAGCTGCTCTGGACGAACAATCCGGTCCCAATATTTACTGACTGACTTGAAAGGATCGGTAGCTGACACTGTATAATCACCCACAACCTCAAGCTGCTGGAGCACTGGATCCGGTTGTCTTGAGGCAAAATTGTCTCCTGGCAGCAGCAGCACCGGAATCCGGTTGACTGTCGCTGTTGCCGCGGCGGTCACCATATTCAGAGCACCTGGTCCAATCGATGTGGTGCAAGCATAGATTTGCCGACGGTTTTGCTGCTTAGCGTAAGCCGCCGCGGCATGAACCATCCCCTGTTCATTCTTGCCTTGTATATAAGTAAGGTCGCCTGCGCTCCGTTCCAAAGCTTCTCCAAGTCCTGTCACATTGCCATGACCGAAAATCCCCATGACACCACGTACAAACTTGGTCTCTTGTCCATCCACTGACACGTACTGTTGGTCCAGAAAACGAAGCAGCGCTTGTGCCATCGTTAGTCGAATCGTACTCATGACCATCTTCCTTTCACGATAAAGGTTAAGCGCTTAATCTCACAAGGTTAAGCGCTTAATCCGATAGTACAACATATTGTTTTCGACCGCAATGCCTTTTACAAAAAAAATCCCTGGACCAAGAAATGGCAATGGCATAGTGACATCCTGAAGCTTTTAACCTTATGGTGTCACTCTGCCATTCCTGTACTCCTTGGGTGACATTTGGAACTGCTGTTTGAAGACATTCGTAAAATAATTTGGCTCATCAAACCCGATGGTAGAAGCGATCTCGAATATTTTCATATCGGTATTTCGGAGCAGCAAAGCCGCCTTATCCATACGGAAACGGGTAACGAAGCGCGTAAAACTTTCCCCTGTTGCTTTCTTAAATACAACGCTGAAATAGCTTGGATTTAAATGAATATGCGAGGCCACATCGGTCAAGCGGCACTCTTCGTTGTAGTGCTCCTCAATGTACTTGACGGCTCTCTCGATCAGATTGTCACTTTTGGCCGCCTGCCAGTTGTTAAATTGCTGCTGGAAGCTCTTCACTTGCTCGGCAGCCCAATTAAGGACTTCTTCAGAGGTCCAGTGCGTTTGCGGCATTTCGTTAGGAATCCTGGCTAGCGCATTGTTATCATCGGGATCAAATTGCTTCTGTATCGTTCCAAGCAAAGCAATGGAGAGTGATAACGCCCCAATCCGCATTTCCTCCGGCGACGAAAGAGGCAGCTCTGCAAGCACCCGATCCAAAAGAAGCTGAAGACTGTCCTCCTGACCGACCAGAATGGCAGACATCAGTTGAACTTCCATCTCTCTAACCCTCGCCTGGTTAAGCGACAGCATAATCCCGGATCCTATTTCACTTCCACTCTCAGGAAGGCTGGCAACAGGTCCGTAGACAATCCCTTTGGTCAAGTTATACAAATCCGCTAACTCAGCAGCAGAAGGGCCGATCCCCATAGAAATCATATGCAAGCGAATTTTTAAATACTCGAAGGAAGCATTTTGAATGGCTTCTTGCAAGCTCTCCTCGACTCCATGTTGTGCCGAAACCAGTACAAAGCTGTCATGCTCCACCAATAGCAGCTGCGCCTCAACCCCCGCTCCATTCAGCAGCTCTTGGGCGATATTGGAGAACGCAAACTGTAGCAGGCTCATGTCGCTTTTCCCATACGCCTTAATTGCCAAATCCTCGCTGTTCATTTGCAGAAGCCACAGCTCCTTGCCAGCCAGAGCATCGGTTAGCCTTGCTGCTGTGCTCTTCTCATAAGGCAAGTCCAGCAAAGCCGATCGAAGCTCCTGATCTTGCTGGAGCCGCAGCTGCACTTCCTGTTTCTGCTGCTGGGCATATTTTACATAGAACCGCTCGGATGCCTTATTCATCACCTGACGAACATCCTGTTCCGTGCATGGTTTGGTCAGAAAATCCAACGCACCATGTCGAACAGCCGCTTGTGCATATTCAAAATTTTTGTAGCCCGTCAAAATGATGACAAGCATGTCGGGATAGTTCTGCCGTAAATGCCCTACGAATTCGATCCCGTCCATGATGGGCATTCGGATATCGGTCAACACCAAATCAGGCTTAAGCTCATCCAGCAGCGCCAGTGCATCTTGCCCGTTGCTAGCTTCGCCAACCACTTCCCATCCTAGGTCTCTGCCTTCTAACATCTTCATGAGCCCTTTTCGAAAATTCGGCTGATCTTCTACAATTAATACTCTCCCGATTCTCATGCTGCTGAACCCCCTGTCTCAACGTTGTTTACAAAAGGCAAAACAAGGCGCATGGTGGTACCGCTTTCAATCACACTATTGATCTCCAAACGATAAGGTGAGCCATACACCAGCTCGATTCTCCTAACAACACTGCGAACCCCGAGACTTTCTCGCCCATCTGAACGCTGCGGCAAAGAGGAGCCCTCGAAGCCCAGTATTTGCGAAATAGCCACTTCGTCCATACCGCACCCATTATCCGTTACTTCAATCTCCAGAAACCCATCTCGACGGCTCGCTTTAATCAACAGCACTTTATGCGACACTTTGTTGCGAAAGGCATGCATAAACACATTTTCGACCAATGGCTGGAGAAGAGACCGCATAACCTGGCCGTTCTGAACGTCATCATCCGCTTGAATGATCGTCTCCAAGTCCGTTTCAAAGAGCTCCTTCTGTACCTTCAAATAGTTACGAATCTGCTGAAGTTCTTCTCTCACAGTGGTTAGGGTACGCACAGGCATCAACGAGTACTTGAGCATCTCCGATATGGCCGCGATCAAGGCCGCTGTTTCAATCTCGTCTTGCAGATAAAGCTTCCAATAAATTTCGTTAAACATATTATGCAGAAAATGTGGATTCAGTTGGGCCTGCAGCGCTTTAAGCTCCGCTTCCTTCTCACTTAACTGCGTCAAATACACTTCCTTGATCAGCCTTCCGACTTGTTCGGCCATTGCGTTAAAGCTCTCTCCGATATAAGCCAGCTCATCTTTGGTTCGAATCTCAATGCGCGTATCGAAATCGCCAGATCTTACTTTGCGCAGACCCTGCAGCAAATCCTTGAGCGGCCGCAGCAGATTGCCCGTGGAGAGTACGATCAACACACTGGTGAGAAGAATGCTGATCAGGCCAGAGTATACGATTTTCTGAAATAAATCCCGATTCTTGCTTTGAATAGCCGTAAGCGAAGTTCCGCTAACTAGCTTGAAGGAAGTCACTTTCGACTGTCCTTGAACGAACAAATGCTGATCCATAATCTGAGTTTGATTCAAATTTTTCAAGCGTTCCTGTTTATCTATCGTGCTCTCCGGCGAATTACTAAATAACAGCTCATTATTCTTGTTGAACAAATAGACTTCGCCCTCTCCATTCTTCGTTAGTTCCTTTAGAGAACCTGAGAAGAACGATTCGTCAAAAGCCATCACGAGCACACCATACGTGTTCAAAGCGCTATTTTTCATCCATCGGGCCACAATGATTGTGTTTCTGAACCCGCTTGGCTCCACGGAGGATGACAATGGCATGTTAATCCATACGAGATCCCCATAGGTGTCGTTGATTTTGGAACGAATTGTGCTGAATACGCTCTCATTCGGCATGTTAATGGCCGAGGTGGTATAGCTGAAATAAGAAGGATTCCCTTTGAGGTCATACAAGTACATGCCGGTAATATAAGGCGCATCGGATTTGATCTGGAATATCTGATCTTCGATTTGCTTTTTATTGTAGTACAGATTAAAAGGATCGGAATCTTCGCTCGAATTGATCAGCGTGATGACCTTTTCGATTTCAGGATTAAATACAACCGTTTGTGAGATCCGTACAACCTCCTGTACTTTCAGATCCATCTTCGCCAGTGCTTCTTCGTTCGTACTCGAAAACTGCTTACTGATTTCCTCTTCAAACAGTGTCAAGTTATAGCGATACGTTAAATAACCCGTTATGCCGAAGGTCAGCAAAATGATGACGGATAAGCTGAGAATCAGTTTTACCCTGAAGCTGCGGTTAATGCTTAGTAAAAGTCGACTCCATGATCTCATCTCATTTACCCCTATATCTTAGAGTGGCCAATCCCTTGACGCCATTATAGCAACATCTTTCGTGTTCCTGCCATCCTTTTAGTCATATAGGCAAAAATTGAAAAAAGCTTAGTTCATCAATCATGAACTAAACTTCTTGGCAAAGCGCTGTGTGCTACAGCTCTTCGAATTTATTTTCTAATTTATTTTCAATCGGTTGCAGGAGCTCATCATCGTTGTTGTCACGTACCGTTTTCTGGAGAACAAAGGAAGACATCGTCAGGAACAAGGCCGTAACAGCGTAATAACCTTTTACAGAAAGCAACTGCTCTAGGTTAATAATCCCAATAAACATACCCAGAAGCGCTAGAGCAAATGAGCTCCATGCCAAGAACGTGAAAGCCGCTGTATTGCGTTTGCGTGAACCGTAGCCATCCTCCAAATTATCACGAATAACCTTCTGTAAGACAAAAGCTGACATCGTGAGGAATAACGCGCAAACTGCGAAGTAACCTTTGACACTCAGTGATTCTTCCAATGTATAAATCCCGATGAACATCGCCAGAAACGCCCCAATGAAAGATGCCCATGCCATAAAAGTAAATGCTGTCGTATTCCGTCTCCGATGATCCATCATCTCAGAAAGCCCCCTGTGGTTGCTGCCGCAACGCTTTAGTGTTTTGCTCTTGTTCTTAGTATAGGAGAAACTTCCCATTCCAGATAGTACTATTTGCCAATAGTACCCAAATGCTCTTGCATACTAAAACACGGCTTGCATCGTCTTTATTGGGGTTGACCACCGCCATCCGGCGGTGCTACAACGGCGCCCAGGATTCTCGCACGTTGAGAAAGCGAGTGCTGCAAAGGTTGATGTTAACCATATTATGCCGCCCAAGGCCTATTTGTTTAAGTATTCGCTTGTTTCGTAGGGCAATGTTGTACACCGTACAACATTTTGCAGGTTAATTCAGGTTTTCTACGCTAATGTTGCAGAAAATACAGCAATTTCAGCAAAAAATGACTTTATAGCCTATAAAACGGATAAATTGTTGTACGAGATACAACATCTTTAACCTTTACAGAAGAAATCAAGGAAATTGTTGTACGTTGTGCAACTTGCCTCCAAATTTTCTATTTCCACTAAATAAACATTAAACAAATAACCACATAACCTAGATAAACCAGACCAGACAAGAACAAGACAAGACAATTAAACAAACCACCAGTGCCAAGAACGCATAGACACTTACTGAGTGTTTATGAACGTATCCACAATCACACTCAACCACAAACAACTCCAACCCATAGTCACTTACCAAATGATTACGCATTCTCTCCACAATCTCACTCAACTCAGCAAAATCCATAACTAAACATGCTAAATAGAGGTAAGCTTTCACCTCCCCTTTGATCCAACTATTTCAAAAATAACCCGTACGGGGTTGACCACCGCCATGCGGCGGTGCTATAACGCGCTCGTTGAGAAGGCATTAACTCGGCAACGAGTCTATCCGCTTTTGCGCAGCCAAAATTCAATCACAAATAGCTACTCCAAAGGCATGATGCTCCCAGAAGACAGCCTGAATTTGCTTGGTTTCCTCTTTGTCGCAAGCGACGAGGACAATAACTTCCGTTATTTTGTCTCGGGATGGGAGATCCGCTTTCTTCTTTTTTTTATGAACGATATCAATGATGAACCCAATGATGAACCCCACAGCTGCGCCGATAAGGCCCCAAAGAATGGCCCCTCCTTTTAAAATAAAGCCATAGGTAGAGCCAACCACCGTGAGAGCCGTTGCCAGAGCAGTCCCAGCATCAAATAAACTAACGCCATCGGAGCGATGGATCGTGTCGAACATCTTCGGTTTGTTAGGTTTCTCCTGTAAAGAAACAGCATAAATGTGTTCCTTTGGAATACCCGTCTCTTCTAGAGCAGTAATCGCCAGCTCCAAATAGATCGAATGTTCAAATGATGCTATTACATGCATGGTGTCACCCTCATTTTCGAAGCGAAGATTTAGGAAATGGAAATTGGGGATGCTGATAGTCCTTTTGCAGCATGCAAACCTGCTCATGATCAAACAGTTTGTTATATTCTACCGTACTCACATAAGCATCGTAGACGGAAAAACCGTAAAGAGACGGTAAAAATAAAAGCCAATGCATATTTACCACACTAGCTGACTGTCTTAAATCCCACATGAGTAAATAGTGAATTCCTTCAAGCAAATGAGAGAAATAGGAAAGCAAAATCCAGTTCACAAGTATAAAAAAAGCATTGATAATCCGATGGGAGTAAAGCTGTCCCATTCCCGGCATTAATAAGGACCACACCATCGCTAGCCATGGCGAGCGTTTATCTAGATAGTTAATTTCCATACCGCCCATTTTGAAACAATCCATCGGGGCATTTTCCCTCTTGGCCAAAATAAACTGATGATTCATATCCACGGAGGTTCGATAGCTGTCGTAGATCGCAAATAAATAAACAGGCGCATAAAGTGACATCCAGCGAATATTTAGCACCTCACCCACTCGCTCGAATTGACCCGTGAAGGTGTATACGATCGCTTCGTTCAAATGCATCTGGGTATTAATGAGCATCTCCCATCCAATGAGGATAAAGCCGCGAAAGTACTTGGATAACAGGATATGACCAAAACCCGGAAAGGCAGCTGCCCACCATAAAATAATGAGTGGATTGCGCAAATGTAATTGGGTAATCCCTAATAAGCCGACAGAAGCAATTTGACGGCGTGGCTTGGTTCTCATGTGCAGCATCCTTATGAATCAGTTTCCAATAATGCTATTATCTTCTTTCGATTGTAAGATATACATTTCGGATTTGACAATTGATTTTTAGTACCGTATAGTACTATTTATGAAAAAGCAAAAAAAATTAACCAACCGTGATCTCGTGATTCAAGTGGCAACAGATTTGTTCCTGACCAAAGGCTACTTAGCAACCAGCATGGACGAAATCGTTGCAGTGAGCAAAGTGTCCAAAACAAATATTTATTATTATTTCAAAAGCAAAGAAGACCTGTTGACCGCAATTCTCGAACAACTTATTCACACCTATAACGAGATGATCCAGGAGACCGTGTCACATTCGGAGTTAAGTGTGCAGGAGCGTTTCACTGCTCTCCTACAAGTGCTGACAGGACTTGAACGGACTTCCTTAGGCGGATGCCCGTTTCTTACGCTCTATACACAGATGCCGCTTGATGCAGATGTACTGCGAGAGAAAGTGAGCGTTTTTTTCCGGGACCAAATACTTACGGTGGAAGCCCTGCTCATCGAGGGTGTTCATAACAAGGAGTTTTCGTCCACTCTGCCGACAAAAGCCACGGCTCAATTGATCGTTTCGACGATTGAAGGCGGGCTGTTCCTGCAGCATGCAAACCAAGATCCAGCCATGTTGGATCAAACTCTTTCTACTTTAGCCTTGTTGCTAAAGTAATTTTTTTAACCACAACTAGTACTAATTAGTACTAAAATAACAATGAAGGGCAGGCAATTAAGATGACACATATTTTCATCACAGGAGGTACAGGGTTCATAGGAACACAAACATTAGAGCAGCTATCCCGTGAGGATCATACCATTTCGGTGCTCGTTCGTTCCAAAGCTCGATGGGAGCAGATCCGCAAGCAATTAGGCGGGCTTAGCGGTGATGGTCAGTGGGAAACTAGCATGGGAAATGAGCGAATTTCCCCGGTTATAGGAGATTTAAGCTTACCCGGCCTTGGATTAAGCGCGCCTGACATGGCATCCGTGCTAAAGGCAGATGTCATCATTCACGCAGGTGGACCGATGGATATTCGGATCGGGGAGGCCGAGGCCCGTGCGGTTTTCCTGCAAGCCGCCGAGGAATTGCTAAGTTTGACATCGCAAATTCAAAGGCGCAAAGGTCTGCAGCATTTCATCCATCTAGTCGGCTTCAAAAGTCCCTTTACAGCTGATAATATCCACAATCCAGCACCTATCATCGCTAGTTTAGAGAAAGAATCTCCTTACGAGCTCATGAAATTTCTAGCTGATTTGCGCATTCGCCAAGGAGCGAAGCAGCTAAACTTTCCTCTATCTGTCGTCCATCCAAGCGTTCTTATTGGCAGCTCAGAAAATGGGGATACCCCGCAAACAGGCGGGCTCGGTATTCTCGTACAGGCCACCGCGCGTAGGTTGATGGGTATCACACCCGGCGGTAATTCCCATTGGCTGCCTCTCTTTCATGTTGATCACGCAGCTGAGTTCATTAGCGCTCTGGCGAAGGAATCGAATCCCGTTAGCCAAACCTACTACTTACTGGATGAGAAGAAGCAAAGTTCCTCGATGACAGAGCTCGTGTCGGGCATAGCCAAGGAACTTCGTGTCAGTAAACCATGGGGAGCGATCTCCCCTAAATGGTTGTCAAAGATTCTGGGGAGTCCTCTTGGACGGAAAATCGGAATTCCTAAGGAATCCCTCGATTTCATCGTGGATGTAAATCAGACCTATCCCCTAACTGCCGCGCAAGACATGCAGAGAAAGTACGGATTGGGGCACGCGATTAACACCTCGATTATGCCCCATACCATCTCGGATCTCGACTTTCGTCTCGTTCATTCCCACCCTCTGGCAGAGAGATATATACGCCGTAAAAGAGGGCCTTTGGCCACACTGGAACGGGTGGGATCAGACAAGGGGAAGCCTCCGATCCTGTTCGTTCATGGCACTTTAAGCGGAGCTGACTGCTTGCTTCCGCTGGCCGAGCAATTCCCTGAGTCTTCCGTCTGCCTGGTCGATCTCCCAGGCTTCGGCCGTTCGCCCTATCACCACGGTACGGACGTGATAGAAGGGCATATCGAATCGCTTGTCCAGGCGATTCGGTCTTTCGAGACCCCGGTTACGCTCGTGGGGCACTCGCTGGGCGGACTGCTCGCCGCCCACGCCTACGCTCGCGTACCGGAACAGATCCACAGGCTGCATCTGCTGCAGCCTGCTCTGCACAGCGCTGCGCGGAGGTACCGCAGCGCGCGAATCAACGAAGCCGCGCTGCGGTACCTCCGCGCGGCAAGCTTACAGAAGCAGCTGCTGGCGCAGAGCTGCTTCACGGACATAAGTGACATACCGCCCGCGTATGTCACTTATGTCCTGGCCGAGCTGCAGTCGCCGCGTGTGCGGAAGACGACTGCGGAGACCCTCTCTGCGCTGACGCGCGCAGAGAGCTTTGCACAGCTGCAGCCCGGTGCGTGGCTGCATGAGGCGTCGATCCTGTGGGGAACCCAGGATCGGACGTACCGCCTGCCGGAGCGCTTTCGCTCCGCGCGCACGGTGGAGATAGCGGCTGCTCACCACTTCCCTATCTCGCATCCGGCGCTGACCGCTCAGCTCCTGAGGCAGCAAGGTCTATAGTTTTTACTGCTAGAACTCGATTCTCCTGCCGCAGCGGAGGCATGATGTCAATCGAGTTCTTTGCTTTTTTCCAGCAGACATTTTCCAATAGACATACACCCAACTCCTTCTCTTCGAATAAGGTAAAGGAAAAAGTAGGCTCGGATGTAACGCCTTTGCTTACGAAGAATGGGAGGAACCCCTATGCAAATCCACGTTGTCCAGAAGGGACAGACGTTATACCGCATTTCGCAAACGTATGGAGTGTCGGTAGATACGATCGCATCAGCCAATGAAATGACCCCCAGCCAATCCCTGGTCATCGGACAGGCATTGGTCATTCCGATTGTTGGCTCGTTCTACTGGGTACAGCCCGGTGAAGGGCTCTATCTGATTGCCCGTAAGCTCGGAATCGACCTGCAGACCCTTGCCTCTGTCAATGGACTAACCATGTATCAATCTTTACCTGTTGGCTTTCGCCTCTATATTCCGCCAACCCCGCGCAAACAGGCAGAAGTGAATGCCTATTTAGAGCCTCGCGGGACTGACGTATCGCCCGTTCTTATTCAATCCGCCAAGGAAGCCGCCCCTCATCTTACGTACTTAGCTCCATTCAGCTTCCGTATTAAACGGGACGGCACCCTCGAAGCTCCGCAGCTGGATGATCTTCGCGGAATTGCCTCACAGCATGGCGTCACCTTGATGATGGTTGTGACCAATCTTGAGAATGACCAATTCAGCGCTGAGCTCGGACATATTATCCTCACCGACGACACTGTTCAGAATCGTCTGCTTCAGACTATTAAAAGCACCGCCAAACAATATGGATTCCGCGATATCCATTTCGACATTGAGCATCTGTTCCCCGATGATCGTGATGCCTACAATCGCTTTCTTCGTAAAGCAGCGGCACAACTCCATCAAGAGGGCTACTTGATGTCTACGGCACTCGCGCCGAAAACAAGCGCCGCTCAAGCCGGCGCCTGGTACTCTGCGCATGATTACAGAGCGCATGGCCAGATCGTCGATTTCGTCGTCATCATGACGTACGAGTGGGGCTATAGCGGTGGCCCCCCTATGGCCGTCTCCCCCATCGGACCCGTGCGCAAAGTGCTGGAATACGCCATCAGCGAGATGCCCGCTTCCAAAGTCATGATGGGTCAAAATCTGTACGGCTACGACTGGACGTTGCCCTATGTTAAAGGCGGCGCCTTTGCTAAGGCTGTCTCTCCGCAAGCGGCTATTGATCTGGCCCGTAAGTATAATGCGCAGATCCTATACGATTACACGGCGCAAGCCCCGCATTTCAACTACTGGGACGATGCTGGCAAGGAACACACCGTCTGGTTCGAGGACGCGCGCTCGATTCAAGCGAAATTCCGCTTATTGAAAGAGCTTGGCTTACGCGGGATTAGTTACTGGAAGCTTGGTCTTAAATTTCCGCAAAACTGGCTGCTCCTTGAGGAAAATTTTAAAGTCGTGAAACGATCTTAGCATCGGATGGAAATGACGCACTTATGAAGAAAAACCGTCAGGAAAGATCCTCCTGACGGTCCTTTTTAGGTTTAACGCGCATCTACTTATATTCATATCCTTGTTGCGATACAATTTTATCCAAACAATTTGCCTTACTTATGGTATGGTTCCTCGCGATTTATCCGCATCATGCGGTTAACCTGCTCCACCAGCACCAACCGCATCAGCTGCTGTTCCTCAGCAGGGCACATGTTCTCCGCTGCCCTATTGTCCGGCACTTCTATCATCTGCACCTTGGCTACGGCCCAATGCGCCTCACATACTCCGCGATCCCGTTCACGAGTTTAGCGCTCCTTCAATCTCCCTACGGCTAATATCTGTAGATGCATAATCAACAAACTCCCCTCGTTTGTTCCATTGGATAAAATACAATCAAATCAGGCTCATTCAACCTATTTACTCGCTTTCATTGGAGTTAATCCAATAGAATGCTCTAAAACCAGCTTTTCTGAGCTATTTCCACATATTCCACTGTATAAATCCAATGGAACTAACCCCAACCGCCGATGTCATGAGACATCATTGGATATAATCCAATCAAATCTCTCAAGTTCAGATATTTCGACCTTACTCCCAACCCAAATAAATAAGATTAAAGAAAGGAGGATCCTTTGGCGGATCCTCCTTTTTCTAAAATTCGCCTGCCTTCGTAAAGAATACCAACTTGCTGCAACCTTTGTTCACAACCTCCCGTCTAAGCTTAAGTAATTTTTACCAATTACATAGGTTTAACTTATATTCATCTGTAATCCTTATGATCATCAAATGGGAAGGGCGTGGGGCACAAACTTGCTGGCAAGTAAGGAACTTGAAACTATGATTCGATGGATGTATTTGGGTATTTATTATGACAACTATTCATTTTAACCCTCTATATTCCGATAATAGTAGCGTTCCATAATTTTCAAATTTATAAATCGTAGAGGAACAACAATGGAGGGAACGAGAGAAATGAAGTCTAGACACAGTAAGTGGTTATCCTTGGTATTTATTTTTATTCTAGCTACTCAATCCTTAGTGACAGGAACCGCTTTTGCAGCTGATGAGATTTCTAAGCTCGTCCTGAATAAAAACGAACTTGCTTTGCAAGTCGGAGATACAGCCAATCTGACGGCAACCGCCATCTTCGTAAGCGGTTCTACCGAGAATGCAACCGTCAAAACCGATTGGAATTCCGGTTCGACCGATATTGCCTCCGTCTATGCGGGTGTGGTAACAGCCAAAAAAGAAGGCAAGGCCGTGATAACTGCCACGTATATGGGTAAGACCGTAATCGTTAACGTCGATGTTAGCAAAAAGGTAAAATCATTAACCAAAGATAAACAGTCTCTGGCTCTTCGCCTTAATGCGACTGATCAAGTTAAGATTACAGCCTTTTACGATGACGGCACGTCCGAAGATGTAACGAGCAAGGCTGATTACACCGTCGATACGAGCTCCATTGCGACCGTAACGAATGGTTTAGTGAAGGGACAGAATCCCGGCAGTGCATCGATTACGATTAAATATATGAATCAATCCCTGACATTGCCAGTCGATGTTGAAATTGTAAGACGTATTGACGCTGTGAAATCCAGTATATCCTTACTGCTTAATGGAACAGAACCAATCGTACTGAACGCTACCTATCCAGATGGTACAAACGCTGATGTATCCGCTAAAGCAGTATGGACCACTGATAAACCGAACGTTGCTGATGTCATTAATGGTTCCGTTAAAGGTTACGGTGTAGGTACAGCTAATTTAACTGCTACATACGGGACTAAATCGACAACGGTTAAAGTTGATGTGGACAGTACGTTGAAACTCACATTAGATCAACCAAATGTCTTAATGAAGAAAAATGCAATGAAAGATCTGAAATTAGAAGCTACCTACATCGACAGCGCTACACCCGTTAACTTTACAGACCGCGCTGAATGGGCTTCAAGTGATGAAGATATCGTCCAAGTTACCAAAGGTAAGCTGACTGCCATATCCATTGGTGAAGCGACGATTTATGCCAAATACGGTGATAAAGTAGTTACAGCTAACGTTGATGTTGAAGTTCCTCGCCGTTTAGTCGTTAGTACCGACCTGCTCTCTATGCAAGTAGGTCAAGTGCTTCCCGCCCTTACTCTGACGGCTACTTATGCCGATGGTACAAGCGACAATACCATCGCAGATAGCGCGACTTGGAGCGTGGATAACGACGCCGTTGCATTTGTCAGTAAAGGTTTAGTTAAAGCTTATAAATCCGGTGAAGCCACGGTAACCGCTAAATACGGCGGCAAAACAACGACAACCAAAGTGGAAGTCGATATCCCTACGAGCATCAAAGCAAGTAAAAAAGCTGTAAATCTACAAAAAGGCGGGTCCGACAAAGTCACGTTAACCGCTTATTTCAAAGATAACAGAGAATTGGATGCTACATCCCTGGCAGAATGGACGACCAGCTCCAAAGATATCGCCGAAGTACGGGGCGGTGAAATCACAGGGATTTCTACCGGCACTGCAACGATTACAGGGAAATACGGTACACGCACAACTAGTATTCAAGTATCGGTTGGCGTATTGAAAAGTTTGACGGTCAGTCAAGAGAAGCTAGTTATGAAAAAAGGCGATTCCGTTACTTTAACAGCAGAAGCTATATATACCGATGATACAAAAAATAGCAATGCAGCCTCAGATGTCATCTGGACAAGCAGTAATCCCAAAGCAGCCACTGTTGACGGAGGTAAAGTAAAAGCTGTAGCTTCAGGAGAAACGACCCTGACCGCGCAGCTGGATAGCAAGACAGTTACAATCTCGGTCACAGTCGATATGGCCAGCGATCTATCGGCGAATGTCGCTAATCTAGTTTTTGACTTGAATGAAACAAGATCTATCATACTGACGGCTACAGATGCTAGCGGCACAGCCCGCACTGTAACCAATGAGGCTGAGTGGAAATCAAGCAGCACCACCATCGCGTCAGTATCCAAAGGTGTTGTAACATCGGTTTCCCGAGGTAAAGCAACCATAACCGCAACTTATGGCGGTAAAAGTGTATCCATTCCGGTTGAAATCGGCGTGATTCAGACACTAGTCGCTGATAAATCTTTCATTGTCACCAAAAGCGGCGAGCAAGTACAAGTGAAATTAACCGCTACTTTAGCGGACGGCACTACCAAAGATGTCACGGAAACAGCAACATGGAAAGTCATGGCCTATAAACTAGGAACTGTCACGAATGGGCTTTTCACAGCTACTGGTTCAGGAAAAACAACGATCACCGGGTCCTTCGGCGGCAAAATGGTCGCTATTCCCGTGGAAATTGATTCACTGAAATATTTGAAAACAGATGTCGTCAAGATCGAGCTGCAAGAAGGCAAAACAGCTCAGATTGAGGCGTTGGCTACCTACACAGACGGGTCCGAAGAAGATGTAACCAAACCTGCACTATGGACATCGTCGAACATCATGATTGCTGATGTGAAGGATGGCATCATTCGAGCAACCGGCAAAGGGTCTGCTAGAATTACGGTCACGTATTCCAACATGAGAACGACCGTACAAGTAACAGTTACGAAGTAATACCAATGAAACCGTTGTTTCCCAAATTGGGGGACAGCGGTTTTTTCTCATTTTACAGAAAAAAGCATAAGTTCTTGCTCTTAGGGGAATATATCGATACCTACACTTACAGTACCAATTCAACAAGTCTTGGAGGTATGGATCATGGTTTCCAGATTTATGAAGCTGGGTATGATTTCTTTTTTGTCAATCTCGGCTCTCCTTGGGGCACATCACTATCGTATGCATTCCCCTAACCAGCAAATGATTTCGCAAGTAGATAGTTGGGAAGCCGCCAAACAAGGCTCACCGACGTTCTTTGACACGAATCCGTTCGGCATGCCTGGCGCGGATGCTAATTTGCGTAAAACGGGCAGTATGAACAGTCATGCGGCTGGATATGGGCTTACACCGCCTACGTCGATGAAGGCTTTAAAGGTCCATGCCCAAGCAGCAAACGAAGCGCAAGACAAAGCTTCTCCTTGGTGGAATTACCTAGGACTGCTTGGTTTAATCGGACTGCTCGGACTCGGCAAACGTTCCCGGACTTCTTAATGTGAAATGTGAAGGTTGGTTAAAGAGGCCTTGTTCCCGGTTTAGGGGAAGGCTTTTTTCTGTTTCGCAAAATCGCTCATAGACATTTGTTTATATTATAGACATTTGTTTTTTATTGCGTTAAACTAAAGGCAGTTATTCGTTTGAAAGGAGCTTTTCATGGATCGTGAACAGCAAATTTTAGCACTAATACGTCAAAATCCATTCATCTCCCAAATTGAAATAGCCAGTGCCATAGGCATTTCCCGATCTGCTGTTGCCGGCTATATCGCTGCGTTGACCAAGAAAGGTACGATCCGAGGCCGAGCCTATGTCACATCTGATGACCAAACCGTCATGTGTATCGGCGGCGCGAACCTCGACAGTAAAGCTGCCAGCAAGCAGGCCATTCGACTGGCCTCCTCGAATCCGGTAACGGTCACCGAGTCCTGCGGCGGTGTGGCTCGCAATATCGCGGATACACTAGCTGGTTTATCCTGCCGGACTGCCCTCGTAACCGTTGTCGGTGACGATAAGGCTGGTCAGTGGGTGCTTGATGAAACACGAAAGCGCGGTGTCGACGTCAGCCAAACGATTGTCCTTCAGGGCGAGAACACGGGGACTTACACGGCGCTGCTTGATGCCACGGGCGAAATGTTTTTGGCTTTTGCCAACATGGAAATTTACGATAAATGTACACCCCAGCTTTTGATGGACAAATGGTCCCATATTGCGGCTTCCCAGCTGGTCATTGCCGATACGAATTTGCCTGCGGATACGCTCCAAGAATTAATTAAGCGCTGTAAAGAAGAAGGCATCACGCTATTCATCGACCCTGTCTCTTCCGAAAAAGCGAAAAAGCTCCCGCAGGAGCTTCATGGTATTACAGCGATCTTCCCTAACCTGGAAGAAGCTCGTCTGCTTGCTGGTTCCTCGGTAGAAACCGATCAAGATTCCGCCAAGCTGGCTAGAGCTATTCAGGCACGGGGTGTGAAACACGTATTCATTACACTCGGCAGCGCGGGTGTCATGTATGCTGGCGAGGAAGGCGAGCAGCTTTTCCCTCCTATTCCTACCCATGTCGTGGAAGTAACCGGCGCAGGCGATGCTCTCGTCGCTGGTATCGCTTATGGTGTGATGCATCAACATACCTATATGGACGCATGCTCCTATGGGCTCGCTGCGGCACATATTACGCTTCAAACCAATCAATCTGTAGCTAGTGAGCTAACCGAAGAACGACTGCTACAAACTATACAATCGATAACTAAAGGAGACTGAATCTAATATGAACACATCTTACCTGACATTTACCGACGAAGTGAAAGATGCTCTCGCGAACAATAAGCCCATTGTTGCCTTGGAGACAACGATTATTTCCCACGGGATGCCTTATCCGCAGAACATTGAAATGGCCAAAAAAGTGGAACAAATCATCCGCGACAACGGTGCTGTTCCAGCAACGATTGGCATTATGGACGGCAAAATCAAAATCGGCTTGAACGAGCAGGAGCTTGAGGCTTTCGCGACAACAGCCAATGTAGAAAAAGTTAGCCGTCGTGACTTCCCTTACATCCTATCGTCCGGCAAAATCGGCGCAACGACTGTAGCAGCAACGATGATCGGCGCGGCGCTTGCCGGCATTGAAGTGTTCGCTACCGGCGGTATCGGCGGTGTTCACCGCGAAGGTGAAGTGACGATGGACGTCTCCGCTGACTTAACGGAGCTGGCCCAAACGAACGTCGCTGTCGTCTGCGCAGGCGTGAAGTCGATCCTCGATATTGGCCGCACGCTCGAGTATTTGGAAACCCACGGCGTACCCGTGGTTGGTTTCAAAACGAGCGAATTCCCGTCCTTCTACGCCCGCGAAAGCGGCTACGGCGTTGACTTCCGACTCGATGAGGCAGCCGAGGTTGCGGCCATGCTGCGCACCAAGTGGGAGCTGGGCCTTGCCGGCGGCGCCATCATCGCCAATCCGGTCCCTGCGGAATCCGCGATGGACCATAACGAGATCGAAGGCGTCATCCAGCAAGCGCTGGCTGAGGCCAAAGATCAAAACGTGACCGGCAAGAAGGTCACGCCTTTCCTGCTAGCGCGCATCAAACAGCTGACCGAAGGTCGCAGCTTGGAGACGAACATCGCGCTCGTTTATCACAACGCGCAAACGGCCGCGCAGGTTGCGGTTGCGCTTAAGAACAAGTAGTCGAGTCCATCTGACCTCGACTTATCATAAAAACGAGCCCCAGAAGTTCTGGCGGCTCGTTTTTTAATGATTAAAATGGCCATCATTATGCCATATACAGCGGATTACTTACAGATGCAAGAAGCATTTCATGCACCTCGACAAAATACCGCCACACCTCAGCCCGATAAAAGCTTCGACCTGCCAGTTCACCTAGTAACTCGAGCGAATGCTCATTGTAAACGACACATGAGCGCTCGACACCTTGATTCGAGATTAGCTTAACCTCATCCCCTGCAAGCAAACCTGACACTACAAGCTTTACATTTCCTTCACGCTCCGGTGCATCCACAGGCACTACATCGCCCATATCATACTTCCCTGCGTTCAACTCCATGACCGGACCTTCGGGGGAGTAGCTTAGAAAAACGCGCCCCGTATCGATACCATCCAGTATGCCGTCAACGGTTCGAGAGGATGCATACACCCAGGTTGTCGGCGAACTGTGACTGACGCAGCTTCCAAACCGGTGCATATCACTGCCGCCTACGGCGATGAGCCGTTTGCCCCTGCAAAGCTGCCCATGCCACCAGTCGAGCGTCTTGCGGTTAGCTTCCCGCCAAGGCCCGTTCCAAATCTCTACCCAATCATAATCGACCATCCAGTCCCATTCCCAGCCGCAATTCGGACAATGGGGATGGTTCAGCACGACGCGTGCGCCATTCGATCTTGCCTCACGTATACGTTCCTGCACCTGCTCCGAGCTAGTCGCACGGAAATCTACCACTGGCTTAACAACACCCAAGAAGTTCGCATGGCCGTGATTCGTTGTCAATTCCATACCAGGAATTAAAACAACGCTCGTTTCATGCGGATAAGCAAGGTTTTGACTGTACGTATTATGATCCGTCATCGCTAGAAAATCGCAGCCCAGTTCTTCCATAATCCGAGCATTCTCGGATAATGTCAGGGCTCCGTCACTGTGGACGGTATGCATATGAAGATCGCCCTTCAGCCAACGCCCTTCATTGGGGGTGCAGGCAACCTTTACAATGACGGTGCATCCTGCCGGTGGAATCCGGTACGTACCGAGCAGCACACACCACTCCCCCTCCACCAAGTAACCAGGTACATATCCGGGAGTCGCCTTTTCAAGCTCCACATAAAATTCGGTTCGCGCGCCCCCGCTCCAGCCTCTCACTTGATCCGTATCCTTTAAACCAAGATCAATGACGCAGTCTCCTGGTCCATGGGATTCCACTTCTATGCTAACGTGAATACGTTCAATGCCTGAGGCTACTTGAAAAGGAACCTCTAAATAACGATCAGCTTCCTCACTTTTAATGAAACGAGATATCGTTACGCTCATTGGCTCCCCCTATTCTTTCGTAGCACCGACCATAAGGCCTGTTACGAAATATTTTTGCACAAATGGATAAATAACTACCAATGGAATCAAGGCCAGCATGACACCGGCCATCCGAACATTAGGCGTCATAAACAAGTTGCTGCTGGTTGAGTCGGACTGAATGACGAGCGAGCGCAGCGCTACCTGCAAAGTGAACTTTTTCTGATCGGTGATATAGAGCAGTCCAGGCGTCAGTTGATTCCAACGGGAGACGAATTCGAACAAAGCTACGGTAGCCAATCCCGGTTTAGCGAGCGGCACATACATGGTGGAAAAAATGCGAAACTCACCGGCTCCGTCGATTTTAGCGGATTCCGCCATTTCGTACGAAACAGCTCCAAAGAAATTTCTCATTAGCAAAATACTGAAACCTGACACCAAACTATATAAAATCAAAGCATTTACGGAATTCAATAAACCCAGCTCTTTATTTACAACGTAAAGGGGGATCATCACGGCTTCATTCGGAACCATCATGGTTAGCAAAATAAAGCTAATGATCAGCTTGCGCCCAGGCAACCCCTTGTGCAGCAGCACATACCCGGCCATTGCACATAGCAGCACGTGGATAAATGTACCCACCAACGTCACCAGCACATTCAAACCGAAAGGTCTCCACAGCTCAATGCGCTGCCACACCGTACGGTATCCTTCTAGGCTAGGCTCTGAAGGCCATAACCGAATACCGCCATGCATGGATGAGATATTAGAGGATATGGAGATGACAAAGGTGTTCCATATGGGCAGGATCATCGTCGCGACAAGCAGCAGCAGGAAGAGGCTGTTCAATAGATGAAAGGGCAAGTCCCTGCTGATCAACGATTTATTCATAACACGATTTCACTCCTCGTCATAACGAATCAATTTGCGGGTTGCGAACACTAAGATCAGCGTTGCCAATACAACAAGAAAGCCAGCGGCTGAAGCGACGCCCATTTTGAACTCCAGAATTCCTTTTTGATACGTATACGTCATCAGGACATCCACTTTTCGGGCAATAACAGGATTACTTAAAATGATCATTTGGTCGAACATCCGGAGCATCCCGATCATATTCAGCAAAGTCACAACCTTCATCGTCGGAATGAGTTGAGGCAAAGTAACATAGCGAATCTGCTGCCAGCGGCCAGCTCCATCCATACGCGCGGCTTCATACAAAGAAGGGGAAATGGTCACGATAGAGGCCAAATAAAGAATGCATGTAAAACCCATTTCCTTCCAAGTGTTCGTTAAGATCATTAAAGATTGGGCATAGTCGACTTCCGCAAAAAAATGTATCGGTTTCGCAGCACCCAGCAGCTTCAACAAATCATTAACAAATCCCCCATCCGGCGACAGCATGATGATCCAGATGCCTCCTACAACAACCCAAGAAAAAAGATGCGGCAAGTAAATAACCATTTGCGTCAGCTTCTTAAACCACGTTTTAAGCACTTCATTTAACGACAGAGCCGTTATAATTGGGGCAAAAAAACCTACAATCAGCATCCCTATTCCAATAATTAAGGTGTTCTCCAAAACACGCCAGAATACCGGATCGTTCCAAACCACGATGTAATTCTGAAGACCAACGAACGGACGATTTCCAATAATCCGAAAGTTTTGCATGGAGATTTGTAAGCCCTTAATGAGCGGGTAATAAGAGAAAATCAAAAAATAAATCACAACGGGAATCATCATGATATACATTACGCGATACCGAGCCCATGCGGTCACTAGACGTCCCACCTTATCCATGAAAAGTAAAGCGGCGGCTAGGGAGTTATTCCCCGCCTCCGCTCTCTCATTAGTCAATTAGTTTAGCTGCTTTTAGCTCATCATTCATTTTTTTCACAGCCTCTGCTGCTGGCAGTTTACCCATCATCGCTTGGAAAGCATAATTGGTAACGATTTTTTCAGCGCTCGGCCAGTCTTTCGTGGAGTTTTCAATCGTTGCATGATTGTCGAAAATAACTTGACGGCCTTCAATTGCACCTGGCAGCGTACCAATCGGATTCTTAAAGTTCGTGTTGTTCGGGAACGGAGCACCATGATCCATACCATGCTTAACTCCCTCATCCGTTAGCGTGTATTTCCCGTCTTTAACGGTGTAATCATCGCCTTCAATCCCTAATGTACTAAGGATGTTACCCTTCTCGGAGTGCCAGAATTCTAAGAATTTCATCGCTGTATCGGCATGCTCAGCATTCACTGGAATTCCCCAAACACTTGGGTCGCCGCGGCGAAGCATGATTTTGCCATCTGGACCTACGGCCCCAGCGATCGCTTTGGCTTTAAAGTTAGGATCATCCGTTTTCTTCATATTATTGAACAAGCCTACCCATGCATCCCAGTATGTGACCATCCCAACGCGATTCGTCAAGAAGAGCTCTCTCATTTTGGCTGAATCGTTGGTCGCGAAGTTCGGGTCTAGAATCCCTTCCTTGTACAGCTTCGCAAACCACTCATAAATCGGAACCGCTGCTTCTGTTGCATAAGGAATCGAGCGCTTGCCACTAGCATCAATCACATATTTATATTTCACACCTGCTGCGCTCATAAACCCTTGAATATCGTATAACCCAGCCGTGGACAAGCCATAAGTATCGTCCTTACCGTTGCCGTCTGGATCTTTTTCCTTGAATGACTTCAGTACTTGGTAGAAATCCTCCAAGGATTTCGGCTGCTGCAGCTTCAGCTTGTCCATCCAATCTTGACGAACGGTAGGCAGCGTGCCGCCTTCTGATTTATTAAATACACTGAAGATCTGACCATTTTTGTAAGTGATCATGTCCCATTCCTTGGTAGGAATGACTGTAGGATCGGATAAAATCTTGGAAGCTTTGATCTTATCGTTTAACGGCATCAGCGCGCCTTGATCAACAAGAACATCCATATTACCTTTGCCCATATAAATGAGGTCATACTTTTCGCCAGCAGAGATCGCTGCGTATAGTTTCTTATCATAGTCAGCTGCTGGCTTCTCGATGGTAACCTTAATACCAGTCAATCGTTCTACTTCCTTCTCAAACAGGACATTCTCTTCCGGTGTCTTGCCCCCTGCAACTCCACTTAGGATACGTAGGGTTTCTTGTTTAGCCGGCTTCGCAGTTTCGCTGCTAACGTTTGATGCGGCTGTTTTATCGGTATTCGTACTGCACGCAGTGGCTAATATACTTGTCGATAACACGACGGCTGCGATCATTCCTGCTTTTTTATTGAACATGGGTATGGCCTCCTATTTGTCTATCTATTTATGGGGTTTTGCGGGTTTACTAACTCTCGCTCGGGCACATGAGCCTCTATAAACTAAACTGGCAGGAATCAATATGCGTTTGGCAATGGCATTGGGCTGACGGCACTGTTCGATGAGCAGCTTGGCTGCCTCGCTTCCCAGTACCTCCCCATTGAGCCTGACCCCTGTAAGAGGTGGCTTGAATTCAGGTGCGAAGATAGAATCATCGCTGAAAGCAAAGACAGAAAGGTCTTGCGGTATTTGCAAATTAAGCTCCGCAGCCGCTTGGTAAACCCCTAAAGCCACTTTATCTGTATCCGTAATGATGGCTGTAATATGCGGATAAGATGCTAATAGCTTCTTGGTCATCTGGTAGCCGTAGACAGTGGATGTTAGACTGCTGTCTTTGTACACAATGAGCTTTGCATCAACGGACAGCTCGGCTTTATTGTAGGCTCTGTAGTAACCATGTTCGCGGTCTTGAGCGACCGTTCTTTTCTTCGGCGCATTGAGGAACGCGATATGAGTGTGACCTAATTGCAAAAGGTACTCAGTAACGATCTGTCCCATCCCAATATTGTCGTTATCCACATAAGAGACACTGGATTCGAACTCCTCCTGTGGTCTTCCTATCACGACTAGCGGCACGTTGCGCTTGATTCGCTCGGAAATTCTCTCATCATTGGAGGCGGGATCCAGAAGAATATCGCCATCTACCGGGTCTGTAGACAAATGCTCCACTTGACTGGAGAATTCGGCAGACAGGGTGTTTACCAGCAAACGATAGCCCTGGTTATAACACTCTCTCAACACACCATTAAAGAGGCCAAGATGGAACTGACTGAATTTCACTTGCTCGCCAGCCATATTTAACCCGATGATATTCGTTTTCTTATTAGCTAAACTGCGAGCCCAGTAATTGGGTCTATAATTCAAATGTAAAGCTGCCTCCAGTACACGCTGCGACACTTCCTTGCTGATCGGCCTTTTTTTGCTAAATACGTTGGACACTGTGCTCTTGGAAACCCCAGCTACTTTTGCAACATCATCTATGTTGGCCATACGAGCTCGCCTCACTTCTCTTTCATATTAAACCGGTTTTATCAACAGAGTTTTAAATAGAGCTTAATGATTTGTAAAGGAAATAAGCGCTTTCGATGATCGTTTTAATCAAAAATCAAGGAAATTCAAGCATTTTCTTGCTAGCTATGATGACAAATCATGAAACCGGTTCGACGATTTGTTTACACAAAAAGAGAAAACCGCCAGGGAATATCCCCTGACGGTTCTTTTAGGTTCGACAAAACTTTACCTTACTCGCTTACCCATGTCGTCTTCTGTTCGAACGGCACCCGCTGCGCCTTAGGAGGAGCCATGTCTGGATAGCCGATGTAGATGAATCCGACCAGCTCCTCTTTTCCCACTAAACTGAACGCTTCACGCATCTTCGAATGATAGGTAGGTGCACCCGACCGCCATACCGCTCCTAGACCTAGTGCGTGCGCTGTAAGCAGCATATTCTGAACTGCGGCGTGTGCTGCCGCATATTCCTCGATCTCCGGAACTACAGGCTTCACTGAGGGTGTTACGGCCACGGCAATAACGACAGGAGCTCGGAATGCTTTCTTCTCCTGAGCGCTTTTCAGCTTGGATAACTCCTCCTCAGAAAGTGTTGGATCCGCTTCAGCAGCGGCAACCTCAGCGTAGCCTCGACCAAGCAATCCTCTGCCTTCTCCAGTCATGACCCAGAACCTCCATGGCTCTGTGTGACAATGGTTAGGCGCCCAAGTGCCTGCTTCAAGGATTTCTTCGATTAGCGGCTTGTCGACAGGATCCTGTTTAACCTTCCCGATACTGCGGCGATGGCGAATTGCATCTTTTATTTCCATGAATCCCGCTCCTCTCCCTGTGGCTTATTCTCTCCTTATTGTTGCACGACCCAAGCTCCCACTGCAAACCTACATCGTAAGCATCGTCCTAGTAGCTATGAGCTTATCCTTGTAGCTTAATGAATCATGCTTTCACTGCCGTTTGCGGCAGCTCAATATCGTGCAAATTCAGCTTTTTATCTGTCGGAAGGAAGGCTGCCAATAAACCAATTAACGGTAAAAAGGCACAGAGCTTAATTACAAAGGTGATGCTTGTTGCATCAGCCAGCGTTCCCAGCACAGCTGATCCGATCCCGCCTAAACCAAAGGCCAATCCGAAGAACAATCCAGAAACTGTACCCACCTTGCCTGGCAGCAGCTCTTGTGCATAAACGACAATGACGGAAAAACCGGATAACAAAATAAACCCGATACACGCACAAAGAACACCTGCCCAGAACAAATTGGCATATGGCAGAAGCAGCGAGAACGGCGCAGTGCCTAGAATAGAGAACCAGATCATATTACGTCTCCCAAAACGATCCGCCAACGGTCCACCCATGAACGTACCTACAGCTCCGGCAGCTAGCAAGGTGAAAATGAAGAGCTGCGCTCTTTCAACCGAAAGATGGTCATGTTCAATCAAATAAAAGGCATAGAACCCTGTCATGCTGGCCACATAAACAAACTTGGAAAATAACAGCATGATGAGAATAAATATCGCATACGCAACCATTTTACGTGGGAGTTTCTTTCTGATACCCCCGGTTTTGTTGGATGTGGATGGACGGCTTCCCGCCTTTCGATACCATTTGGCAACGAAAAATTGAACAACAATCCCCGCCGCAGCTACAAATGAAAACCAGATGATACCGAATTGACCAAAAGGTACAAAAATAAGGGCTGTAAAGACAGGGGCCAAAGCCTGCCCGATGTTGCCGCCTGTTTGGAATATCGACTGCGCCAGTCCTCTGCGAGGCCCAGCAGCCAAATAAGCTACACGCGATGCTTCCGGATGAAGGACAGAGGAACCCAGACCTACTAGGATAACGGCTAAAATAACCTGCGCGAACGAAGATGCTACAGCCAAGACAATCACGCCTATAAGAGAGAAAAACACACCTGCGGGCAGCAGAAATGGCTTCGGTTTTGCGTCTGTGTACAGACCAATCAAGGGTTGAAACATCGAGGCCGTCACATTCAACGTGAAGGCAATCCACCCGATTTGTGTAAAACTGAGCTGTAACGAATTATGAAGAATCGGGAACACTGCAGGGATAACGGATTGAATCGCATCATTCAACAAATGAACCAAGCTTATGGAAAATAAAATAGCATAAACGGTACTATTACGGGCATTGTTTGATACGGACATGTGATCTCAAACTCCTTTCATCATATCATCTGATGTTTAAAATTAGAGGAGAATAAAGCTACTCCTGGTTAAGATACTTTTTAAGCTGACTGACCGTTTCATCTAGATTTTGCTTGGTCCAGTACTCGGCAGCCGATACATCCTTGTCTTTAATCGCTTGATACATATTTTCGTGCTGGAGATTGTGGGGATCATGTGGACTCTCGACGCTCACCAATTTGTAAGAAGTTTCTAGGAGCACGGTTGAGAAGGACCGGTATAAGTCGATAGCAACGCTGTTCTTGCTAGCGATGGCGATGGACAGATGGAACTTTACATCTGAGCTCAAATAGGTACTTGTATCACCTTTCTCCAGTGCTTCCGACCGTTGATCCAGTGCGCTGCGCATCTGCTCGAGATCATGATCATCGCGGCGCTCAGCGGCTAATCGGGAGATTTCAAGTTCGAGCATCCTTCTTACCTCATAGACCTCCAGGATCTCGGCTCTGCGAAGCCTACGATCAAGCGGCTCCTGCATACCGGTGTTAGCCGTCAAAAAAGTTCCGAAACCCTGCTTCTTTTCGAGCAGACCTGCATGAACAAGCACTCTGACCGCTTCACGGATCGTCGAACGTCCGACACCGAATTGCTGCATCAGCTCGGGTTCCGTTGGAATCTTGTCGCCCGGCTTCATCTCGCCTTCTGATATTTTCTTTTGCAATTGATTAACAACATCGTCAACCAATTTAGGGCGATTTAGCGGCTGGAATGACATTTTGGAATTCATCAGATCATCTCCTGTTTGTTGAGTATAGCATAGGTGAGCTTGGATTTTCACCCTATTTTTTACAATGGGACTCCGCACAAAGACCTCGGCAAGCTTCCTTCCTTGCATGAGTGCCTCAAAACGACTGAAAATACGGCTTATGTTGCCCTTGTGCGAGAGTTTTGTAAAGGTTCCTGCGTAGAAGGTTGCGTCCAAGGCGTATATTCATTTTAAAGCAAGCTACCCCCACTGCGTATGTGTTTACGTACGCGCTTATCCATCCATGCTACTACATACAACAATCCTTAGCTTGCTAGAAGAAATGAAGGAAATTGTTGTACATCGTACAACTTGCCTTCCTAATTCCTTCCTTCATCCAAAGCAGAAAACAAAAATATCATCAATTATCCGCGCATCAAAGAAAGCCACGGTCAAGGTACTCATTCGCTTGCTCATCCACATGCTAATGTTGTACTATGTGAAATTTTATGCAAGCAAATCGGCGTTTCCCACGCAATTGTTGCAAAAAATACAACAATTTCAGCCAAAAGTAGCTCGATTGCCTCTAAATCGGATAAATTGTTGTACAACATACAACAATCCTTAGCTTGCCTAGAAGAAATGAAGGAAATTGTTGTATAGATGCTAGCAAAGCAACGCTCACTTTGAAAAATGGTTCAACGGTCGTACCTACGACAACAGAATGGGCTAGTGATGGTCAATCGGCAACATTAACGACTACTCTTGCGCTTGCTGCAGGCGATTACACAGTTACGCTTGGCGGCCTCGACGCTTCCACTGTCCAAACGACAACAGGCAGCTTTAGCGTTACAGCCCCTAGTACAGGGAACGTTTCGATTAACGGCACCTACACATTAGCTAGTGTGCTCGATAGCGGTCTAACAGATGCAGCAACAGGATTAAATGATCTCGTTTACAAAGCAACAGCTGAAGATCCAACACAAAGTAAATTAGCTAAAGAAATTGAAATTAAAGTGACATCAGCTAGTGGCGATCCCATTGCTATCCCTGGGGTGGTTCAATCCGTTCATTCCTCTGACTCTAGCATTGCTAAAGTCGGTCTTACCTCAGACCATCATGCTTACGTTCTAGGCAACAAGCCGGGAACTGCAGACATTAGTGTCATTGTCCAAATTGGAAATGACGACGCAAAGCAATTAAACGTTACTGTCACGGTTAAAAGCGACGCTATCACTGCTAAGGAAATAAAAGCAGGACAAACTACCATTGAGAAGACGGTAACAGGCAGTGTTTATACCTTCAATGCTTATACGGAAATGGATCTTTCCATCACAGATAACTACGGCATTAAGTATAAAAGTGCGGACATTAAAGGCTATAATTTTAATTTCGCACTAGGCACCCTTTTCATCACGAATGATATTAAGGGAACTGCCGGCACACCTGTAGGAACCGTAGCGGTTGACGCGGCTGGAAACGTTACTGTCACTGGTAATGTGACTTCCTTCGAATTAACTGCTGTAACTTCAACAGGTAAAAAAGCAACAAGCTACGTGACGCTTAACTAAATGTAGAACCAACGAAAAACCGTCAGGGACACCCTGACGGTTTTTTAAAATTATGGCTTAAACGCCAGCAATGCCTCTCTAACCTCGGCAGCCGTGTCCATCTCCAAAATCCTTTCAACTAACGACTCGCAATCGCTGCGGTTCAAATCCGTAATCACTTTCTTCACCTTGGAAAGCGATGAAGCCGCCATACTCCATTCATGCAGACCTAAGCCGAGCAAAAGCGGTGCTGCAATCGGATCACCTGCCATACTACCGCACATTCCGCTCCATTTGCCTACAGCATTAGAAGCATCGATGACCGTCTTGATCAGTCGAATGACTGCGGGATGGAAATAATCGTATAAATAAGCTACCTTCTCATTCATACGATCAACAGCAACCGTGTATTGCACAAGATCGTTCGTCCCGATGCTGAAGAAGTCTACTTCCTTGGCAAATCTGGAAGCGAGCAATGCTGCTGACGGAATTTCAATCATAATTCCCAATTCTACAGAATCTGCATAAGGGATTCCTTCTTGGCTTAGCTGTTCGCGAGTCTGCTCATAGATTTCTTTCGCCTGACGCCATTCTTCCATGCCCGAAATCATCGGAAACATGATTTTCACATCGCCGTGAACCCCTGCCCGCAAAATCGCACGAAGCTGGGTTATAAGCAATTCCTTGCGGTCTAGACAAAGTCGAATGGCTCGGTATCCAAGAAATGGATTCATTTCCTTCGGCAAATCCAGATAAGGAAGCTCCTTATCGCCGCCAATATCGAGCGTACGAATAACAACAGGGCGTCCCTTCATTGCTTCTGCTACTTGCTGGTAAGCCTTATATTGAGTTTCCTCGTCAGGCATCTGAGATTGCCCCATAAATAAAAACTCTGTCCGGTACAGTCCAACCGCTTCAGCCCCTTGGCCCAGCAGGCTTACCGATTCTTCCACCGTACCGATGTTTGCTGCCAGTTCGACTCGGAAGCCATCCTTCGTGACAGCGTCCCGATCAACATAAGCCAGCAGCTCGGCCTTCTCGGCTTCATCCCGCTGCATGAGAGCATGGTAGGATTCCTTGGTTGATGCCGATGGGTTTAAGATACACTTTCCGGTCGAGCCATCTATAAGAAGCTCATCTCCATGGTGCACCCGATCCATCCCATCCCCCAATCCCAGGATCGCTGCGATCCCTAATGAATTGGCCAAAATAGCTGTATGGGAAGTCTTGCCGCCTATACGGGTGACAAACCCGAGCACCCATTTTTTGTCCAACTGAACCGTATCAGAAGGTGTCAGATCATCCGCTACGAGAATGATAGGCTCCCCGATATCGGAAAGCTGTGTTCCTTTGCGTTCACATAGCTGTGCGAACATCCGGTTTCCTACATCGCGGACATCTGCCGCTCGCTCCCGCATATATTCATTCTTCATGCTTTCGAACAGAGCAGCAATCTGCGTAACCACTTGATGTATCGCGCTTTCCGCTGTCCACTGCTCGCTTACAATTAATTTCTCCATAGGTGGATAAAAGGTGGGATCTTGCAAAAAGCTGATCTGCCCTTTCAGAATCACAGCCTTTTCTTCCCCAAGTGTAAGCTGCGCTTTCTCAATCAGAACTTGCAGTTCAGCCTCGCACGCTGTTTTGGCTTTCCGAAGCCGTTCAACCTCGGTATCGATATCTTGCGTTTTCTTTTTCTCTACGTCCGTTAGTCGCACTGGAGCGTACACGAATGCTTTACCTGTGCGAATGCCGGCAGATACCCCTAGTCCTTGCAGTACTCTCTCCGTCATGCTAGCATCTCCTATCCCTCAAGCTGCTATAAGCAGCTCTTATACTTCTCCAAAGCCGCTTTCCACCAATTGGGCCAAAGCATCCATCGCCGCTTGTTCATCTGGCCCTTCTGTTGTCAGGGTAATAACCGAGCCCTTCTCCAAACCAAGCGTCATAAGACCGAGAATACTTTTCCCGTCTATGATCACAGTATTAGGTTCATTTATATATTCAAGATTTACAGTTGATTGAAAAGATGCCGCTTTTTCCGTAAATAGTTGGGCAGGGCGAATATGAAAACCGGAATCGTTCCGGATCGTAAGTTCTTTCGAGATCATGTTTTTTCTCTCCTATTAGATGGTTTGTAGAATAGATATCAATTGCTGCGCTTCGGTCACGTTCAACAAGCTTTCACGAAACTCCTCGTTAATCAGCTTACGGGAGAGCGCGATCAGAATTTGCAGATGCTCATTGCCTGCGGCCGCCTCTGGTACAGCGATCATGAAGACGATCCTAACAGGCTGGTCATCTAGTGATTTCCAATCCAGAGGCCCAGTTAACTTGGCAAAAGCAACGCCAGGCTTGCTGACTCCGTTCGACTTCCCGTGAGGAATAGCCACCCCAAAACCAATACCAGTCGAGCCGGTTTCTTCCCGCTTCAAAACCGCCTCCAGGTATGCTGCCTTATCCGAAATACAGCCAGCGGCTGCAAGTCCGTCGATCATGGATTGCATGCATTCTTCTTTGCTTGTTGCTTCCAATGGGATCAAAATGCTTTGTTCATTCAGCAGTTCTTGAATATTCATAATCGTATCCTCCCTAAATATAAAGGGGGAAGAAATTCCCCCTGTGTGATTTGTTTTAATTTGTATAAAGATTTAGTCTTTTACAGGCTTCTTCAATATATTCAGCATGATCGCTGTAGCAACTGTTCCTGCTACGATAGCTAAAGCATACAAGGCCAAGTGACCGACAGCATTCGGGATCGGCAGGACGAAAATCCCTCCATGAGGCGCGCGCAGAGTAGCACCGAACAGCATGGATAAAGCGCCTGTTAAAGCGGAGCCGACCATGATCGATGGGATCACGCGGAACGGATCGCCTGCGGCAAACGGAATGGCACCTTCCGTGATAAACGATATTCCCAGAACGGAAGCCGCTTTTCCGGCATCCCGCTCCTCCTTCGTAAATTTCTTCGGAGCAAGTATCGTTGCCAGCCACAAACCTAGTGGAGGTGTCATACCAGCAGCCATCACCGCTGCCATCGGGCCGTATACACTGCTGGCCAACAACCCTACAGCGAACGTATACGCCGCTTTATTCACAGGGCCGCCCATATCGAACGCCATCATCGCTCCCAATAGAACACCTAGCAATACGGCATTCGTGGATCCGAGCGATTTGAGCCATACTGTCAAACCATCCATAATTGCTTTTACGGGCTCGCCAATCACATAAATCATTAGAAGTCCAGTAATTCCGGTAGCTAATAAAGGAATAATTAGAATAGGTTTCAAGCCTTCAAAATTCTTAGGCATCTTGATATAATCTTTCAACAGCTTCGCGACATAACCCGCTAGAAATCCGGCAATGATACCGCCAAGGAAACCTGCCCCCATTTTTGAAGCGAGCATCCCGCCAACAAGACCCGGCGCCAAGCCCGGCTTTTCCGCAATGGAGAAGGCGATGAATCCCGCCAAGATTGGTACCATCAAAGCAAAAGCTGCTCCGCCGCCGATGTCCATTAAAGCTGCTGCAAAAGTACCCTGTTCTTTAAAAGCCTCAATTCCAAAAATAAAAGAAAGTGCAATTAGCAATCCGCCAGCGACAACCAAAGGCAGCATGTTGGAAACACCTGTCATCAGATGCTTATAGACTCCGGTTCGTGAAGCGCTGCGCTGAGATTTCGACTGCTCTACTTGCTTCAGATAATCACCCGCAGAGGCCGCTTCTTTGTTCAACGCTTCATCGAGAAGGCCTGCCGGATTTTTGATCGCCTGCGCTACAGGGACTTTAACAACAGGCTTTCCAGCGAAACGGGATTCTAATACATCCGTATCCGCAGCTACAATAATGGCATGAGCCTCGGCAATCTCTTGCTCGGTAAACTCATTTTCTACGCCGACAGCTCCTCTGGTTTCTACTTTAATTGGAATACCCTTTTCTCTAGCTGCTTTTGCTAGGGATTCAGCAGCCATGTACGTATGAGCAACACCGGTTGGACAAGCTGTAACTGCAAGAATCTTTTTCATAGACGCCCCCGCCTTCAATTCGAATTTGTTGTTTTTGGAATAGACCATATGTTCACACTGACCAGTTTTTCTTCCACTTCAGCAAGCGTACAAACCTGTGTTCCTGGCTTCAAAGCTGTTACGGTTCCTGCAGCTGAGCTCCACCTCGCAGCTTCTTCCAGCGACATGCCATGCAGCATGCAATAAATGAGCGCGGCTACCATGGAGTCCCCAGCCCCCACTGTACTTAGGGGAGTAATTGGAGCAGGTTTGGCGCGGATGGCCTCCGTCTCCGTTACAAGAATCGATCCCTCTCCACCTAAAGAAACGGCCACGTAAGCAATTCCTTTAACGATTAATCTTCTTGCCGCATCGATAATCTCTTCATCCGTCCGGAAGGACTCTCCGAAGAAAGATTCCAGCTCATGAATGTTCGGTTTGATCGCGTAGGGAAGAGCCTCAATACCATGGACGAAAGACTCACCATCCGCATCCAATACGGTCCGTACACCTGCCTCATTGGCAATTTGGATAAGTGTCTTATAGAAATCGCTCGGTATTCCCTTTGGCAAACTGCCCCCCAAGACAACTAACGCAACGTGACTAACATCGTTTCTGAAACGATCAAGAAATTGACTTAACACGTCTTCATCTACCGTAAAACCTGGCTCATTCAACTCCGTTGTTTCCCGGGTATGTTCCACATACAGCTTCAGGTTCGTTCTCGTTTCACCTTTGGCCTGAACAAACCAATTCGGGATGCCTAGACTCGAAAGTGTATCCGTCAGCACATTCCCCTGGCGCCCTGCACACAGGCCCCAAGCCGTCACATCAATGGAAAAATTCTTCAGTACTTTGGCAACATTGATGCCCTTTCCTCCAGCATCCATTCGCCATTCTTTAATCCGGTTCAACCCGCCAAGAACAAAATCTTCTACCGTTACCGTTTTGTCTAAGGCCGGATTTAATGTAATCGTTAGGACAGGCAGCTTCATGACTTCCTCCCACCTGTTTGTACGACGGTTACGGTAACCCCAGCCGTATCTAGCTCTTTCAGCGCATTGTCCGATATACCGTCATCTGTCAGAAGCTGGTCAATTTCGGTTAATACCGCAACCTTAGCAAAAGATACTCTTCCGTATTTGCTGTGGTCCATGAGTAAAATCACTTGCTTGGTTGATCGGAAGAAAGCCCGTTTGGTCGAAGCCTCCAACATATTCGGTGTTGTTAATCCAATGACAGGATCCAGACCGTTGATAGCCACGAAGGCTTTATCAACATGCACGGATTCCAATGCTTTCTCAGCTAGCGGACCTACCATCGCCAACGTTTCATGACGCAAGGTGCCACCCGTGAGAATCAAATCGATTCCTGTGTTGGCAGACAATTCTTGAGCTACCGCAACGGAATTGGTTACTACCGTAAGCTTTTTGAATGTTTTCAATTCTTTAGCCAAATAATACGTTGTAGTTCCCGAATCGAGTATGATGGAATCGCCTTCTCGAACCATAGAAGCGGCTTCTTTGGCTATCAGCTCCTTTTGTAAACGATAGCGATCTTCTTTTTCCACAAAAGTAGGCTCTGAATTGTCACTGACAAAAGCTACAGCTCCTCCATGCGTACGGCGAAGCTTGCCTTCTTCCTCAAGGATCTTTAGATCTCTGCGGACCGTTGATTCAGACACCTGAAAATGCTGAGCCAGCTCTTGAACGGACGCACGCTCTTTTACTTGAACATAATCGGCGATCTTCTGCTGACGTTCTTCCTCAAACAGCATCAGGATCCCCCCTATTCCATTTCATAGTTTTGCGCATATACGGTCATGCGTTTGATTGTTTAATCTCATTTATGATTATATGTGATCGATATTTATTTGTAAAGCGCTTTCCAGAGGTAATTTCTTTCATATAGTCATATATGGTCACAACATAATAAACTGCCGAGCATGAAAAACCCACCCTCAAAGGGGTGGGTTTTTAGAAGCTTCTATGATGAGGTCACTTTCGCTTTTCTCCAAGTTCGGGCTGAAAACGTCCAATTCACGAAAAAAATACCAATAAGGATGAGTGATCCCCCTACATACACAAACCATTCTATGACTTCACCAAGCAGCAGCCACCCTGATAAAACACCGAAGAACGGGGCGAGGAATAAGAAGGCGCTCGTTTTACCGGGATTCCCTTGTTTCAATAAGAAGAACCATGAAGCGAATTGCACGATGGAGGCCATGATTGCAAGCCACAATAGAATCAACACGGCGGATACTCCTAGAATTAGCTTCGGAGTTTCCATGGTCAGACTCATAACAAGGAGAAGGAGACCGCCGAACAGCATTTGGTAAGCGGTTAGGACCCACACATCGAAACTGGCTCCCCATTTCTTAACGAGCAGTGTGGAGATAGCCCACGAAATCGCAGATCCCATCCCAAGCAGAGTACCCGTTTGCAACTGCAAATGAACACCCAGCGTGATAAACACGCCAGCACAGCCGATCATGACTCCAATCCATTGGGAAATTCGGTATTTTGCACCTAGAAACAGTGTTCCCAGCACGATGACGAGCAGTGGATTGGTGAAAGTCAAAATCGAAGACTCCCCAGCGGTAATTGTGCGTAAGCTTAGAAAAATGCAGCCCATGACGCCAGCTGTTTGGAACAGCCCCACGCTCATGATTTTGCCCCAGTCTCGAAGATCACCTGGACGCGGCCTTTTTCTCACAAATAGAGCCATAATTAATCCCGCCAGCGTAAAGCGACAGCCTACCAACAGAAGAGGTGAGAAATAGGCCAAACCCACTTTACCGACAGCGAAGGAAGACCCCATCAGTGATGTTGTGACAACAACCATTAATCCAAATAAATAGCGATTCATATTATCCTCCCATAGGCTACATCCACGTTCAGGATGACTGTTGTCTTCACACTCAAATTTCGTTTATTATCGAAGTATGACTGTAATACTAACCATAGTATATATCGATTATAAACTGAATTGATTTCGTTCTGTATCGAAGTATGATTGTATGAAACGGAGGCTGATATGGATGTGTACGAATCCAAATATTGTGGAAGTGGCTTCACTGATAGGCGAACCATCACGCATCACAATTCTGCTGAATCTTCTCGGCGGTAAATCGCTGCCCGCAAGCGAACTCGCGCGATTCGCGCGTATTACGCCTCAGACAGCAAGCTCCCACCTATCGAAGATGGTGGAGGGCGGTCTGCTCGTCCATGAGTCGTATGGACGGCACAAGTACTACCGGCTGGCGAGCGCCGAGGTGGCCTATGCCCTGGAGGCGCTGCAAGCGATCGCCTCCCCGAAGCCGATTCGCTCGCTGCGCGAATCAGATCAACTAAGGGCGCTGCGCTATGCGCGCACCTGCTATGATCATATAGCCGGCCAGATTGGCGTAGCTCTGACGGACCGGCTTCTTGAGTTAGGCCTGCTGCAGGAGGCGGGCAAGGATTTCATCCTCAGCCCTGCGGGTAAGCAGCGGTTGGAACGATTCGGCGTCGAGGTCGAGGAAGACCGCAAACGCAGGCGCCATTATGCGCGGCAGTGCCTCGACTGGAGCGAGCGCCGCCATCATATCTCAGGTACGCTTGGCGCTGCGCTCACACGCCGGCTGTTCGAACTTCGCTGGATTGAACGGCTGCCCGATAGCCGGGCTGTGCGCGTCACCCCTGAAGGCCTGCAAGGACTTGCCGATGAATTCGGCGTTGTGCTGTGACTCCTGACGAAAACATAAATTTCAGGAACCACATCAGCCCCCATCCACATATAGTGGTGTAGCGTATTTCTGGCATAAAATTCTAAAGGAGATCACCCATGAATTATCCTCCTTCCTATTACACACACCCTTATTTGCCCTATGATCGTTATCCTATTCCTGTTGCATTCTACCCTGCTTACTGGGCTTGGCATCGTGATTTTCCTCCAGTCGATACGAAAATACTCTCACATTCGGCTGCAACCTCTCAGACCCTCCTTCGAGACGCCTCTCTCTTAATCCAAAAGCTGGAAGACCCAGCTATAGCCGGCCAATTGATGAGCAATGCCCAGAAAGGCAATCAGAAAGAAGTGGATCGGATTATCCATACTTTCGGCATTGAGTCCATCATTCTGACTAAATTTACACCAAGCGTTGTTCATTTCACTATCGATCCTCGCGTCCCGGAGAAACAGTGCTGTGAAATAGTATTGTCCCTTAAATGGGGCAAATGACAAAAACAAAGAGCAATCGAAACCAATATGTTCGTTGGCTTGGATTGCTCTTCATTGTTCCTATCGGACATCCGCTGCATTCAACAATGGCCATATTTTCCCCAGCCAATTAGCTAGAATGACGAGAACAATCCAATAAAAGATATAATAAACATCTAGCATCGAATAGGAAGATATGTAATAATAAGTCCGTTTTTTTTGCGCGGAAAAACGCTTCGCTTCCATCGCCACAGCCGTCCGGTGGGCGCGGCGTATGCTCTGGGCAAGCAGCGGAATGGCATACATTCGCAGCGTCGTATACCATCCGGTGATGGGATTACGATTACGCTTCTTCTTGCCCCGCACCTTCAGTGCATAGCGAAGAGTTTGGAACTCTTCGAGCATGAGCGGCAGCATGCGCAGCGCGACGAGGAAGCTGTAGGCGTATTTCGGCGCGACCTTCCACTGCTGCATCATGGCATAGAACAGCGCGACCGGCCGTGTGGTCAAGCTAAACAACAGTCCAACCGCAGCAACTTGAAGGCCCCGAAAGCCCAGATGGATCCCGCGATAGAAGCTTTCTTCGGTGATTCGGATGAAGCCCAGCTGGTACCAAAGCGTATCTCCGCTGCCGAACATCATCATCCCCGTGGAAGAGGATAGAAAGATTAGCAAGAACGGCGAGGCATACAACAGCAGCCGCTTCATCTGATGGCCTGAGAAGAAGAAGAGCGGCATCAAAGCGCCCAAGGTCAAATATATCATCGCATTCAGATTATGTGTGAACACGACAACAATAAACAGAAGAATGGACAGGATCAGCTTCACACCCGGATTCACCCGGTGCAGCCAGGTTTCACGATACGCGAATGTTATTTGCATAGCATCGCAGCTCCTTCCGCAGCACGTGCGGCGGAGGCCGGCAGCTTCCCAGCCGGCAACTCCTTCACATGCCCCTCTTCAACCTGCCAAACGCGTGTGGCGCAGCGTTTCACAATCTCCGGATCGTGCGTAACCATCACGATCACAGTTCCGCTCGCCCGCAGCCGCTCCAGCTGCTGCAAGATGCGCAGCGTACCGCGCGCATCAAGCCCGAAGGTGGGCTCATCGAGCAGCAGAATGCGGGGGACGCGCACCATCGCGGACGCCACGCTTAAGCGCCGCTTCTGGCCCATCGACAGCTGGAACGGATGCCTCTTGCGCAGCGCGAGCAGGTCGTATTCCCTAAGCAGCCGCTCTATAGCCGACCGCTGCACATCCCGCCCCTGCTCCGCCTCCGGCAAGGAGTAGGCCAGCTCTTCCTCTACCGAATTCGTCACGAATTGGAATTCGGGGTTCTGGAACACAAAGCCAACTTGCTCCGCAAGCTGCTCGACTTTGCTGCCCTTAACCCCCTCGATCCAGCAGCTGCCGTGGGTCGGAATGAGCCGCATGATCGCTAGCAGCAGCGAGCTTTTGCCCGCGCCGTTGGCACCGACAACGGTAATCCAGTCGCCAGGATAGACGCTCAAGTTATCCACAGAGGTCTTGATCTGCCCTCCGCGTAACCCTACAAAATCGCGAAGGGTCATGACCGGCGCCGCAGTCTGAATGACGGAGGCCTTTTTGTCCTCTGTTTTGTCTTCAGATTTCTCCTCAGTCTTGTTCCTTGTCGCTAACTCCATCTCATTATCGTCCCAAACACCAGGGTACCAGATCCCGTAGTCGATCATTTGCTGTTTGTAAGCTTCGAACACCTCATGAGGCGGGCCATCTGCTAGCAGTCCTCCATCTGGTGACATGACGATCAAGCGGTCGATGAATCCTAGGATGCCGCTTATTTTATGCTCCACGATAACCAGTGTCTTCTCAGCACTAATCCTTCGAATCGTTTCCCATACCTGCTCAGTGCCTTCTTCATCTAGAAGCGCCGTAGGCTCGTCTAGGAACAGCACTTCCGGCTCTAGGGCGAGCACACTCGCAATAGCCAGCCGCTGTTTCATCCCTTGCGACAGATTCCCAACCAAAGTATGGGTGTCTTCTAGTTGAAGCCCCACCAACTCCAGATAATACGCGATACGAGCAGGCATCTCCTCACGAGGGACTTGTAAATTTTCCAAGACGAAAGCAATTTCCTCATCCACATACGGCATGCAGAACTGTGTCTCCGGATCTTGAAAGACATAGCCTGAGCGGCTTGGAGTGTGAATGCCATCTGCCTTGAGCGGAATCTCTACAATGTCGGGCACAATACCGCTTAACACTTGAAGCAGGGTTGATTTGCCGCAGCCGCTCGGCCCCAGAAGCAGGACCTTCTCTCCAGGTTCTATCGAAAAGGAAACCCCCTGAAATAACAGGGGGGCGTTTTCTCCGGGATATTTTAACCTTAGATTCGTCACGCTCATTCCTTCGCTCATCACGTTACCCCAATGCGTCGTAATCTTTCTTCGAAACAGGACGAACTAGGCTAAGCACACCGGTACGGGCCAGTGCACCCGCTAAGTAGTAAGCGAATACGCCGGCGATCAAAGCGCTGCCCAAGAGACGAAGTCCAATAAACAGACAGTAGTTCCAGAATGTGAGTTGATCAATATAGCCATAGTAATTATCCACAAGCAAGGATAAAGCTGCGGATGCGAAGGACGCTAGGATTGTCACGCCCACATTTGCACGGCGGTAAAGGAAAAGAGCAAAAATGAGTTCAGCGCCAAGCCCTTGCAGCAACCCATAGACAAGCGTCGAGACACCCCATGAGCCGCCAAAAAGCGCCTCTATCGTCGCCGCCGCTACCTCAGCCAATAACGCAACGCCGGGTTTGCGAATAACCAGAAATGCGAAGGTCGCAGCCATAAACCACATGCCATAGCTCAACTGCTCTGCGTGAAGACCGAACGGTTTCAAAATATCGTACATTGGCCCCCATACGCGATAAATCACACCAAACACCGCTGCGATCACGATAGTGATCAAGATATCAGTCAATTTCAAACCCTTTGCTGCTGTTTCTTTTTGTGCCATCTGTTTGTTCGACTCCTTTTCATATAGATATGTAAAATGGATAGGCGAACACGAAAAAAAAGCCCACCGGGTAGCGGCAGGCATAAAATTAGTGCAAAAAGGCACTTCATTCTCTACGCTGGCATTACCCAGATCAGATTAACGGTCAGTGGCATGTGGCCACTATCTCAGCCTGACTTCATCAAGCACCCGTGTTGCTATTCATTTGGCTTAACTGTAGCGGATTGCCAACTTTTTGGCAATCCTTTTTTTGGGACATTCGCTCTATTTCTCAATCAAATGCTGCAGATCATGCGTCAATCCGTTCAGCTGGCGAATACTGTCTACGATATCTTCAACACGCCTTTGCTGCACTTCAGCACTAGCAAGCACCTCTTGCACGGAAGCTGCGGATTGCTCGGTAATCGCCGCAACGGACGTCATTTCCTCAGCGACTCTTTGCGATGATGTTAGCAATTGAGCATTCATGCGCTGCAGGTTCTCCGCTTGTTCCATGACTTCAGCCGTGTTACTGTTGATAACTTCGAACAGCTGATCGACGCTCTCTGCTGATTTCTTACCAGATTCTACGGCGGTAATGCCGACGGCAACTTTCTCTACAGCTGTCTCTACTTTATCTTGAATAGAGCCTAGAATTTCCGAGATGTCTGTGGAAGCCACATGCGCATTCTGCGCCAGCTTACGAATTTCGTTGGCAACAACGGAGAAGCCTTTACCATGCTCACCTGCGCGCGCAGCCTCGATGGAAGCATTTAACGACAAGAGATTCGTTTGATTCGCTATGTCGGCAATCGTTGTTACAATATTTCCGATTTTCACATTTTCTTCGTTGACCGCATTCATAATTTCTGACGTTTCGGTCACGATAACGGTAATATCATTGATTTTGAGCGACAAATCTTCCATCTGAATCTTGCCTTCATTCGTCATCCGGGCCGTATCTCGGGATCTGCTGCTCATCGTGTTCGATGCGGAAGAGGTCATTTCAACTGTCTCATTTACTTCCTGAATAGCGGTTGTAATATCCGTGATGCTAGTTGCTTGCGACTCAATGCCAATCGAGATTTCTTGAAAAGCAGCCACGACTTCTTCGGTAATTCTGCCCGTAACCGACGCATTTTCCTGAAGCGTATTGCTGGATGTTCCAAGCACTTCGGTTGTTGTACGGACGCCTGTCAGAATTTCTTCTGACTTCACACGCGACACCTCAGACTCTTTCACGCTTTTCACTACATTAGCAAGCATTCTAGTTCCAATTTGGCCTTGCCCAACCAATGTCAAAATGGTCAGCAAGTAGAAAGCATTAATGGTTACTAGGCTGAAATCCCCGGCTAATGTGGAGCAAAAATAGTTCAAATTGATAAGTCCAATCACGGCATTAAGCAGCAGCGGTCGAAAGTTCATATATAAAGAAACGAGGGTCAAACCGAGAAACAAGATTAGAATACTGGACAGGGCGGGGTCATGGGCCATAAAAAAGTAAGAAATGATGTTAAAACCAACAGCAATGACATACATCGTGTAAGGTACCCAGATTTTTTTCCAAGTTAAAATGGTACATAAGAGTGCAATCGGTGCTCCGTAAGAGAGCAAAGTCATGATCAATTTCGGCGATTGATAGGCTGCCGCAATTCCAAGCACCAAGCATCCCCATAAAAGTTTGACCATTAATCCATTTCTTCTGTGTAGTTCTAATCGTTGTTCTGACACTAAAAATTCTCTCCTTTTTTTCTACATCAAATGACATTTTATTACATCATTCAACAGAGGTCTTAATAATCCTCTATTTGAAATGATAAAGAGCGAGATCTTTACACAGAAATTGACTTCTAGCTAATAGTGAAACTACAATATGTAGTGTTGATAAATTAAAATTTTATTCTAAAGGAGACATTTATAATGGACCATTCAACCATGCAGCACGGACCTGATTTTATGGCAATTTTGCTCTACATAGGCTTGGCTATTTTTGTTTTGTCGATTATAGGCTATGTGTTGGCCGCAAAAGCGCACAAACAAAACACAAGTCGATTAAAAAAAGTGGAGAAACAGGTTTTGAAAAAAAAGCAAAAGACCTGGCTGCTTCTCTCTCACACTCTCGTTATTATCGCGATATGCTGTGTGGGAACCTCGCTTATTCAGCAAAATTCCAGCAAATACAGTGTAGAAAAACTGAATTTTAATGCTCCTATTCAGGTCGTGACAGATAAAGATTATGGACGAGGGCATGCAGAGGGGACACTATCCTATGAAATGAAAATTCCGACCTCCGGTACACACAGTCCGCATGACTTAAAGTTCGGCTTTTATAAGGAGAGACCTTCCTATGAAATGCTTGTTCATAATTTAGAGCATGGCGATATCATTATTCATTACCACCCTGATGCTCCTAAAGAATTGCTGGATCGCCTTGACTACTTGACGCATTTCAAGAAAGCCGGCGCCGGTGTATTAGCTGTACCGAATCCAGATGTACCTAGTGATCAGGAGGTCGTTGTAACAGCATGGACCAAAACGATGCAGCTAACAAAGTTTGATGAAGCAAGTGTGGGGACGTTCATCTACCAGAACATTGATAAAGGCCCTGAACAGATCCCTTCCGAAGTACGCCGCGGCGGCGGTACGATGTAAGTTAATACTACTTGCGAATCGTTTCACGGTCGGATACTAAATCCGTCGGCACTAGGCCGGTTAGACGCCTGAATATACGGTAAAAATAAGACGGATCATTGTACCCGATGAACTCGGAGATCTCGGTCACTGACAGTGCTGAATGCCTAAGCATGTAGATGCCTGTTTTGATCCTTGTGGCATGGACGAACTCGCTAATCGTTTGACCTGTCACTTTGCGAAAAAGTGCCGCTGTGTAGTTCGGAGATCGGCTTATGCACGCGGCAAGCTCGTCTTTGGTCACGTGCTCGCGGTAATGATTCTGAATGTAGCCTTTCATCTGCTCCACTAGTTGTGCAGTGGCGGTCGTTGTCGTATCTTGATCCCACTCTCTATGGAGATAGACAAACAGCTCTTTGAGCAGCGCTTCACACAGCGTTTGGTAATAGGATTGCTTGTCTTGCCACTGCTGATGGATAAGGCGCAAACGATCGACAATCAACTCATATTTACCCGTTAATCGGCTAGTATAATGCGGCAGCTGAAGAAGTGGGAACTGTTCATCTGCTGCATCACCGGTGAATTGAACGACGTACTTTTCATGGATCTGGGTTGGTACACTTCTTCCATAAAAGGGGACTTTGCTCGGAATGAGCAGCCATTGCCCTTTCTCAACTACCTGCTTCTTCTCATTGATCCAATACACACATCGGCCATAGGTAACGAGAACGAGCGTCCAAGCGGGGCATCCCTCCAGCTCTTCCTTGTACCAATTACTGCTCTTGTCATACGTAAAGGTTATCACCTGCACAATGGCACCTTCCTACATACTATAGTACATACATCATACTATAGTTCATAGAACTTCGGCTCATTTAGGCATATAATGAAGCCAAAATTCAATCGTTACTATTGAAAGGAAGTTCTAACACCATGCGTAAAACAAAAATCATTTGTACCATGGGACCTGCTTGTGATTCCGTCCCTACTCTTAAAGAATTAATTCGCTCGGGCATGAGCGTCGCCAGATTAAATATGGCTCATGGCGATTTAGATGAGCATCGGGGACGCATTCAGCGTGTACGTCAAGCAGCTGCGGAGCTTGGTGTCATCATCCCTATTCTGATGGATATTAAAGGTCCGGAAATCCGCATCGGTCAATTGAAGGATGCTTCCTACGATTTGCAAAGCGGCGATCACATTGTGCTTACGACTGAACAAATTATCGGCGATTCCAGACGTGTTTCCGTGAATTATCCTGGCCTTCCGCAAGATGTTAAGCCGGGGAACCTCATTCTTATCGATGACGGCTCTATCGAGCTGCGTGTAGAAATGATTGACGGTACAGAAGTTACTTGCAGCGTCTTGAATCAAAGTGTTTTGAAGCAGCGTAAAGGCGTTAATTTACCGGGCGTACGCACCTCCCTGCCCGGTGTAACTGAGCGCGATGTGATGCATATTAAGTTCGGAGTCGAAGAAAATATTTCTATTGTCGCGATGTCTTTCGTACGTAACGGAAACGATGTTAGAGAAGTTCGCGCCATTTTGGAACAGCACGGCGCAGCGTTTACGCCGATTATTTCGAAGATTGAGAACGAAGAAGGCATGACGAATTTCGCTTCGATCCTTGAAGCTTCCGACGGCATCATGGTTGCACGGGGCGATCTCGGCGTCGAGATTCCAACGGAGGAAGTTCCAATTGCGCAGAAAGACATGATTCGCGCTTGTAATTTAGCTGGCAAGCCTGTTATTACGGCGACGCAGATGTTGGATTCCATGCAGCGCAACCCTCGTCCAACACGTGCGGAAGTGAGTGACGTAGCGAATGCGGTGCTCGACGGCAGTGACGTGGTCATGCTTTCCGGCGAGACCGCCGCAGGCAAGTATCCCATCGAGTCCGTGACGATGATGGCGACGATTGCCGAGCGCGTAGAGCAAACCATGGAGCGCAGCTCCTTGATCGACGCGCAGCTTCAGTCGAACAACGAAGTGACTGAGGTGCTGTGCCAAGCGGTCGTGTCATCCGCTAACAAGCTGCACGCTGCAGCCATCTTGACGCCAACGGAGAGCGGCTTCACCGCTCGGATGATCGCAAAGTACCGCCCGGAAGCGCCGATTATCGCGGTGACGTCCAATGAATATGCGATCAACTACTTGAGCATGGTGCAAGGCGTTATCCCGATCCTTGGCGAATTCTGCGACTCCACTGACGCGATGATTCGCTCTGCCATCGGGCAAGCTGAGACGCTCGGCTACGTGAAGAAAGGCGACCTCACCGTCGTCTCCGCCGGTATCCCAGTAGGGAAATCAGGCACGACTAACCTGTTGAAGGTTGAGCGGGTTTAGTTTTTTAAAATATCCGTCTGCTGTGTCCTTCACCAGACTTATACGAAATGTTCAAAAAAAGACACCTCTGGTGTCTTTTTTTGTTGGGTGGCTTGGGAATTTGTGTTTAACTCGAAATTGTGTACGAGACGAAGGTTGCCTAGACCATCATGGGGAGCGCTAAAGTGACACTACCTGCATTTCGTACATCAAAATTATGGGTTTAACCCCTTTCGGAGGGAATTACTTGCAAAATGTGCAGGTAATTTCGCCCAAAAGGCTAAAAACCCTCGTAATCCGGAAAATTTGATGTAGGAAATACAGATAATCTACCCGATAAGCCCAGCCACCGTGAAATTTGATGTAGGTTTTGCAGTAAATTTGCAGCAAATTAGTTTACACAAACTCCACTTGGTGCGTTCCAGCCAAGATTTCAGCCGGAGCCTTATTGTTTCTTAACCCTTTTACTCTCTGATCCTCTCCTTCACACTCGATACTTGCTCCCTTTTAGGGCAGACTAATCAAGCTAAATGATGATTGAATAACGGAGGCCCCATGATTATCCGACTCGGATTTGTGTCTATAGCAATGGCGATTTTTAATAATACCCCTAGCTCCACTTTTACATATAAGCTCTTCTCTCAGCGCCCGCGTGAGGAAGCTATGCTGCGAGCCATCGAGATCGGACGCAAAAATCTCGAGGCGACTCAGCGGATTCTTTACTATAATGCCGCTCATGGCATTCGCTTATTTCGTCTATCATCGTCGCTCATTCCGCTAGCCACCCATCCGGACGTGCAGATTGATGTGGCCATCGAATATAAAGATGAGCTTCGAAAGCTCGGCAATTTCGCCAACAGTCAGGGAATCCGCCTGAGTATGCATCCGAATCAATTCACGCTGCTAAACGGGAGTGACTCAGTCGTAGAAGCCGCTATAAGAGACTTGTCCTATCACGCGGCGATTTTGGATGGGATGGGACTTGATGAGTCAGCCATCATCAATATCCATGTTGGCGGTGTGTATGGGGATAAAGATGCCGCCACGGAGCGGCTATTTACTAAAATCTCTGAAGTGCCCGAGCAGGCCATGCGGCGTCTTACATTTGAGAATGACGACAAAACTTACACATTAGAGGAAACACTGGCCGTGAGCAAAAGGCTGCAGCGCCCTTGCATGCTGGATTTGCACCATGATTGGTGCAACCCATCCGCGTCTTCCCCCATCGAACTACTGCCAGACATTGCTAAGACCTGGGGCGACATTCCGATGAAAATTCACGTTTCCTCGCCAAAGGATGCGAAAGAGTTCCGATCTCATTCTGACTACATTGAGCCCGATCAGCTCATCCCTTTTCTGAAAAGCTGCAAGGAGGCAGGCCTCCCCCGCATCGACGTCATGATTGAAGCCAAAATGAAGGATCTAGCCTTGTTCCGGCTGGCGGAGCAGCTTGGAAAAATTCGCGGCGTGAAGCGAGTGGATGGCGGCGTTTTGACGTGGTAGAACAAAAAACCGTTTCTGACCGGATATCAGAAGCGGTTTTTATTTGTTGGTGTATCCTTTTTATCCAACGGAACTGTATGAATTTGGCTCTTCACATGCCTTATTGCATTAATTTCACCGCCGATGATAATGATGAGCGCCGAAATATAGAACCACGTCATGAGCACGATGATCCCCCCGACACTGCCGTAAGTGGCGCTGTAGTTGGTGAAGTTATTGACATAGAAGGAGAAACCGAAGGATGTTAATTGCCACCCAGCTGCCGCGAATATCGCTCCGGGAAGGACGCTTTTGCAGGTTAGACAAGTATTGGGTGCTATATAGTAAATGCCGATGAAAACTACAAACACGATGACAAAGTTCACAATCCAGCGCAGGTTGTTCCACAAACCTACATGCTTCGCTGAAATTGATATGTTGGCAAGTGTCCAATCCCCAATCCAATGACCAAACACACTGAGCAGCAGCGCTGAAGCGATGACAATGAGCATGCCCAGCGTCAGCATCACAGCGAGCAAGCGAGAGTGAATGAAGCTTTTGCGCTCTGGCAGCCCGTATGCTTTATTAACGGCAATGACGATCGCATTCATCGCTGCGCTGGCACTCACCAAGGCCAATATGATCCCGAAGGAAAGTGCGCCTCCTCTTTTCACATCAAGCAGATTGCTAAGCGTTTCCTCCAGCCAACCAGCGACAGCCCCCGGTATATATTCTTTAATGAGCCCCATGACATCATCCGAGGAGAACGGCAAATACCCCAATAAACTCAGAATAAATAGCAGAAAGGGGAACAGGGATAGCAGAAAATAGTAGGCGCATTGGGCAGCAAGCCCTGTGGCATCGTGCTTTTCGAACTGATTCCAAAGCAATTTAAAGTAAGATATCCCCATATGTATATAGGTCCTTTCATCGGTCTATAAATGTGATAGAATAGGTACTCCAGTATTGCTATGAAACAGGTGATGATTTTGAGTTCTCTTTCTATTTACCCTACACCATTAAGTACGAAACAAACAACGGAGCGACCTATCCCACATGCTCGTATGGCGCTTTTAACGAATAGTTCCAATTTTGTGTCAGATAGCGATCGTGACGCTTATTTTTTCCGCGATTTGGAAAGCCATCAGATTCTGCTGAATGAAGCGCAGGTTCAGGCTGTGCGCCATTTCAAAGGTCCCTTACTTACCCTGGCGGGAGCCGGTTCCGGGAAGACAACTGTTCTGGTGTGCCGAGTGGCTTATTTACTACGTGTCCACCGGGTCCATCCGTCGAATTTATTGTTGATTACTTTTTCGAAAAAGGCCGCCGAAGAGATGCGGGAACGCCTCACGTCCATGCCGGGCCTTGATCATAGTATGACCAATACGATGCAAGTACGGACATTTCACGCTTTTTGCCTCAGATTACTGCGAATGAACGGGTTACAACAAGAGATTCTGAGTGATGGCCGCTATCAGCAAATTGTCTTCAAACGCATCATGCTGGGCATGGGACTGCAGGATACATACCAACCCGAAGTGCTCATTTCCTTGCTTTCCTCTTATAAAATGCAGTTGATCGAGGTCGAAGACCTTCCTGAAGGAACGGAAGAAGATAAAGAAGTAAAGCGAATTTTCATGCAGTATGAGCAGTGGAAAATGGAACAGCAGAAGATTGATTTTGATGATATTTTGATCAAAGCCTACCACTTATTGCAGCAAAACACCGATGTCCTGCGCTCGCTCCAGCGAAAGTTCACTTATATCAGTGTTGATGAGTTTCAGGATACGAATACCGTGCAATACGAAATCATTCAAATGATTGCAAAAGACCACGAGAATTTGATGGTCGTTGGTGATGATGACCAGACGATTTATTCGTTTAATGGTGCGCGAAATGAATTTATTCTACAGTTTCATGAGAAGTATCCTGCTGCCAAGACGGTCACTCTTGATATTAATTACCGTTCTACTTCAAGCATCGTCGGTCTGGGGAATGCCATTATTAAACACAACATGCAGCGGAAGTCGAAGACCCTCCTCGCGACGAAGGAAAGTGATCGGAAGCCGCAATATGTGAAACCCATGAATAGTGATGACGAGGCCGATTGGTTAATTAACGATATTCGGATCAAGGTAGCTGAAGGCGGCAGCCAGTATGGCGATTTCGCTATTTTGTATCGGACAGCCAGCAACAGTCGGGCGATTATCGAGCAGTTGATTCTTCATAATTTGCCTTTTGTGGATTACGGAAGCAATGACTCCTTCTATGATCAGTGGATGGTGAAGCCGATTATCGATCACTTAAGGCTTGCCCATGAGCGGCGCAATTTCGAAGCTATAGAAGGTGTCCTCCCTTCATTATATATAGGACGGGACCAGGGCATGCGGATTATTCAAGATCAGGAAGCGATTCAGGCGAAAAAGTGGCCCCTCATCCACCTCCTCGGTCTGCCTCAGCTGAAAGATTTCCAGAAAGAAAAGCTCAAAAGCCGCATCCGACTCATTAAATCGCTTGCAGAGATGAAGCCGCTTGCTGCTGTTCAGGCGATTCGCAAGGATTTCTACGATGCTTTCCTAGATACGAACAAGCGCAGCAAGCTGACCAGTCACAGAGAGATGCTGAAGGAAACGCTGGACGAGCTGGAATCTTCGGCCAAGCGGTTCGATAGCGTGGAGCAATTTCTTTATTTTATCCATGAGGTCGCGGAAAAACGCACCGAAATGAGTCGGCTCCAAAAAGAACAATTTGCGAATAAAATTTCGCTCATGACGATTCATAAATCGAAGGGACTGGAGTTCCCGATCGTGTACTTGCTCTGTGCGATTGAGGGCAACATGCCGCATAGCTCGGCACTCGACGCCAGCCATCTGGACGATGTGAAGATGGTTGGGGTTACGGGGCGCGACAAGGGAACCGCCGCGCTGGAGGAAGAACGGCGACTCGCCTACGTCGCCGTCACGCGCGCCAAGGCTGAGCTGCTGATCAGCTCGCCGGCGTTTTATCGCGGGAAGAAGGCGGAGCCTTCCCGCTTCCTGCTGTCCGCGTTCCCTGGCGCGGACCCTGTTGTCAGCCGCGAGCAGGCTGCGGCTGTGGGTTCTGCAGCGGCGCGGCGCCCGGCCACTGCAGGGAAACCCGCCGCCGCGACTGAGCGGGTCGCGGCGTGGATCTGCGAGCAGGCCGGCTGCAAGGCCTGGTCACGCATCTCTTCGCCGCAGGAAGCGAAGCTTGCGGCGAAGGCGTGCCCTTTGTGCAGCGCAGCGATGGTCAAGGGCAGCCGGATGGTTACGCTCACTCGTTAGCCGAGCATAGCTGCATGCCTTCTAAAGCAGGTAGAATACACCCGTATCTGTTTAGCTAGGCTGGTTTTGCTGGCTGAGCTAGGCTATGCCATACTTAGGCGAGAATGTTTGTTAACTACATCCAAGATGAATATGTTGAGACATTCACTTGCTATTTCGTGTAAAGTTGTACGTTGTACAACTTTAATCAAGCTAATCCACGTTTTCCACGCGATTGTTGCACAAAATACAACAATTTCTGTAAAAAGTAGCTCTATTAGAGGAAAATAGGCTAAATTGTTGTACCAAATACAACAATCCTTAGCTTGCACAGAAGAAAACAAGGAAATTGTTGTACGTAATACAACTTGCCTTCCTATTTCTCGGAAAACCAGTCATTCACTGAGCCCGATCATTATGCATATACCACATTCTAACTCAGCTCAGCAAAATCCATAGCGAAACATGCTAAATAGAGGGTAAGCTCACCTTACCCCCTAACTTAATAAGAGCAGCAATCCCTAGCGGGAATGCTGCTCTTTTTTCAGTTACACAAGTTCCTTCAAAGCCTCTAAAGCCGCATCATAATTCGGATGCTCCTTCATTTCTGTTAAATACTCCACATAACGAACCGTATTGTTCTCATCCAAGATGAATATCGCACGCTGATCGAGCTGAATCTCTTTAATCAAAACGCCATACGCTTGGCCGAATGCGCGGCTTTTATAATCAGACAAGGTTACGACTTTATCAATGCCTGCAGCCCCGCAGAAACGACTCAGCGCAAAAGGAAGATCCACCGAGATTGTCAAAATGACGACATTATCTCCTAGCTTATCTGCTTCCACATTGAACCGACGCGTCTGTGCATCGCATGTACCTGTGTCCACGGAAGGGACGACCGAAATCAGCTTCACTTTGCCAGCATAATCGGATAGGCTTACCTCTGTCATCAAATCCTTATTTACCTTAAAATCTGGCGCTTGATCCCCTACCTTGATCTCCGGTCCCAGCAAAGTAACTGGATTTCCTCCAACTGTTGCTACCCCTGTGCGTTCTTGTACCTGTGTCATATTCGTATTCCTCCTGTGATTTTATATGTTTTCACACATTAGATTCGTTGCTTTATGCTTTCTCAATTACCGCTTTCAGCTTCTCTTTGGGTTGTACCCCAACCATCTGATCAACCAATTGACCATCCTTGAATACGAGCAGTGTAGGGATACTCATGACGTTATATTTGGAAGCGGATTCTGGGTTATCATCCACGTTGATTTTTACGATTTTGGCCGCATCGCCGATCTCAGCTGATAGTTCATCTAGGATGGGAGCGATTATTTTACAAGGTCCGCACCAAGGGGCCCAAAAATCTACGAGTACAATACCCGCTTCAATTTCATTGTTAAAAGTGGCATCCGAAATTTGTTTAACTGACATGGCTAATTCCTCCTAAAGTTTCTTTTATTTTAAAAAGCATTAAGCATGCTGTTCTGAAAGAAATCGTTCACAATCTAGCGCCGCCATACACCCGCTTCCCGCCGAAGTAATCGCTTGGCGATAAATGCGATCCTGCACATCCCCACAAGCGAATACGCCAGGGACAGTCGTTTGTGAAGTTCCGGGAATGACCTGCAAATATCCGAGCTCATCTGTTGGCAGCTGTCCGCCTAGGAAGCCAGTATTCGGTGTATGCCCAATCGCTAGGAAAATACCATCTGCCTCCAGCAGCTCTTCCTCGCCAGTTATATTATTGAGCACCTTAAGTCCCGTTACTCCGAGAGGGCCAGCTACGACTTCAAGCGGTGTCCGATTGAGACTCCAGGCCACTTTTTGATTGCCGCGGGCGTGATCCTGCATGATTTTCGATGCTTTCAGATCGTCACGACGATGCACAACGCGCACTTCGGAAGCGAATCGAGTCAAGAACTGCGCCTCTTCCATCGCTGTATCCCCGCCGCCAATCACGATAATCTTCTTATTTCTAAAGAAAAATCCATCACAAGTTGCACAGGTGCTAACGCCTTTCCCAATATTGTCGGATTCACCGGCGATGCCCAGTTTCTTGGCCGTTGCTCCTGTGGAAATGATCAGCGAATCCGCCGTCAATTGACCCCCATCCTCTAAGAACAAGGTAAATGGACGTTTGGACATATCGACTTCTGTGACCCGGCCTGACTGAATCGTAGCGCCAAAACGCAACGCCTGTTTACGCATATTGTCCATCAACTCTGGTCCCGTGATGCCATCTGGGAATCCTGGGAAGTTGTCTACTTCTGTGGTCGTAGTTAATTGGCCTCCAGGCTGTATACCTTCTATGACTAAAGGCGACATGTTCGCCCTTGCCAGGTAAATCGCTGCGGTTAACCCCGCTGGTCCAGTTCCGATAATGATCGCTTTGTGATGCATAGGAACGCCTCCTTTGATGCTGCATGTTAATTGTATGTTTTTTTATTTGATAGCAATTTAATTTGAAACAACTTTATGAATGAATCATACCAATTCCTTTTAACATTGTCAACAATTAATTTGTACACAATTTAAATTGTTTAAAATCTTTTTCCGATCCCTAAAAACAAGAAAAAGCCGCGACAAATGCTTTCGCAGCTTAACCTTGAACCCCTTCCAAAACGCATTACCATGATATCGGCTTATAAAAAAGAACTCCTTAGCCTTGTTCTATCTGGACTAAGGAGTTTTCACTTCGTGCAGCTTATTTAAGGCGTCCGACTTTGCATCTCATCAAGACTCTTGAACTGGTAGCCCTTACTCTTCGCATCGTCAATGATTCTGGCCAGTGCCTCCGTGTTATCCTTGGACACCGAATGGAGCAAAATGACAGCACCAGGATGCAGCTGCGCCATCACATTTTTGTACGCATATTCCCAGCCCTTTTGACGCTTTGGCTCCCAATCGCGGTAAGCGACGGACCAAAATACGTTCGTATAGCCAAGCCCCTGACTAACGGCTAACGATTGGCTATTAAATATCCCCCGCGGCGCGCGAAGATAGCGCATTTCCTTTTGTCCAGTGAGGGCGCTGACCTCATCTTTCACTTGATTCAGTTCTTTCTGGATGCGTTCTGCCGATATTTGACTCATATCCGGATGGCTCCAAGAATGGTTGCCGATCAAGTGACCTTCCTGGGCCATCCGCTTCAGCAGTTCAGGCTCCGTCTTGATATAATGCCCCGTCACGAAGAAAATCGCAGGTACCTGTTTCTCTTTCAGTACATCCAAAATCTTACCGGTATAGCCCTGCTCATAACCATTATCGAAGGTTAAATACAATTCCTTGACAGCTGGATCTCCTGTAAAAATAGCCCCTCGCTGCTTCAAAAGACCTTTGAAGCCTTCTTCATCAATCGACGGGGGCTGCCCGTTTACGCTTTTCTTAAACCCAAAGTGATAAGTGCCATCGGCAGACGCTATCGTCGCTTGCCCAAGCAGCATGGCGAGAACAATCGTCAGAATTCGCATGTATTTCACGGTTGAAGATTCACTCCTTGCCTTATGTGGATTGGTTCAGTCAACATAGACTAATACTAATATGCCACATGTTAGACGGAGATTATGTGTTCTTTTTCAATCTATTACTTTCCCAAAAGCGTCCACAATGTCAGCTCGAAAAGCATGTCCGACTAGCTTCTGAATTTCAGCGTACGCTTCTCTCGGTGACGTGGCTTGTCGGTATGACCGCGGCGTCGTCATGGCGAGGAACACTTCCACTAAGCCGAGCATCTGCGAAAGGAGCGGTATCTGATCACCAGCGAGACGGTATGGATAGCCAGTGCCATCTACTTTTTCATGATGATAAAGGAACGCTTTCTCGACCTCTTGAAAATCCGGGATGCCCTCGCATAATTCTTTCGCCATAAAGCAGTGCTCCTGTACCACTTCGAACTCAAACTCTGTCAATTTCCCTTCTTTTTCAAACATATAATCCGGAAGCTTGACCCTGCTTACAAAATGCAAAAGTGACAATAAATCAATCTCCCAATCCTGCACACGCAAGCTTTCGTATTCTTTCACAAGTGCTTTGAGCAGAACACTCATTTCACCGATTTCTTTACGCGACGTTTGTGTTTTCCGTTCTCCTACTGGGATGAAACATTGCAAGATGTTAATCACTTGCTGTTTTTGCTGCTGGAAAGCGGCTGCCTCCACGCGCAATTTATGTTGATTAAAGGCAGTAATAATAATCCCGCCTAAGATTACGCAGCCTAATGCATATACACCTTTTGTCGTCGCCATAATAATGGGTGAGAACCCGTCGTCATTCCCATACGTGGGACCAAAAATTTGAAAGAGTAAGAAATACAGTGAAAAAATGATTGAACCAACTACATACACCCTAAATTCCACCAATAAACTGAGCATAACAGGAAAAAAAATGAGAGCAACCCACATCTGCTGCAAAGCCACAGGGTTGTATAAAGTAATAACAACAATCACTAAGAATAATAATGATGGGGTTATCAGATTCGTATATGGACTGTCTTTCGACATACTTTTTTGAATCGCATACATCCCCCAGGCAAAAAGGGAAACCGTAAACGAGGTCATCATATACAACCTAGATTCGGAGTTACCGCTAATTAACCAGTATGACAAGCCACTCAGTGTACAGATAGAGGACATACTACCAATGATAGCCATCAATAGTTGATGGACAGGCAGTTGGCCGAATCGCAGTAAATTCATCATAGTGAACTCCTTCTTGTATCTCCTTGATCACTGTTATTTTCCTTCGGGTGAAAAATAGAGGCACCTTTCATGACATTCTCAATGGTGGATAGAATCACTTCAGGACTCGTATCTTTCATCAAATAACCGTCAATCCCCGCGTTGAAGGCCCGATAAATGTCCTCACTCTCATCAACAGCCGTTAAAATGATAATTTTCATCTGCGGATACAAATGCTTAAGGGTCTTAGCCCCTTCAATAATAGAAGTGCCAGGCATCTTCAGATCCGTTAAAAGAAGATCGGGCACTAACGCTAAGGATTGAGAAATAGCTTCATTTCCGTTCGTAGCTTCACCCGTAACCTCGTAACCTCTACAACTTTTGAGCAAAATATGAAGACCTTCTCTTACGATACAATGGTCATCGGCAATGACTACTTTATACATAGGCAATACTCCTTTCACGTGGGATGTAGGCTGTAACCGTCGTACCCATGGCAGCTTCGGATTGAAAAGAAATCGCTCCATTCAAGGCTTTAATACGATTCTCCATGCCCCTCAGCCCAAATCGCCCCTGCTCGTACACCTCGGATATCTGCATTCCGATGCCATCATCCTTAATGATAATTGACCATTGTACACTCGTGACTTCAATCCTCACATGGATCTGTTTGGCTTTGGCATGTTTAATGACGTTGTTGGCAGCTTCCTCTACCAAGTGATAAATCGCTTCTTCGATATCAAGCTGCTCATGCGCTGCCCAACCGATGTTCTCAAAGATCGGCACCACCTCGGTATGTTCAGTAACACGGTGCAGCAGCTTCTCAATGGCACTATGGAGATTGAATTTTCTCTTCTCATCCTTTAGCTCGATGATGAATTGACGAATGTCACGATGACTTTCTTTCACTTTTTTCTCGATCTCCGTCACATAAGGAAGCGTCTCCTCGCGAACATCCGGGGGAAGCGCATTTTTCAATTGAAACAGCTGAATAGAGATAAAGAAAAGCTCCTGAGCAATACCATCGTGAATATTTTGAGCAATAGCATCGCGTTCGAGAGCGACAGCCGTTTCTTGAGCATCTAGCAATTCCTCGTTGACGAATTGGAAAGCTTCCAGCTTCATAAGGATAAATTGCATATAAATTTTGTGTAAAATAGATAATTCATTCTTGCCTGATTTAACAAGCAGCCAACCATATTTTTGCCCACTACGGTCCAGAAGGACTTGGATGTAATATGGCACAACTTCACCTGTAGGCGATGGTAATTGGGTGTAGATCTTCTGGCTATTCGGCCTATTCTGTTTCATATAATTCGTAAAATAAGTATGCTTCCAACTCTGAACCTTTTCGTAACGACCGGCACTTTCCACGCAAAGGATCACTTCCCGCTCATCTAAAATATGTTGAAGCAGGTCCTCTATATAGGAAATCGTTCCTTGCTTCATTGGCTGTACAGTCATGTGACGAGAAGAATAAATCATGACTAACTTACGGAATTGCTTGCGTACATTTCGCATGACAAAGTGCGCTAGACTTACTAGGCAAAAGAATGCGAATACGATAAATCCGTAATCAAAATGAGCCACCACATATTTATATATGAGTACACCTGATGTCATAGCAAATAGAATCGGGATACCGGCTACATAAAACAAGATGATCGGATAGTACTGTCTCCAGCTTACAAATGACTTGACCATCCAGAGACCTGTAAAACTATAGATTAAAAACGGACTGGAAAGGCCGCCCGTCAGCCCAAGCAAATAAATCCCAAAGCCTAAATCCGCGATAGCGGCTATGATCGCCACTTTTCTACGCATTTTATTTAACTGCAATAGGCTGTATATCGTCTGAAAAAGAACCGCGGCTAACAGCAGTCCGGGCGACACACCGCCATTTTTTGAATAAAGGATGAGCCCAGACAACAGTAATGCCCATCTGCAGCCAAAAAATAAATATAAGCCCGTTCTGTTATGTAAGGACATGCCGAAATTCTCCTAAACTTTATGAATTCTTAATGGTCTTTTGGCATATTTTGTTATACAATGGAGCCAATTGATAAACATAGGTAAATAGTAATAGGTATTTGGTACTATTTTAGTATAACATAGCTGAGATCTTTTTGGAGGGAACCCGCTTGATTAATATGATTATCCTTGATGATCACCCGCTTGTTCGCAAAGGAATTCGCACGGTTGTATCATCCGGCCAATCGATGAATGTTGTTGGGGAAGCTGCGAATGCGAAGGAGGCTCTACGGCTTCTTGAGCAGACAAAGCCTGATCTTGTACTCGTTGATTTAAATTTGGGGAACGAAAATGGACTGGACTTGATTCGAGAGGCCAGGCGGTCGGGACATACTTGCAAATATATTATTTTAACCTCATCGGTAACTCGAAGTGAGCTTCAATTAGCGCAAGCCTTGCAGGTTGAAGGCATCTGTTTGAAAGAAGCATTTCCCGAAGACTTACTATATGCAGTCGAAAGCGTTGCCCGTGGTCGTAAATACTATGATCCGGTCCTAATGGGATCTATGATGAGCGATAAATCCCACAGCGAAGAGCAGGAGCTCTCCGAACTAACCCCCAAAGAGCTAGAAGTCCTTATGTCTCTTGGCAAAGGACTTTCTAATAAGGAAATCGCCAGCTCCCTGTACATTACAGAATTTACGGTGAAAAAGCATGTGAGTCAGGTGTTAGCCAAATTAGTTTTAGCTGATCGCACACAAGCCGCCTTATATGCCCTAACCAAAGGACTCGTGCAATTCGAAATGCAGCGATAAATACAAGGAAAGATCCGTCGGGATAACCCGCCGGATCTTTTTGCCTTATAGGTCAAGCGGTTCCGCGATCCTGTGCATAGGAAGTAATGAGAAGACCGCATAACCCTTCACATCTTTGATATGAACAGGCCCTAATGAAGGATCCCGACTGTCCTTGCTCTCACCCAAATTCCGATTATCTCCGACAACGAACAGGTGTCCGCTCGGAATCGTCTGCATAGCCATATCTTCGGACTTCCCAGCTGTATATAGCTCAGGCAGCGGTGTTTCGTTGACGAAGATGACACCATCCCGAATGAGAACCCGGTCCCCTTGAACAGCGATAACGCGTTTGATAATGCTAAAGCCTAGTCGCTCATCCTTAATAACGACGACATCTCCATATTTGGGCGTTGAAAAGAATAACGATATTTTATTCATCAGCAGCACATTGCCGTTCTGTAACGAAGGATTCATGGAATTACCCGAAACTTTCGTAAGGCCAATCATGTTATTAATCAAAATAAAGGCTAGTGCCAGGAGTAGAATGAATCGAATCCAACCCCATACTTCACTTTTTTTCTTGATTGCAGGCTGTCTAAGCTCCGAGATTTCTTCCTTCATTTCTGCTCTCACCTCAATCTTTTAAGTCTAATTATTCTTGATTGTACGTGGCATGAACCACGGTTGCTGGTTTTGGTTGCTGTCCATAGACATCATCCGTTACTGTTGGTGGCTGCGGTACAGGCACTGGCACTGGTGGTTGAATAGGTCCTGCTGGTGCAGGCAGCTGTGCTGGTGCCCCTGGTGGCAGAACTAAGACAACCGGCGGGCTAGGTGTGAACACGAGTGCAGGCGGAACATAGCTGTTCGCTAAAGTATCCATCGCCCCCTGTGCGCTATCCACAATCGCTTGGAGCTTATTCAAGATTTGCTGACGATCTTGTGCTGTCTTGATATCCGTACTGGCGAGCAAAGATTGCGCATACTGTCCAAGAGCTTGAAGACGAATTCGCTTCTGCTCCTCCGTGAATGATTCCAAACTTCTGGAAGATGCTTCGAGTCGAAGCTGCAATTCTTTCTTCAACAGTTCCTTCTGCGTTTCGGTCTCTGACTTCATCGATTGATCCAAGCCTTGGATAACTTGCTCTGTTTTCTTATTGAACCAAGCTGCCATGGAGCCCGCAATATCAATATCCGCATAGGAAATTCCGACCGACGCCGTAAGTATAACAGTTAAAGAAACAATTCCAGCTGCGACAATCCGTTTGGATTTCAGGTTGCGTTGCTTTTCATTTCTAGTGACCATATGAATTCCTCCTTCTCCTCTTAGTGAATATAAAAGTAAGCTTGAGGCCCCGTCACCGGGGCCTGTTAGCCTATGTTATTATTTCAATCCGTTGATTACGATACTTTCCAATGCTGCTAAACCAGTAGTTTCAAGGGAAGCGCCTTTATCCGTAATTGCTTTTTTGTTTGCTGTTTCTAGAGTATCAGCAAGTGTTTGAAGTTCTGCTAATTTAGCTGCGATTTTAGCAGCCAAGTTGTCTTTAATTTCTTGGGATGCAGCTGTTCTTTCAGCAGCAAGCAAAGTGTTCAGTTCTGCTTTCGTATCTTCGATTTTCTTAGTCAAAGTAGTCGCTGCTTGAGTTTGAGTTGTACCTACAGCAGTTTCCAGGCTTTTCACTGATGAAGTTCCTTGAGCGTTAACATCTTTTTTGATGTCAAATTTACCAGCTTCGCCTAATCCCCATACAACACCATTGTTAAAATTGTTTGCTTCGTTTACAACATTGTTGTACTCGCCAGGCATGCTGCCTTTGATGCTTGTATTTTTACTGTCAATAGCATTCGAGTATGTGGTAACTTGACCGTTGATGGAACCTTGTACACGAGCTGTTTCAGCTGTTCCAGCTGTTTTCACGTCATTAACTGCTGTGTTATTAATGGTGTTGTAGTCGGATATAAGCTTAGCTTTGTTGCTTTCTACATAACCGTATACATCACCGGCAACTAGTGCTTTTGTTGCTTTTGTTGCTGAGGAGTACCAGCTTTGAAGTTGGCCGCCAGCGTCTGTTGCTGCGAAAGCTGTACCCATACCTGCTACTAAACCTGTTGCAATAACACCAATTGCTAATTTACTTTTCAATGCTTTCATCATTCATCAATCTCCCTTAAAATAGTATATTGTTTCATCGCGCTCACCTGAAGTGAACCCATAACTCACCATGACTGACTAGTTGCCCAGCTTCAACGTTAATCCTTGAATCGTATCCTGAGCCCATTGATCGATTTCACGGTCATTTGCACTTTTCGAAGCACTTACGTACTTGTCGAAATCTATTGCAGCACCAGTCTTAGCAAGCCCTGTCGCGCTTTCGATTTGACTACCATAGAATTGACTAGCCGCTTCTATGCTATCGATTGCATTATGACTAGTGTCATCCGCCATCTTCTTCAAGTTGGCATTTGCCTTAGATACCGATTCATTCGCTGATACACTAAAAGATTGAGATGCTTCGTCCAACCCTTGTTGGACCATAGCATTCATTTCTTTCGTCCCCTGCTGGAAACTTGCTTTGTACCAATTTTGCAGAGGCGTACTTACATCAGAGTAGGCGTAAGCCGTACCCATAATGAGGAAAGTCGAGAGGCCCAATGAAACGATCATCACTTTGCGTTTCAAACGAATCATCGTGCTGCCCTGCCTCCTTCTTGTTCTAATCTCGCTTACAAACCTATTGTATCCCGCCATACGATTCGTGACTTCGTCCTTTAGAGTAATTTATACCTACTACTTTCGCAGTGTACGATGGTATACTTTCGTACCAGATGAAATGTAGTAAATAAGCTTTTACAACCAAGAAGCTACACGATACAATGCTCCTATACACCTAATTCACTATAATGGGGGCTAGAATCTTGAATCTATTAGAAGTAAACTACCTTGCCGTACTTGTTGCGACAATAAGCACCATGATACTTGGATTCCTGTGGTATTCACCGGTCTTATTCGGAAACGCATGGGTCAAGCTGCGAAATATGAAAATGGAAGAGATGAAAGGCGGAGGCCCCATCACTTACATCCTCACGGCACTAACCGCATTAGGGGGCGCCTTTATCCTGGCACTTCTCTTGACACTTGGCAGTGAGACAACTTGGTTGACAGGGCTTACGATTGGGCTACTTATCGGTCTAAGCATTTCGCTGAAAATCGGGATGAATTATTTGTTTGAGAGTAGCAAATTGCAGTTGTATTTCATCACCATCGGCTACCACTTGGTATCCTACTTGATTGCTGGCATTATCATTGGAGCCTGGCAGTCCTAATGTCTTTGGTATAGACTCACAAGAGCGCCTCCGCGGGAGATGCTCTTTTTTATTGCCTCCTAAAGTGTTTCAAAGTCGTCTAAATCGTTTATTCAGGTATATCCCCCCATTCCACTTGGCATTCACTCGAATATACTAGAGCACAAGATCTTTGGGGGTGGAGATAGTGCTTCAACTTAATGGAATCGTTGGCGGCAGCTCACCAATCTCGGTTGGCGCTGGGAAAACGATACTGCTGCAGCAAATACTTATTCGTGTGAAAAGTAAACAAAAGTTAATTTTGAGAGATATCAACTTCTTGTTTAACAACGAGGCTTTTGCTATCAAAATAGAGGCCGAACCCTCGACCGGAGTCTTTATAGCCAGAGGCGGAGCTGGTGATTTAACACCTCGTAAAGTGTTAGTTAATAATACAACTGGCGAGGATTTGCTTATCTTCCTACTCGTAAGTGCCGTAAATAAAGCCAAGAACTCAAGATCCTTGAGTCGTTCAGACAGTTGGCACATGACCTTTGTGCGGCGCTAAGCATGATGACCAAATGTTCAATCAGTAGAAAAGAGGATACAATGAACCGGAAGCAAATGCTCCTGATCAGTACAATGGCCCTTACCCTAAGCATGGGGGGAACCACATGGATTGATCCTTTAAGAGCTAGTCCAATTGCAAATAAACAGAATACTGTTCCTATAAAAGAAGATCTGCTGCATGTACTGGGGCTATCCTCAGAGGAGGACATCTACATTGCCCAGTATAATGGGCTATCTCTTGCCGATATTGCCGAAGCCAACAAAGTTGATGTTCAGAAAGTCATTGAGCTTCAATTAGCCGAGTTAACCGAACAATTAAACTTACGGCTGTCCAGCGGCAGTATTACGCCTGAGCAATATGAAGCACAACGTGCAGAATTACCTGAAATTATTATCAAAAGTGTATACGCCATGTGATAACCGACTCCGTCGTCCTTCATGGAAACTAAAAAAGCGCCCGCTTGGGCGTTTTTTTATGTTACTAACTTGTTGTAAACACACATCTATGTCACTATCAAATGAAGAGAAGCTCATTAGGAAGGACTACGACTTGATCATGAATTTTCATCAACTTATTCCGCTTAACATACAACAATTTCGCTGGTTTCTTCCTACAAAACTGTCAATGTTGTATGTTGTACAACAATTTAACCGCATTTCATCCGATGGGGCTAATTTCGGGAAAAATTGTTGTATGTTCTGCAACAATCGCGAGGAAAGACGCGGATTAGCCAGCCTAATGTTGTACAAAATACAACTTCACTTTGACCAGAAGGTATCCTAAGCATTTACACATCAATCTTGACTTACACTCCCATCCAAATGGACAGCATAAGCCATTTATCCTCTCCATTCTTAGCATGTTACGCATCTACTTTAAACTAACTCTCTTCCCAAAAAATTGCGTAAGCCGTTTATCCTTCCATTCCTTCTCCCCTAAGCCATGCCACGCAAACGATCCGCAATAACTCTCATCATGCTGCGCAGAACATCAATATTCTGGAAGCAAAAGGTCAGCACCAGATCCCGATGAAGCTGCAGCAGGACGGCAGCTTCCTTCGCTGTACAGTCGGCCGAGCGAGGACCGCTGTCGATAATCGCCATCTCACCGAAGAACGCACCTTCCTGTAGAACCGCGTACTCTTCCCTGCCTCTATGCACACGAACGCTTCCTTCGATAATGCCATACATCGTATCTCCGAAATCACCTGCGCGGCAAATGACTTCTCCTGGTTCGTAGGCGACTTCTTCAACTCTTTGAGCGAGCCATAAGAAATCCTCCGGAGCTAGATGCACGAACAAATCTATTTTTTGCAGCACAAGGATCCGCCGTAAAATGACTTCGTCCTTCGTTAAGCCTTCTGTCGGCCTGGTTTCAGGTATTTGCAGGGCGGCTGCGACTTCCGCATGCCCTTGCTCTAGCTCAGACTTATTCGCTGACTGTCCCCGCTCCAATTCGGATCGCAGCCTGCGGGATAGAAGCTTCATCATTTCAACCGCAATGCTGGTCTGATCGAACATCATATCATAGAATACAGAGGAATCCAGCCGCCACAGAAGAACATCCTCCTCGGCTCGAATGGTTGCTGTTCGGGCTCCCTGAGTCAGAATCGCCATTTCACCGAAGCAATCTCCCCGCTTCACCTCGCCTAGCAGCTGCCCGCTTCGGTATACACCCGCTCGGCCTCCGTCCATAATCATCAGAGAATCTCCAATATCCCCTTCCTGAATGATGACTGCACCCTTCTGAACACTCAGCTTATGTAATCGCTGTGCAATTACAGATAGATCCCTGCTTGTCATCCCTTGGAACAGAGACACATGGCGGAGCAAATGCACCCGATGCATCAGATCCGAGAGATCCTCATTTAGCGAAGTTCCCAACTTGCTCACGTTGAGATGCTGTATCGCTTGCTTGAGCCAATCATCCCCTTGCGCGGATAACCAGTTCAAATGTTCGCTGAGCGGCATGTCCGTTATTACATTCCTCGCCACCACACTTGAGCCTGACATGAATGTCGTCATTTCCGTGCGTAGGTTTCCTCGCAGCGTTTGATCGATTACTTCTTCCGCATTGGCCTGCTGCCTGGAATCCCCTTCGGACCAGTCGATATAGACGGCCTGCATCGTTTTCTCTTCATAGATAAGCGATAACAACTGGAAGACGCGTCTACTGATCGCTGTTCGAATTTCTCTAATGATATTCTCGATGTCAGCGCAGCCCTCTATCCCAACTATGCTCGCCCCATGTTCAGCAAACTGTCCATACAGCTTTAACTCGTGGAGAATATAAGTCTCTACTTTCTGGCTGTCCACAAAGGGCAGTCTCTTATGCATACGAAGCAGCGATTCCAAAATACGATCACGCATGTCATAGTTGGCAGCCTCGTAACAATCGAACAACATATCGAAGGCACTCTGCGTTGCGATTCGTTCGAATACGGCTGGTAAATATAAGCCAATTTCTCTCTGGTTTAAATAAGGCGCTAATTGCGGCAAAATATCTTGTTCATCATAAGCAGCAAGGGCCTGGGTGGCGTACCGACGGGTTTGGCTGTCTTTTAACATGGCAATAATCGGTTCAATTAACGGAGGTACATGAAGAATAGCCGCAGATTCTAAAGCGCGAATTCGAACCTGAGGACTGCTGTCTTTTAAAAGAGAAATCAACGGTTTATAGAAGTTTTTCACCCGAATTTGCCCAAATAAAGCAGCCATCGCGATCCGTTCTTCTTCCTGCCCGCTTTCCATCATTTGCTTCAGTTTTCCGACGGCTCGAAACATACCCTCAATGCTATAATATTTGACCAATCCAGCGATGGCCGCAGCTTGAACTTCCACCGACTGATCTTCTAGATGAACGGTTATTTCATCCACATATTCCTCTTTCGCATAAGCTGCTAGCGCTAGTATTGCTTTCGCTTTCACCTGATTGTCTTCGGTTGCCACCAAGGATTGCAGGATAGGTTCGAGTCCCTCCGGTACCTTTTGCTCCACATAGGCCAATGCTTCTATACACATTTCAGGAATTGAATGATGCAGCAGTCCCTCCAAATGAGGCGTTAAGTCGAAGGAGTCCATCTCTCGCATAAGACCAAAGGCATACAAAGCTTGCTGCTTATCCGAGCTGGATAGCGTATCTATCAGGATTTTCCGACTGGCTGGATCCATTAGATTGAGTTCAACCTTCTGAAGATCGTCTCCCCCTGTTTTGAGATTGGACAAGAGGGTATGCAAATAGGCTTTCTTGACCTTTACCCCCGCAACAATCCCAATCACAAGCAAAACCAGCACAATATAACTCAGTTGTTCAGGAGCAAGCAGCCGCGTTACGATAAGTAAACAAATGGCAGCCAGCCCTTTGGCCCCATTACGGACTATGCCGTCTAGGAAGCTCTTCGCTCTGCCCCGCCATTCCGGTGGAACAGGAAACATCACTAATTGGCTCACAGACGAGTAGAGCGTATCTCCAACAACTTTATCGCTTCCCTTCACGATGACAGCCATAGCCAGTACAGGCAGCACTAAAATGCCGAAACTGCCGGCTATTAAGGTAATCGGGAAGACAAGCAAGGCGGTCATCACACCGAATCGCGTCAAAATGCGACTGGATATAAACAACTGAACGAATAAAGCAATCAGCCCGGAGAACCCATAGAAGCTGCCCATAAATCCGGCCAAGGCCTCATTCTGTAAAGTCCCTCTCAGGATCACCTTGAATTGATAATCGATTAATGTGAGAGATAACACGAGTGCTGCGGATAAAACGGCGACATATTTCAGATGAGGAACGCTCGCGAATAAACCTGATTTCCGTTGTACGGCCTGCTTCGCCGTTGTTGTCCTAGGCTGTGCCGGCTTGGCTTCTATCGTTTCCTTTGCGAAACTTAATATCAAATAAACGGCCACCAAACCAAGCAGCTGTAAACCCGCATAAAAGTAAATCAGATTCGCCGTGCCTACGAGCGGAACGAGTGCTTTTAGCCCAAAACCGCTTAAAATCCCCCCCGTAATCCCCCCGCTCCCTACGATTCCGATCATCTGTTTCGCTTTCCTCTGATTCATCACGGATGTGGCGAACTGCCAGAAACAAACAATCATTAGGAAATTAAACACGTCATAGCCGATGTAGATAACGGGAAACACCCACCGCAGCTCAAGCCCCACACCAAACCTAGATACTAGAACCAGTACGGAGATAAGCGGTATTAAGATCTTCATGAGACTCTCCAACCGAACCTTCGGTGAGTATCGCTGAAAAAGAACTCCTGCCATGATCATGACCAGGGCCTGCGGCAAGTACATCAGGGATAAATACGAATTATCAAACCGGCTTAAAAAAAGCGTATCTGCCGCGGTTCTCCCGATGGTCGAAGCTGAAACGACACAAAACAAATAAGCGAATAAGAGAAAAACTTTTCCATACTCTTGCTTATCTTCAGCGAATTTATGTAAGAAGGACTGATAGGTTTTACTAAACATCATACGGCTCATGATACACCTCATTTTAGATTCGACGCTTAAAGACGCCTAATGAAATTGTACCAGAAGTCCTAGGATTAAATAACTAATTTATCAAAAAAAAGAGACAAAATTCGTCACGATTTTACGAAGCATAACCAACTTCAATTGGCTAAAAACGCAAAGAAACCGCTCCAGCACCGGAACGGTTCTATGCCATGACTATTTCCTTTCAGATCATGTCTTTAAGGTGAAGAACTTAGCCCTATTCGGTGACTCATCTACTCCTTATTCGAATCTCTCATGCTCTTGCGTGCCACCCCTGTACGATAGGCAGCTTCTACAACAGCCTCCCTTACCTTTTCCACCACTTTCTGGTTAAAGACACTGGGAATGATATAAGTCTCGTTCAATTCTTCATCGGTTACTACGGATGCAATAGCTTGAGCAGCCGCGAGCTTCATTTCCTCATTAATCTCACTCGCCCTGCAATCCAAAGCACCGCGGAAAATACCGGGAAAGCAAAGAACGTTATTGATTTGATTCGGCTTATCAGATCTCCCTGTAGCCATCACTCTCACATACGGCTTGGCAAGCTCGGGATCGATCTCCGGCATTGGGTTCGCCATCGCGAAGACAATCGGGTCCCTCGCCATGGATCGGACATCATCTACCGTTAAAATGTTAGGAGCTGAAACGCCAATGAATACATCCGCATGCTGGATAACGTCGGACAAGCTCCCTGCTTCCAAGTTCGGATTCGTCATCTGGGCAAAATCGGTCCAATGCGCATTGTCGTACTGCGTATTTCGGTTAATAGCGCCATAGCGATCCACCCCGATTAAGTTACGCACTCCGGCAGCGAGCAGCATCTTAGAACAAGCGATACCTGCCGCCCCAATGCCGTTAACAACAACTTTAATATCCGACATTTGTTTGCCCGTTATTTTCAACGCATTCAACAAACCGGCCAGCAGCACGACCGCCGTGCCGTGTTGATCATCATGAAACACGGGAATATCGAGTTCACGCTTCAGCCGTTCTTCGATCTCAAAGCAGCGAGGCGACGAGATGTCCTCTAGATTGATGCCTCCGAACGCCGGAGCTATCGCTTTGATGATGCTGACGATTTCATCAGGGTCCTTCGTGTCAAGGCAGATGGGGAATGCATCCACGCCCGCGAATTGTTTGAACAGCATCGCCTTGCCTTCCATCACCGGCATCGCGGCCAACGGTCCGATGTCGCCAAGCCCAAGTACAGCCGTACCGTCGGATACCACCGCGATCATATTCCGTTTGATCGTCAGTAAATAGGCTTTGCTTGGCTCTTCCGCAATAGCGGTACAAATTTGAGCGACCCCAGGGGTGTACACCCGGGACAAATCATCTCGGTTTTTGACTGGAATTTTCGAATTGATCTCAATCTTCCCGCCTAAGTGGACAAGGAAGGTCCGGTCCGATACGTGAATCACCTTTACACCGCTTAAACTTTGAAGAGACTCGCCGATAAGCTGACTATGTGTTTGATCGAAAACATTCACAGTAATATCGCGAACGGTACTCATGCGACTGGAAGAAATGACGTCTATGCCTACGACATCTCCTCCTGCCTTTTCTATGGTAGCCGCGATATCGCCGAGTGAGGTTAACTCTTTATCGATTTGAAGCCGAAAAATCATATAAGTCGATGCACCGCTTGGAACTGACATGTTCCTGTTCACTCCCTTTAATTTTGCAATTGAGCCTTGCCCTCTAGCTTTTATTGCTTGCCTTCCAGCAGCTCAGCTCCCGCGATCCCCGGGTTTGTCATCTCATATGGATCGAGAATAATTTGCAGTTCCTCTTCCGTCAGAACATTGTAGATCAGACAGAGCTCTCTAACAGGCTTTCCTGTTAAAATGGCTTCACGCGCAATTCGTGCCACCACTTCGTAGCCGAGATGTGGATTAAGCGCCGTAATCACGCCTACACTTTGTTCCACATATTGTTTGCAGCGCTCCTCATTAGCTTCGATCCCTTCCAAACAATGCACGCGGAATGCTTGGAATACTTGATTCATCATGCTAAGCGATTGCAATAAATTGAACACCAGCACAGGCTCCATCACATTAAGTTCAAGCTGACCCGCCTCGGACGCCAGACAAATCGTGTGGTCGTTGCCGATGACCTGGAAGGCTACTTGATTGACGACCTCCGCCATCACTGGATTCACCTTGCCCGGCATAATAGAAGAGCCCGGTTGGCGCGCAGGCAGCTGAATCTCCCCGAGCCCGGCGCGAGGTCCTGAAGCGAGCAATCGCAAGTCGTTGGCAATCTTGGACATATTGATCATGCACACCTTCAATGCAGACGACACTTCGGTGTACGCATCCGTATTCTGCGTCGCATCCACCAGATGCTCGGCATTGATAAGCGGCAATCCACTCAGCTCAGCAAGCACTTCCACAACCCGTTTAATGTAGCGCGGGTCAGCATTTAGGCCAGTTCCAACGGCTGTTGCACCCATGTTGACTTCATATAAATGATCACGTGTTTGCTTAATCCGCTTAATATCGCGAGCCAGCACTCGACTGTAGGCCTCAAACTCCTGTCCCAGTCGAATGGGTACGCCGTCCTGCAGATGGGTCCGGCCCATTTTGATAATACCGTCGAATTGAACGGCTTTGATGCAAAACGCCTCGAGCAGCTCTTCCATCGTTACAAGCAGCTTCTCAATCTGAGAGAGTGTGGCGATATGAATCGCTGTCGGAAACGCATCATTGGTTGACTGAGCCATATTCACATGCGTATTGGGACTTACTGCAAAATAATCTCCCTTCGTACCCCCGAGCAGCTCGATAGCCCGATTGGCGATAACCTCGTTGGCATTCATATTGATGGACGTTCCTGCTCCGCCTTGAATCGGATCGACGATGAATTGATCGTGCCATTTCCCATCTATAATTTCCTGTGCTGCTTGAACGACAGCATTCCCGATACGAGGGTTCAACTGCCTAATCTCCATGTTCGCTACTGCTGCCGCTTTTTTCACAGTCGCCATCGCACGAATTAATTCTTCATGAATGCGGTAACCTGTTATCGGGAAATTTTCGACTGCACGCAGTGTTTGAATCCCGTAATAAGCATCTATGGGCACTTCTTTTGAACCAAGAAAATCTTTTTCCACCCTTAATTGAGCTGTTGTCATTGTTATAACCCCCAAGTGATTTCAATTACGCAGCTTTCTTAACAGACTCTACATATTGCTTGCCTTTTTTCTTATCGTACTGCCCTTCCCACTTCGCCATAACAACCGCGGCAATGGAGTTGCCGACCACATTGACTGCCGTACGGGCCATATCCAGAATACGGTCAATTCCTGCGATAAAAGCAAGTCCTTCGAGCGGAATCCCAACCGATCCCAGCGTAGCCAGCAGCACGATAAAAGAGGCACCCGGCACACCGGCAATTCCTTTGGATGTCAGCATAAGAGCAAGCATCAAGGTGATCTGAGCGCTGATCGACATGTCAATGCCATACATTTGAGCAATAAATAGAGCTGCTATGGCTTGATATAGCGTTGAGCCGTCCAGGTTGAACGAATAACCTGTGGGAATAACAAAAGAGGTGATCGCCTTCGGTACACCGAATTTCTCCATTTTCTCCATCATCTTAGGCATAGCCGTTTCGGAGCTTGCTGTAGAGAAAGCGAGGATCAGCTCGTCTTTTAGAATGCGAATAATGGTCATTACACTGGTGCCGCAAAGCTTGGAGATCAAGCCGAGCACGACGAACACAAACAGGAACATCCCAAGGTACACGGCAAACACCAGCTTACCTAGTGGAACCAAAGAGCCTACCCCGAATTTGGATACCGTCACACCAATCAATCCGAAAACACCAAGCGGTGCGAATTTCATAATTTGGTTGGTCACCCAAAACATCGATTCTGAGAGTCCCTGAAAGAAGGATAGAACCGGCTTCCCTTTCTCACCAACTGCGGCAATACCCAAGCCAAGAAATACCGAGAAGAAAATAATGGCCAGCATATCACCTGCAACCAAAGATTCAAACACGTTTTTCGGAACGATATTGACGAACGTATCAATGAAACTGTGGCTGGTCATCTTCTCCGTCGCTTCGACGTACTTGTTAATATCCGTCTTTGCAAGCGCAGACATATTGACGCCTGCTCCAGGCTTCAATAGATTGGCCACGACTAATCCAAAAATAATGGCGATCGTCGTTACGATTTCAAAATAAAGAATCGTCTTTCCGCCAAGCTTGCCCAGCCTTTTCATATCCCCAACGCCCGCTACTCCGACAACAAGCGAAGAAACGACGATGGGAACGACAATCATTTTAATCAAACGGATGAAAATATCGCCCAATGGCTTTAAGTAGCTCTCAACAGTTGGGTTTCCAAAAAATATAGCTCCTACGATAATCCCCAAAATGAGACCAAACAAAATTTGAAATGCTAATCCGAACTTTTTCATGATAATTCCCCCTTTTGTTAAGCGCTTTCTTTTTCGCGAAAGCTTTTGGTAACGCTTTAATAGATTTCTATCTTAGAGGGCAATCTACAGAAAGCTAGACGAATCTACAAATTCTCTTTATAATTTTTTTCAAAAAATATACGTGTGTAAAAGCAAGCTATACGTATAGAAGGAATAACGCAAACTATGTCGAATGACTTTTACTTCATGTGAGAAGGAGGGAAATAAGACACTTTGAAGGAAAAATGGTTCCTGCTTATACTCATGATCATTTCGGTTCCGATCGCAGGCGAGTTGAATTTCTATCCGTTTCGAGATGAGTTTCGGGTTAGTTTAGGCACCCCAACCTTCTTCCTTTTCCTGTTGTGGCTGCGGACTCCTTCCCCTCTTGTCTCAGGTCTTCTTGTCGGGATATCCGTTGCGCTCTTTCGAACGGGGCTTCAGGCGTTCCTTGACTCGGATTGGAGCTGGACCGCTTCCTTTCATCATCATTACCCGGTATTCTTCTACTACTTGACCTATGGAATCGTCTTCACGGCAGTTCGTATGAACCGTTATCATAATCGGCCGCTTATCGTCGGCTTTCTCGGTGTATCGATTGAAATCGCCGCGACGTCGGCGGAACTGCTGTTTCGATATACATCCTTCGCCGAGATGACTTCTCTTACCACCTGGAATCAGATTGCCTTAATTGCTTTTTTTCGCAGTTTCTTCGTGCTAGGAATTTTCAATATCGTGAAGTTGCGCCATTCGAGGGCAGCCGAAGAGCAGCAGCGCAAAGAAAACGAGAAGATGATCATGCTGATCTCCGAGCTGTATGAAGAATCTGTCCAGTTGAAGAAAACGCTGCACAATGCGGAATATATAACGCGGGTTAGTTATGAACTATATCAGTCTTTAAAGGATGTGCATCTTCAGGGAATCGATGACCTGTCGCAAAAAGCGCTCCGAATTGCCGGTCAGGTTCATGAAATCAAAAAAGATAATCAACGGATTTACGCGGGGTTGTCCGGTTTAATTTCACATGATAGCGATTACTTACCCATGGATGAATTGGCCGGAATCGTCTTACGTTCTAATGAGAAATATGCCAGATCCCTCGGCAAGAAGATTGCATTCTCGCTGAATAACGATGGTGAATTCCCATTATGTCACGTGTATGCCACCTTGTCCTTGCTTAATAACCTAGTGACTAATGCCGTTGAAGCCATTCTGGAGTCAGGCTATATCAGGATTAGCGTGATTCGAAACGGAGATGATATCGTTATCAGTGTAGTTGACAACGGTCCAGGTATTGCGCCTAAGCTTCATGATCGGATCTTCATGCCAGGGTTTACTACGAAATATGATGAATCCGGCAACCCTTCCACGGGGATAGGACTCGCTTACGTGAAACAAGAAACCGAGCAGCTTCATGGGACCATACGGGTTCAAACCGGCAATGATGGGGTTGGTGCTAATTTCATCATCACATTACCAGTGAGCCAGATCGGAAAGGAGGAATAACAGGATGCGATTTTTTATTATCGATGACGATCCGGCCGTGCGTTCCATGCTGGAGCATATTATCGAGGATGAGGATTTGGGAACTATCGTAGGTGAGGCCGCAGATGGGGCACACATTGACAGCGATCTGCTTGCCCTCAAGCAAGTGGATATCGTTCTTATCGATTTATTGATGCCTGATCGTGACGGCATAGAAACCGTTCGTGAGATTTCCGGTAACTTCGAAGGCAAAATCATCATGATTTCTCAAGTAGAGTCGAAGGAAATGATTGGGTTAGCTTATTCCTGCGGAATTGAGTATTACATCACGAAACCGATCAACCGATTGGAATTGATCGCTGTTATTCGTAAGGTTTCCGAGCTGCTTAGGCTGCACCAATCCATACGAAACATTCAGAAATCACTAAGTGCCATCGGCATTAACGGCGTTCTTACGGAGAAAGATTCGTCTTCCAGTGCAAAAACGATAGTAACAAGCGGGAATTATGTCTTATCCGACCTTGGATTAATCGGCGAGTCCGGCTGCAAGGACTTATTGGAGATGCTTGATTATTTGTATCGTACGGATATGAAACAACCGCTGGAGCTTAACTTTCCGCCGCTTCATGAAATTTTTCAAAAAGTCGCCGAAAAAAAATTAGCCCCTTCAGCCTCCGACAGCGATTTGAGAAAAGAAGTCAAGGCAGCCGAGCAGCGGGTACGGCGGACTGTGAACCAAGCGCTAACAAACCTAGCCTCCCTTGGATTGCTTGATTATTCGAATCCGAAGTTTGAGGAATACTCGAATAAATTTTTTGACCTAAGCGATGTCCGCAAAAGAATGAGGGAACTGGAGAATAAGGAAGATGAGTCTCAGAGTATCATCCGACAAAACACAAAAAAGTTTATTCAGGTGCTTTATTTGGAAGCTAAAAAATTGATTAGCCAGCTGTGAGAAAGCTCCGTATAACTTGATCCGGAATATTCAATCCGGGAGTAAACGATGCGATCGCAAAAAAAAATGGCGGAGCAAGAATAACCTTGCACCACCATTTTCTACTTTTCTAACCTAAAAGAGCCGCACTATACTCGGTAGTTGTCGCTTCTCCAGCTCCTGATCGACTTCTTAATCGCGTCAGGTGACAACTGCTCCGCGGCAGCCTTCTTACAAAGTGTAGGAAACTCCTCATCGGAAGCAAAACGCAAAGCGGCAATTTGCCCTATCGTGAGCTTGTTATCCAGCAACTTCTGAGTCAACACATAGTGCCTGAGATTCTCTTCTGCCCGTATCGCGCGATCCTGCGCTTTTAACGGATAGGACCGTACAAGGAGAAATACAACGATTAAAATAATAGAAATGAGCAGAAAAATAGCAGCGGGCAGCACGTCTGCCCCGGATTGCACTGACCTAACGAGCTGGATTAGTGATAAAATCACTAAACCCAGCGCCAGTACACTGTAAACAAAGTGAAACAGCGGATGCATTCTATGATGATTCGCATAGTTTTGATGACCGTTACTCATAATTTCTCCACGATTTCATCGATCTCACTTTTTAATAACAGATAGCGATGAACACTTCTCATAATTGGCACCTTGGTTAACTTGTTTTTGTCCACATACAGTTTCATCTGATCTTTAGAAAGACCTAACGATTCTCCCGCTTCCATAACGGTTAGTACTTCTTCATTACTTGTAGCGTTGAACGTTGACTTCACTTTCTGATTCCAGTCTTCAAAAGTATTCATTTCCTCGCACCCTTCTAATTCCGTTACCTTGATTATACCACAGAAATTAAAAGAGGCATCATCCAATTAGCGGATACTACTTCACGTCCTCATCATTTAAAAGCTCCAGCAACGCTTGTGGTAAGGCAAATTGCTGATTGTTAATGATAATTCGATTCAACTTATCGTCCATGGTTTCCGATTGTTCTTCTTTAATGACTTCAATTTCGGCATGCAAGCGTTCCATTTGCAGATCCAAAGCTGACGCAGCTGCAGCCGCTTGCTTTAATTCATCCAGAAGCCGCGCTGGTACAGCTTGATTGCCTTGATTGAACTTATAATAGATTTTATGCTCCAAACTGGCCCAAAAGTCCATCGCAATCGTTCGAATCTGAACTTCGATGCACACACTTTCTAATCGATCCGACAAATGCACAGGCACTTCGATGATCAAATGAAGACTTTGGTAGCCATTAGGCTTCGGATTCTTGATATAATCCTTCTCATCCAGCACTTTAAGGTCGCTTTGACTCTTCAGCATCTGGCTTATGACATATATATCAGAGACAAACGAACACGTAATCCTCATACCTGCGATGTCTTTAATACTCTCCTTAATCCCTGAGAACGAAACATCTCCTCCTTTTCTGTTGAGCTTGTGAAAGATACTTTCCGGAGACTTCAAGCGGGATTTGGTATGTTCAATAGGATTATATTCATGCAGCATTTCGAATTCCTGTACGAGAATTTCAATTCTGGTCTCTATCTCATCCAGTGCGAACTTATACGTCATCATAAATCGTGTCAGTTCGTTCTTGAATCGTTTTAAATCATTGATCGAAAGTTGATTCATCATGAGTTGTTTCCATCCTTTGGTCGTGGTTATTTTACCAGTCCTTGCTAGTGTAATTCACATGTATCACTCGGTGCAAATTTGGTGTTCTTATTGACACCTGCCGTGGCGGCTTGGTATAGTACTCCTATCAAATGAATACTTACGACGGAAGCACCCGTAAGATATGGCCGATGGCCTTTCTTGCAGGTGCTTTTTTTGTTGTATTCCCATCCCATTTTCAAATTTGAAGGAGGTTGTCTATTGAAAAATTTCACTGCTTTGCTAACCGCTTTAGCCCTCGCCTCAGCTGTTCCAGCAGAATTGGCTTCAGCCGCTTCGATCGAAATCACTGCCACGATTCAATCCTCTCTCGATAAAACGATTGCCGGTGCGACTCAAACACAAGCTAATAAAATCAATTCACTTTACACCGAATTCCTCACCCTTCAGAAACAAGAACAGGATTGGGACAGCAAGATCAATACACTGCATAACAGAAATAAGGACACTTCGGCAGAGCTGAGCAAACAGGCCAAAGAAATTGATTCCGCCAAATTGGCGAAATTGGAAGAGGAGATCACACGAACGAGAGCTCGGCATCAACCATTATTATCTCAATATGCCGCGCTAAATAAGCAAATCGAAGCCGCCCGATTACTGAACAGTAAAAGCTTAAGCGCCCTGCTAAGAATCCAAGCGGCTGCAATGAAAATCCCCGTACAAATAGCTCGCATCGATATCAGCGCCAAGGTAAAAGCTTCCCAAGCCGCTAAAGACAAAGCATCCAAGGCAACGAAAAAAATTCGCAGCAGCCTGAATGACATAGACCCCATTAACGTACAGATCAAAGCTAAGCAAGGTGCTATCAAAACGATCCAAAACAGCCTCTCCCCGATATGGACCGCTTTTAAACAAGGAGCCAAAAAAGAAGATACGAATGCTGTTCAAAGCTCACTCACCTCCATGATTTCTCTGTCCCGTCAAATGAATGCAGAAAAAGAAAGCATCTTTAAGCTTGAAACGAAGATAAGTGAGGCACTCACCGCGATTAAGGCTCAAATCCCGTAGGTTGGATTTGTTGATATTTTGCACATACGACTATTCCAATGTAATTTGTATAATTGTATAATTGTTATAACAACTGAATAAGATAGTAAGGAGTTGATTATACATGAGCAAGGTGATGGACATGGAACGTAAGGTTTCGAAATTCGGCAATAGCCTCGGCATAACGATGACGGATGCTCTAAAGCAAATTGGTCTTGAAGTTGGTGATACCGTGAAAATTGATGTGCGAGAAAACGATGGAGAAATCGTCATCAAGAAAGTAAACAAAGTTGCTCTTCCCACTGGGATTAGTCCCGACTTTCTTGACACCCTCTCTCAAGTCATGGAAGAGTACGACGAAACATTGAAGGGTTTAAAAGATAGATAATGAACTCGATTCGCTATTTGACTACACAAGAAGCCATAGCAATTAATGTTGCTGTCATTCAAAAATATAGTCCTGGCGAACATATAGGTGTAAAAGATAGCCATTTGTTGGAGTCTGCATTATTGCGCCCGCAATCATCAGCATTTGGTGATGATGCTTATCCAAACATCTATCAAAAAGCAGCAGCTTTGTTCGAATCCTTGGGACAAAATCACCCCTTTCAAAATGCGAATAAACGTACAGCCTTTACTGCACTAGTCATCTTTCTCCGTTACAACGGTTATCGTTTCTCGATGGACAACAAGGCTGCGGAAGATTTGACAGTAGACATGGTTAACCACAGATATTCTTTCGATGACGTAGCTGAAATAATTAGGAAACATTCAGTGCCCATTGAATAATACGAAAGACACCCAAAAGGGTGTCTTTTGTATTTATTCTGTGTAAGCATACTGTTGAAAAGGCGGGCGCTACAAAGGAATACGAACCTTGAACATACTACCCTTACCAACCGTGCTTTCAACTTCAATAGTACCCCGGCCTGCGTCCACGATGTTCTTGGCGATCGCAAGCCCAAGACCATGGCCACCAGTTTGGCGCGTTCGCGACTTATCCTGTCGGTAAAAACGGTCGAAGATGCGAGGAAGCGCTTCGGCTGCAATGCCGATCCCATCATCCTTCACTTCGATGATAAAACTGCGAGTGCCTTTTTCCTTGCCCTCAGCAAGCGCTACATGTACGGTTCCCTTGCCCGGCGTATATTTAATCGCATTATCGATTAGCAGGATGAGCAGCTGCGTCACTTTCTCGGCGTCCCAATTCACCGTCAGCTCATGAGGAGCATGCAGCTCAATGTCGATGTCCTTGGCTTGCGCTAATGGCTGAAGCTTACTTATCGCTCTAGCGGCTGCTTCACTTAGATTAAATATGGATCGATCCAGCTCGAATTCGCCAGAATCAGAGCGGGCTAGGTGCAGCAATTCGCCGGCCAGTTTCGTTATGGAGTTAACCTCCTCCTTCATGCCGTTAAGCACGTTCTTCGAGAAGGGGTCGCTATCGATGCTTTCTTCAAGCTGAAGCGCTTCGATCGATGTTAGCATGACACTCAGCGGTGTACGCAGCTCATGGGAAGCATCGGCTACGAACTCACGTTGTTTCGCATACGCCTTGGCTATCGGTATAATCGCTTTGCGTGCCATCAGATGGCTGAACCATAAGGCTAGAACAAAGAAAAGCAGCGCCAACCCAATCAGCAGAATGAGCAGCAGGCGGAATAAATCGTTTTGGAACGTAACTTCCTTCCCTACGTATAAGGTTCCGATCCACGCCCCATTCCATAGCAGTTGACGGTCGGAAACTAGAAACTTGGCATTCTCGCCCAGTTTCGGGTGTCCTAAGTCGTCTGTAGGCGGCTTATCGAATGTTTGCAAGGTAACTTTCTCTATCCCTTTCCCCTTGAAATGTCCATCCGCGATGGCCTCCATCACCTGATTACGCAGTTCCGGCTGAATCTCATCCCCTAACTGTATGTTCCCATTCTCAGCAATCAAGTAGTAGAACGATTGGTCCGTGCTGATCGAGAAAGCATCCTCAACAGAGCGCGGGGGGCGTCTATTCGGATCGCTGTCTTGGTCGGCCCACTTTTGCAAGGTGCGAATTTCACTATCAGCAAGCTCATTCAGACCCGTTCGCTGATCGTTCCAGATGAATAGATAGAGTAGAACATAAACAATGATGACGAACAAACTCAGAAAAGCAATAAGTACACCGCTGTATTGCAGCGTCAACTTATTGCGGGTTCGATCGAATAAATCGCCTTCGGATAGCCGCTTTTTTAAAGAGCCCCAGTTAATCTCCAATTTTATAACCTACGCCTCTCACGCTCTGAATGAGCTCCCGTGAGTAGGAGGGCTCGAGCTTCTTTCGAATTAATTTCACAGTAGCGTCGATCGTCTTTAGATTTACTTCCGCATCAAGACCCCATACTTTGTCCAAGATGACCTCGCGGGTCAGTGTACGTCCTTTGTTCTGCAGCAGCAGGTCTAGAATTTGAAATTCCCGCGGGGATAATTGGATTTCTTGTTCGCCTTGAATGACGACTTGACTCATCCGCTGCAGCTCTAGATCACGAATACGGATGACTTCCTCCTGAATGGGAACGAAGTTTCTGCGCATTAATGCTCGCAAACGTGCCAGCAGTTCGTCCATCTCGAACGGCTTGACCAAATAATCGTCGGCTCCCGCATCGAGACCTTCCACGCGATCCTGTAAAGCATCCTTCGCAGTCAGCATCAGAATCGCACCGAGATAGCCCCTTTTACGAAGTTTGGCACAGGTTTCGAGGCCATCCCCATCCGGCATCATCCAATCGAGCACGACAACATCGTAGCTGGAAGCTGTCGCATAGTCGAACGCATTGCTGCCCGTTTTCACCCAATCTACGGTGTATCCAGACTTTTTTCTCAACATATGCGCGGTCAGTTCACCCAGACGACTATCATCTTCCGCCAATAGAATCTTCATTTTCTTCCCCATTTCCCGATTTTACCATCTTCATAAAAGTATAACCGAAAGCTTTCGTGCTTTCACCATACTTTCACCAAGTCCAAGTAACATAGGTTTCAAGAAACACACAATCTAATAAAAAGAAGGGAAGAATGAGGATGAACATGAACATGAAAATGATCACCACCAGTACGCTAGTGGCTGTAATTGTAGTAAGTGGAGGTATCGCATTTAGCAGTAATAACACGGTGATAGCAGCAAATAATAAAGCGGTTAAGGATGCACCTCCAAGAGAAGCAGGCAACAAAGGGGGACTAAATTGTAAGCCCGATCCCGTTCTAGCTCCCCCAACAAGCCCAACTCCATCTGCGAGCACAACGAATGGCAGCAATCCCGGTCAAGCAGCTAATTCCGTCGTGATATCGGGTGGTTTTAACACAGATCCACAAGACCATGGTAGACCTGTCGTACTTATTGCCGCGGCCCTTGGGGTACCCACTGAGGTTTTTAGAGAAGCATTTCGCGGCGTAACGCCTGCAGGACTGGATAGTGGCCCAAGCTCCGAACAAGCTCAGCAAAACAAAGCGGCTCTCCTTAAAGTTCTGGCCCCCTATGGGATCACGAATGAACGCTTAGATGAGGTGTCCAACTATTACCGTTATAACGGAAGAAAAAGTGATACATGGCAAAAGACGCAAGCTACTGCAACAGCAATAGTTACGAATGGCATTGTGACTGGTGTAACCATTACGAATCCAGGGGCAGGCTATTCTTCCAATCCAACGATCACCGTAACAGGACCAAACGGTACATTCACTGCGACAGCTACGTTAGCCTATACGAAAGACTTTAAAACAAATGGAAGCATTTCTGCTATCACTATCAAATAACTGCTCATAATCTTCCCCCGTTTTAACACCCATATAAATCGAAAAAAGCACCCTCCCAGGTGCTTTTTGTGCTTATACTAGCAAAGTACTGTTTAACGCTTCCTAAACTACCTTACAAGACTTCTGATTTGAAATACGGAGGTGCTTTTAACCACCCTTTTCTCATTAATACATCTTTTAACGTTATCGCGTATGTAAACTTCTTCATCTGAAATTTAGCGAACATTGCCGCAACATCTGGCCGTACTGCCTCTGTCATGCCCCGGCAAGCATAATTTATACCCAGTACAATATTGAAACTCAAAAGACTAGCCACTTCCTCATCAGACAGTTTGGAGCCCTCCGGAATATTTTGAAAATCGCCTATCGGTTTATTCGGCGACGCCTCGGGTATCGGGACACCTTCTACTTTTAAAAACTCAGTTAACTCTGTAAATATGGGACCATGAACATCGTTAATGACTTCTTTCAGCTTCTCCTTAAGTTCAAGATCCTCTACAATATTAAAAGACACCTGTTCGCCGCGCATGGTTTGTTCCGTTGCGGTCAAATAAAACCACAGATTCATGACTTCTCCGACGTTTAAAGGCGCCTTTTCACCATCCAGAAAAGGCTTAATCGCATCATTAAGTACTTCCATGATATTCATGCTGGCAGCTCCTTTTTGCTAATTAGAGTACCCATCTGCCTGATTTTTATTTCATGCTTTAATTAAGTATTTCTCGTATGAAGTAAGGGAATCGAGTGCCCTTGTCCGAATTACTCCCATGGATACTCCGTCACCAAATAGTCGGCGAACTTCTTGCTTTCCTCTCGGCGGTGTTTCCTCATTTCCGTTCTATGTTCAGCCGTTTCATGCAGCTTTTTTTCTTCTTCAGTCTCAGGTATGATGCGAGGTACAAGTATCGTCTTATTCTGCTCATCCAAAGCAACAAAAGTAAGAAAAGATGTCGCGGCGATCTTCCTCTCACCACTTCTTAAATCTTCTCTGATCACTTTCACAAAAACCTCTATCGAACTCTTGCCCGTCCATGTAACGAAAGACTCTAAGGATACAGAATCCGTTGGCCGAATAGGGTGTAGGAAATCAACAGAATCCGTAGAAGCTGTCACCGCTGTCACACGACATAATTTGGTAGCAGATATTGAGGCAATATCGTCGATATAAGACATTAGCTTGCCTCCAAACAATGTATTATGGTTATTGACATCCGTTGGAAAAACTCTAGAAATTTTAAAACACCGCGTTTCTCTTACATATTTCTTTTCCAACATATTCACACAACTTTCTTACAAAATATAGTCACTTTGGACATTTTCCCCCGATCATGATTCCGCTATGCTTAATTAAAAAACACTACCCAATTCATATGAATGGATAGTGTCTTATTGATTTAGTATGGAGGTATGCTCCCTCCGCTTTCACTTAAGTATTAACAGATTTTCCACCTACAGAGGGAAGTCTGCTATCTCTTTTCTTTAAAGTCCCTATCACAATACCAACCGTGGTAAGAAGAAAGGCCACAACGTGAATCCAACCAATTTTTTCATCCAAAAAAATAATCCCCCCAACCATACTGGCAAAAGGCAGCCCGTTTAGAAACATGGCAGTTTTGTTGGCACCTAGAAATTTTATACCATGATTCCACCCTAGTGTACCCAGTGAAGACGCTCCCCAAGCGGACATCAACATAACGGCCCAAGCCATGGCTGGCAAATGAATCTGAGCATACGACGAAGGCCCAAAGAAAGTCACCGTACCCAGATTTAACATGACTCCCCCAATTAACGTGGAATAGGTAGTGACAACTAAAGTTGGCATGGAGGTTGTCGACAACTTCTTGATGAACAATGCACCAACAACATAAGCCAACATGGATAGAAGCATGATGACATCTCCCCATCCGGATAAACCAACCGAACTATCTGCCGATTTGGAGGTTACGACCAAAACGACCCCTGAGAATCCAAACAGAATACCGAGGCCTAATCTCATACTGAATTTTTCCCCAATGAAAATGGATGCAAGCAGAGCGGTAGTTAGCGGATTTAATCCTAGGATCAGCGATGCATTTGTAGCTGTAGTCGTTACAACCCCATAAGCTAAAAATAACTGATGAAAGAAGATCGATGTTAGCCCAATTAGAAAAAGAAGCCCCCACTGCTTTGCATTGGGTTTATAGAATCCATATTTTTTAAGTACAAACGGAAGCAAAACAATTCCAGCGAGCGGTATCCTAATTGCGGCTACTAGCATGGGCGAGATAAACTGTGTAAGGTATTTTACCATTACAATATTTAACCCCCATGAGATGACCACCAAAGCTAGGATGAAATAAATGGTTTTCTCTGACTTTACCAAGTTGATGCACGCCTGCCTCTCTATCGATTATTGATTAATACTATCTTATTACACCACAAAAAGACACCTAAGACGGTGTCTTCTAGTAACTATCATCTTACTACACTCTTTGCTTCTTTTTTGATTTACATATCCGTGCATAGACGAGCTAAATGGTACATATTTATGAAAGAGAATTCCCTGGAAGGATGCGAAGTACTACATATGGAACATCTTTTACCACTACAAATAGAATTTATTCTGCAGTTTGGCATCGTCTTTTTTTGGACAATTGCTTATATATGGATCATTTATAAAGGATTCCGGGATCGAACCTGCGGAATGCCAATAGTCGCCCTATGTGCCAATATTACTTGGGAATTTCTGTTTTCCCTCGTCATGCCTTTCCACCCACTCCAGCAAATCGTAACTCTACTATGGTTTTTATTAGACTGCATCATCTTGTTTCAATTTCTCTATTATTCAAAAAACCTATCACCAAAATGGCCTATAAAACCTATAGTCCTCTCCTTACTTGTCATTGCACTGCTGCTTCACTACGGAATGGCTATCGAATTTCAAGATCCCAAAGGCATTTATTCCGCATTTGGAATCAATCTAATGATGTCCATACTATTTATAAACATGCTGCTCAAACAAGATTTACACGGCCAATCCATCTACATCGCCTATTCTAAAATGGTCGGTACTCTGTGTGCATCGATTTGGTGCTATTCCCTAAACCCGCATTCCATCTTATTAAATATAATGTACATTCTGATATTTATTCTAGACGTCGTTTACATCCTGTTAGTTTATAGCAAGTCAGTTAAGATCATTCATAGATCCACTATAACTCACCGTTCCTTCTATTAAGGGGCTATAATCTTCATTGATTTCTCGTTGTTTTCAAATTGATCGGCAGCATTACGAGCCCTAATGAGAAAATAATAAGTTTTCCCGGATGTTAATCCTTCCACCTTATCCTCGTAGGGATAGCGTTTGGTCCGATCTCCTCGTCCAGCATAGTCCGAAGGTATGCCCAAATGCAGTGGGATGGCCTGTACCCCTTGATTCTTCATGTCCTGTTTAAAGTCAAAATCTTGACCTTCTTTCACATAAAGCGTGTACGAAATGGGACGAGCCTGAGAATGTGCCACATCCCACTCTACAAAGACATTTGTTCCTCGGATATCTATATTTTGAATCCCTATTCTCGGTTCAGTGTAAGGTTTACCGAACGGAGGTGTCATCGTATTTCCCCACATTGGCGGTTTAGCCGCAGCATCCCGATGATCAATAACATAAGTATCTATAGCTGCAACCTGAGCATTGGATATATAGTGAACCATTCCTAAGTCATTAGCTTCCTGAACGTCAGCAAGTAACATTTTTGATGCTTCATTCTGCTCCCCATCTAGTGCTTTCTTCATTAAATCACCGTTCGGGCCTTCCGCATAACCCAGGCTGAGAACACGAAATCCGTCAGCACGATCCGATTCGGCTAAGAGCTTTTGGACATAATTATACTTATTATCATTGAAAGTAGCTTCGTTAAACCACTGAGCCGGGCTGCTATCCAGCCGATAACTTTCATATAAAACAAAATCCACTAATCCTCGCAATATGAACGCATAGGCTGTCAAATCAGGGTTATAGAAAAAAAGCCCACGGTTCGCGAGCAGAAACCGATTCGGATACGCTTCTCGAATGTTCGCAATTAATTGCTTCATCCCAGGCTCAACCCACTCAAATTGACCTTGATTAGAACTGGATGCATCGGTAAAAGAGTTTGGAGCCGCCGTATCCAAAGTGTCCAAAAACAACCCGTCACAACCATAACCTTGACTGGAATCACGGGTCAAAAGTTCTTTGATTCCCGATACCTTATCCGTTTGAAGCTTCATGTCGAGCAACGCTTTAAACCATTCCGGGTGCCCGGGATTTACAAAAGCAGCTTTGAAATTCGTATTAAAGTCTGGCGTTCCCGCCTTCCCGATCGTACCGAAAGTCACGAAATTATCATTCAGATAAAAGGGAGCAAATCCTCCATTTATCGCTTTCCCCTTCAAATCAATATCCTTTGGAACGTCGCTGCCTTTGGGAAAAGGGGCTCCTGCTCGCGGATCCGTAGATGGACCAGATCCATCTAGTACGAATCTCGCATCCTTTTTCATGTCATCTGGGCTCATTCCCGCTGTCCGAAGATCTTCTCCTATTGAAACATAAGCTAAGACGATTACATCATCCGAAGCATCATGCGGATCCTTTCCCGCTCGAATCTTGGCTATTTGCTTAGGTGAAATGCCGCTGCGCGTATCTAAAATAACCAATTGATACTTCTGCCTTGCTTGATCAATTAACGCTTCAGTCCATTTGCCATAATAAATCAAATAATTCTGAACATGATTACGCATGGTCTCCCGCGATTCAAAACGCAATCGATTAAGATCAGAACTCGTTGTATGCCCATCTTTATCGGTGGTTGTTAATCGGAGGTCCACCCATTGGTCTGCCTTAATCGCATCTTTTTCCTTAGCCCATGAAACAGTGAACTCACTTTCTCCTTCTTTACTTTCAAAAGAAGAATTCCCATCTAATGTGGCCTTACGATACTCAGTTGAACCTTCCGGTTTAACAAGTAAATCGACAACATAACTTGCTTTCTTATTAGATGTATAAGTAAAAGTTACAGGAATCTGTGAGGCCTCCACATGGGTTGGAGTCCATAGGTCCAATTTTGTCTCCGTTGGCTTCTCGTTTGGTACGCCATTGGACTGCGTTTGTTCGCAACCACTAAGTGCAATTACACAACAAACTAATAAAAAATATAAAATCGTTAATGACTTTATTCTCATATCTACAACTCCATTATTCTCTCTGATATTTCCATGATAATCCTAATTATCTAACTATATGATACCGGATACTACGTTGATTCTATTTACCGCTACCATGACCCCTCTCCCTTTTTGTAAACAAGTTATTTACTTAGTGATAATACTCCAATTACATATGTACCCTACAATTGAGCTATCTTATTGTGGCGGAGGCATCGAAAATATGACAGTAAAAATAATTCTTGTGTTTGCCTGTATGTTATCCCTATCTGCATTAGGTGTCAAAGCATCAGAGAATCATATTGTCCGTCCGTACTCACCAGAACTTTATAGCTCTACCGAACAATTTGAATATGAATTTGAGTGGCAAAATGGTAAAATCATAGCCAATCCTTAATAACAAATACTCCATTTTTAGCACCCTCTTGGGTGCTTCTTCATTTTTTTAAGTGCCGATTTCCCCTCTTAATGTAATCCAGAATCTCCTAACAATATTTCCATCATCTTCGATAAACTCCGATTCAAAGGCGCCACCCTGCTTGAGAATTGTTTTCTCAGAACCTATGTTGCCTTTATCGCAAACCACTAGTACTTTATCCAAGCCCATCGCGTTCACTATTTGTAATGTCTGGTGTAGTAAGGCACTCGCATACCCTTTTCGTCTAAAGGAGGGCCGTATGCCATAACCAATATGACCACCGCAATTTAGAAGCTTTTGGTTCAATCGGTGACGAATGTTTACAGCCCCCACTAGAAAGTTCTCTTCATTTAATAACCAGTAGGTTGAATGGGGCACCCAATTAGAAGTGACTAATTTTTCTTCGCTGTCTTCCGAATAGAGAAATTCTAACATTGCATGGAAATCGCTGGGATCTTTTTCAACAACCCAAGGCACGATATCTTCACCACTGCTGATCCAGTCTTGATAGAACGATAAATACTGATCACGGAATTCCATAGAAGGTTTAAGTAGACGGATTTTGTTCATTCAATTCAACCCCTGACTGTTAAACTAAATTTCACCCCAGCCATTTGATTCATTTCATTTACAAAAATTACCTGAGTGGAATTTTGGTCTATTATAGATGCAAAAGAGACACTTGTATAGTGTCTCTTCAAATGTTTCCCTAATAATCCAAACCTTTTTCGAACCCTAAAGGATGTTTGTCTATACCATGCTAAAGTCATTGAATATATTGTAATTATTTTATCTTATTTAAGGGTTTTCTAAAAAACGGTCGGGGGAGATCACATTGGCTATCCGCTACAGTATTATCATTCCAACCTTTAATAGAGCCCAGCAGCTTTTGCTCACGCTCGTTTCATTTGAAACACAAACTTATCCGAAGCATCAATTCGAAGTGATTGTTGCTGATGACGGTTCTACAGATGGAACGAAGGAAATGGTCGAAGGCTTCCAAGCATCCTACCCCCTTATCTATGTATCCCATCAGGAACAATGCGGCCGATCTGCCATTAGAAACTTGGGGCTGCGCCATGCGAAAGGGTTATACATCATCTTTTGTGATGCTGACTTTTTGGTTTTACCTGAATTCATTAGAATTGTGAGCCGTTATCATCGCAAATATCCCAGGGCCGTGCTTTCAGGCATTCCTCACTCGTGGGATGATGCTTATACCCATTATTACCCTGACTTTTCCCCTGAGGAAAAAGAACATTTTCGCAACAGAGTTACACAATCCAACTTATGGAATGCGGACTTTGAAGCAGCGAATGAAATTATTCCGCTAATAACGCCAGAAGATATCCTTCATCAAACGGATGCATTGTCAAAAGTGGTTATCCCCACAAGAGTACCCCCAAATGTCAAAAAGCAATTTGCCAAAACGGATGTTGCTCCTTGGATGTTACTCGTTACTCGTTGTGTGTCGATCAGACGCAGCCAATTGACTCGTATTGGAGGATTCAATGAACGGTTTGTACTCTATGGACTCGAAGACTGGGACCTTGGTTACAGGCTGCATCAATTGAAGGTCCCTTTTTATTGCATAAAGGAGGTTGTCGGATATCACCAGGAACATCCAAACTACTTCAGAGGAAATATTATAAATACTGAAAATTTGAAAATCATGTTTGAAACCTACGGATTCAATGACTCCTCGTTAAATTTATTCGCTCTATTACCTCCATCGGAGGATTTCGAGGCCTACAAAAATACGCTAAGGGTATTGCGCAGGGGAATTCGATCTAAGTTAACACGTTCGTCAGCACTGTTGTTAAAGAAAACACTGCAAATTTCAGCCATGCAGTTCGTTCAACAAAATAATACCCATGCACACAAAAAATCATTACGACGGATAAAAAAGAAAGCAAAGAACAGCAAAAGTCGAGTCGCAACCATTTTACGAGAAATGCTGCTGAAGTCTGAAAAGCTGGTATAGTAGCATTTCTCGATTTCCAGGTGTATGCATGATTATGAGTGGGGTTGGTGATAGGTTTTGATCTATACAGCTCTTGGAGATTCCATTACATTTGGGGAAAATGCCTCCTCTTTGGTAAAGGCCTATCCCCAATTGACCATATCTACTTTAAATTCACGCTCCCGTAAGATAACTGGGTATGTATTGGCCCGGCCTGGTTGGAGCAGTTACGATCTATTAGATGCGGTGATATGGCAAGGTGCCTCAATGATTAGACAATCTGCTGTTGTTTCTATATGGATCGGAGGTGTGGATTTAGCCAACGCGGCACTGTTTTCATTTAGAAACCAGCAACCATTAAATGTAAAACAAATTGCAACCAACTATAAGCGAAATGTATGTGCTATTCTATCGCAAATAAAAAATGGCAGCCATGCCCGAATTATTTGCTGCACGCAGTACAATCCATTTCCGAACAGTCCTCTTGCGGTTGAGTCGATAGCCCGATTAAATCATTTAACGAACGAGCTCGCCCAAAGTTACGATGCAACTATCGTTCCCGTTCATACGTGGTTTGAAGGAAAACAAGCAGATCTTATTTATGGTTATCAAAAAGGAAAGATTGAAGATGCAATTAGCGGATCTTTGCCTATCCATCCAAATGATCGGGGGCATCAAGTAATTGCAATGGGATTGGCCCCATATCTATTCCCTCGCAAGTAGCCACGCATGTTGAAAATGAAAAAAGCACCCTCATCGGGTGCTTTTTCAATCGTTAAACCTTTCCCACCATCACTGCTGTGCCAAACCAACATTCAAGAAAGCCTTCGTCCGATCAAACTTCGGATTTGTAAAAAGCTGCTGCGGATAGCCGGATTCAACGATTTCTCCTTTATCCATAAACATAACCCGATTCGCTACCTCTCTGGCGAAGCCCATTTCATGGGTCACAACGATCATCGTCATGTGTTCCTCTGCGAGGTTCTTCATCACCTGCATCACCTCTCCCGTCAATTCAGGGTCGAGGGCGGAGGTAGGTTCATCGAACAATAGGATTTCGGGGTTCATCATTAATGCTCGGGCAATCGCAACCCTCTGCTTCTGGCCCCCTGAAAGCTTAGCCGGATAATCCAATGCCCGCTCGGAGAGTCCAACCTTTTCCAACAATTCCAAGCTTCGTTTTCGAAATCCGGTCATCGACTCGCCTTTAACAATTCGCGGAGCGAGCTCCAAATTTTCTCTCACGGTAAGATGAGGAAACAAATTAAAATGTTGGAACACCATCCCCATCTTGGGGGTGATCCGTTTGATTTCAGAGGGCTTGGCATAGATTCCATCTTTGACCAATACCTCTCCTGCTATGTGAATCGTGCCGCTATTAATCTGCTCAAGATGAATAAGACTTCGGAGCATCGTACTTTTGCCGGAACCCGAAGGACCAATAACTGCAACAACATCTTTCTTTTCCACTTGAAACGTCATTTGCTTCAACACGTTCAACTCGCCATATGACTTACTGAGGTTAGCTACTTCAATGATTGCCACACGCGCCATCCCTTTTATTCAAATTTAAATCTTCGCTCCAGCCATTTAAAAAACACAGTTAGCAGAAGTGTCATAACCAAATAAATAATGCCCGCGATAAAGAAAGGCATGATGGAGAAGTCACGATTGACCGCTGTCTGGGCAAAATGAAGCAACTCCGGAACTGCAACAGCATAAAGCAGCGCGGTATCTTTAATCAGCGTAATCGACTCATTGGATACTGCAGGCAAGACGACTCGAAACATTTGAGGCAGGATGATTCGCAGCATGGTTTGCCACTTGCTAAAGCCTAGCACCTGCGAAGCCTCATATTGTCCTTTATCAATCGCAAGCAAACCGCCTCTAAAAATTTCGGCAAAATAAGCCGCATAGTTCAGAATAAAACCTAAACAAGCAGCGGTAAATCGGTCCAGCACCAGATATTGTCCGATCCCCGGCAGCATGGGAAGTCCGAAGCATATCACGAGCAATTGCAGCAAGAGCGGCGTTCCGCGCATGATATAAATATACGTATTAGCGAGCCCCGCAATCGGTCGGTTATTGCTTTTCACGGCCAATGTAAGGACAAAGCCCAAAGGGATGGACACCACAATGGCAATTAAAAACAAAAGGATCGTCATTTGGGCCCCTTCCAGCATAGGGATGACCATCGAAGTGAAATAATCAGCTGACATCAAAACATACCCCCAAAAACAAAAACGGGATTTCCCAAAAGAAATCCGATTTTGCCTTATCTTCTTCGATTACGTTTACTTCAATACTTTATCTTCACCAAACCACTTTTGCGAAATTTTAGCAGCCGTGCCGTCTTGGTTCATCTCGTCAAGCGCTTTTTGCAGCTTTTGAAGCAGTGCCTCGTTGCCTTTCTTCACGCCAATCCCGTATTCTTCAGGAGCTAACGATTCACCAAGCAGCTTGAAGCTTCCTTTTTCTTTGGACATGTAGTACTTAATGACAACTTCATCAATGATCACCGCATCAATGCGGCCAATCTTCAAATCGTTTAGAGCTAGTACGTTATCGGCATACTCCGTAACGGTCTTGACTTTGGATTTTAACGGACTCCCGTTCAATGCGTCTGCTGCAGAAGAGAGGGATTGAAGCCCTACAACTTTACCATTCAGATCATCCAGCTTGGCGAAATTGGATTTAGCCAGCGTGACAGCCACCTGCGCATTTTTCAAATAAGGTTTAGTAAAAAGAACTTTGCCTTTACGCTCGTCTGTAATCGTATATCCATTCCAAATGAGATCAATCCTGCCGCTGTTCAGCTCTGATTCTTTGGTTGTCCAGTCAATCGGTTGAAAAACTGCCGTTGTACCCATTTTTTCAACAGCTGCTTTCGCATAATCGATATCAAAACCGACGATTTCATTCTTCTCATCTCGGAAACCCATCGGCGCAAATTTATCATCAATGCCGATCACTACCTTTTTCGCGTCACCTGCGTTACCCTTTGAACTCGAACATCCTGTAATTAGAGAAATTGCCGCCGTAATTACTAATGCCATCGTTGCCAATCGTTTCATAAACTCCAACTCCACCTTTAACATTTGTATCAAAGACTTTAGCACGTTACCACTTTATCAAGAACTACATGATATCATATATTCTCAGAAAATGTCGATACAGTTATTGGCAGATGTTCTTCTGCACCTCATTCCGCGCGGATTGAAATGTCCATTTAATTTGCTCCGAAGCAACTCACCGACGACAACCCTAGCGGTACATTTCAATGCCGTGCTCCCTCCGCTCACGCTCCAGTCCACGCGGACTGAACCCTCGAGGGGTTCTCCTCCCGAATCCCGTACAATGAAAAAAGCACCCTCTCGGGTGCTTCTTCATTGTATGGAGGTGAGGGGAGTCGAACCCCTGTCCGAAAATATCGCCACACAGGCATCTACGGGTGTAGTCACAGTTTTGATGTCACCCGAGCATCGCCCCGTAACCGGCTATGCGTTGGGTCAGCCTGATTGTCTTCCTACGTCCGACCCCAGGCGGAGACCAAACGTCGTATCCCACTATAGTTGAGCCCCTATCCCAGTCACATGGGCGATGCTGAGGAGGAGCACGCTAACAGGTTATTAAGCTGCTAAAGCGTAAGGTTGTTGTGTTTTGCCATTTAATAGGCTTTAGCGTTTTATAGTGGACGCGGCCCCACTACCCGCAACCCGTGCCCAAACTATCCCCGTCGAATCCAAGAACACCCCCGGATTGCCTTCGTTGCCGTCAGAGACGGTGAAGGTAAAAGAAAAGCAGGATAATCATTTGAGCCAAATTGCTTTCAAATCTTTGCTGCTAAATTAGTATAACACATGCTGATGAAAAATGAACGACTACGTTCATGGAAGTCGAGGAGTTGCCTTCCAGTATTGGTAGACCACCTATCTGGCAATCTTCTGCTTCTCACGCAGAGCACGTTGAATGTCTCGCTGTGCATCCTTTTTCGCTGCAGATTCACGCTTGTCGAACTGCTTTTTCCCTTTGCCTATCCCAACGAGAAGCTTAGCATAACCATTCCGGATATATACCTTCAGTGGAACGAGGGTATAACCTTCTTGCTTCGCCTGCCCTAGCATCTTGGCAATCTGCGCCTTTTTTAAGAGCAGCTTCCGCGTCCGTGTTGGATCTTCCGGATTGCTTCGGTTGCCTTGATCAAAAGGACTGATGTGCATATTGTGTACAAATGCTTCGCCATTGCGAATAGTCGAAAAGCTATCGCCTATGTTTGCTTTACCTGCCCGTAAGGATTTGATCTCCGTGCCGGTCAGGACAAGACCGCATTCATACGTTTCTTCAATAAAGTAGTCGTGTGAAGCCTTTTTGTTCTGGGCGAGTAGTTTGCCATCTGCCTTTTTCGTTGCCACGTGAGATCCTCCTCCCGCACGTTCAATGCAGGTAAATACTGCTACAATGTGCATCCTATTGTAGCAAGATCAAGGCGGAAAAGCAAGAAGCGGCGTTATCTCCGCCGCTTCTTGCTGCCATCGCCGTCGTCACTCCGACGACGACCACCCTTGGCGAGCGCGTTCACGCCGCTCGCCCAATCACTGCCGCCTGTGCTGCGCTCAGCAGCAGGCGAACCGCCACCCGCTTGGGCTTCGCCCCCAAGCGCAATCCCTCCGCGGCCGCGCTTGCTTTCGCCGCGGGCAACACCGCTCTCTGTCCGCCCCGCGCCGACAGATTCAAGCCTTGCGCTCAAGCTGCCGCCTTCGCTCAGCTTAGGACCGCCCGCTTTGCCGCGGCCAGATCCACCTTTGCCGCGCCTCTCGCTCCACGGCGTGCTCCCTGCCTTACCGCGCCTGGTTTTGCCTTGTCCTGCTCCACCCTCTGCACGTCCTGCTCCGCCTTCTACGCGCCCAGCGCCTTCACCGCGCCCTTGCCCTGCTCCACCTTCAGTACGCGCTGCGGCTTCTATTCTACGAGCTGCGCCGCCTGCAGCACGTCCCGCTCCGCGCCCTTGACCTTCAGCTCTTTCCTTGCCTTGACCTACTCTTTCAGCTCTTTCCTTACCTTCAACCGAACCTCCGGTTCTTTCCTTGCGCTCTCCGCCAGCAGCACCAGAGCCCTGAGCCTTCGCATAGCCGCCTTTACCCTTAGCGGCAAATCCGCCTTTACTAGGTTTGCCTTTATCGGCCCCCCCGCGGAAACCTTTAAAACCAGCCGCGCCCTTAAATGGAGCTTTTCCACCGCGGTTTGAACTTCCTCCGCCGCGATTAAACCCGCCCTCTTTGCGAGGTTTCATATCTAGCAGTTCAAAATCAATCGTATGCTCATCCATATTGACACGAGCAACACGAATCTTGATCTCATCGCCGATTCGATAGATCTTGGACGTACGTTCACCTATGAGAGCAAACTGTCGCTCATGGAAATTGTAATAATCGTCGGTCAAATCGCTAAGGCGAATCAGGCCTTCAACCGTATTGTCGAGCTCAACGAACATACCGAAACCGGTAACACTGGAGATAATACCTTCGAATTCCTCGCCGACTTTATCCAGCATGTATTGAGCTTTCTTCAGCGCCTCCGTCTCACGTTCAGCATCAACGGCAACTCGCTCACGTTCTGAGGATTGCTGCGCAATATCACTCATCCGCGAAGACAAATATTCATGACGCTTATCGGATAACGTACCGCCGCTTTCCAGCACCTCGCGAATCACCCGATGAATAATTAAATCGGGGTAACGACGAATTGGCGATGTAAAGTGAGAATAAAATTCCGCCGCCAAACCAAAATGCCCCAAACTCTGCGCATCATAGCGTGCTTGTTTCATAGAGCGAAGCATAATTTTACTAAGAACCGTCTCTTCAGGAGTTCCTTTAATCTCTTCCAATAGCGCCTGCAAAGCCCGTGGATGTACCGAATTCCCTTTACCTTTAACCGAGTACCCGAAGTTCGTCACAAACTCCATGAAATTCATCAACTTTTCAGCATCCGGGTCTTCATGGACACGGTAAAGGAAAGGCACTTTCAACCATGAAAAATGCTCAGCAACCGTTTCATTGGCGGCTAACATAAACTCTTCGATCATCATTTCGGCGACGGAACGCTCTCTTTTCACAATATCCGTAGGCTTGCCTTCGGCATCGACGATAATTTTAGACTCCTCAAAGTCAAAATCTATCGCCCCCCGCTTCATCCGTCTGGAACGCAGCCTTGCAGCCAGCTCTTCCATTCGTTTGAAATCTTCCATCAAGTAGTCATATTTCTCGACAATCTCTGGCTCCGCTTCACCTGTCAGAAGTTTACGCACATTCGTATATGTCATACGTTCACTAGTTTTAATAACACTCGTGAAAATTTCATGGTTCACCAGCTTCAAATCCTCATCGAACTCCATCTCACAAGACATCGTTAATCGATCTACACGAGGGTTCAACGAGCATATTCCGTTTGACAATCTATGGGGCAGCATTGGAATAACACGATCAGTCAAATACACGGAGCAGCCGCGATTATAAGCTTCAATATCAAGCGCAGTATCTTCCCGCACATAATAACTCACATCGGCGATATGCACGCCCAAACGAAGATTCCCGTTTTCCAGTAGCTCCACATTTACCGCGTCATCCAAGTCCTTCGCATCTTCACCATCAATCGTTACAATGCGCTTGGAACGAAGATCGCGGCGTCCTTGATCAATAATTTCTGCTTCCGTAATGGAATCCGGTGCCGCATCTGCCTCCGCCAACACGCCCTCTTGGAAAGCCTCTGGCAGTTGGTGTTTGCGTACGATTGCTAAAATATCGACGCCTGGATCATCTTTGTGGCCAAGAATCTCGATAACTTCCCCTTCAGCCGCAGAACGTCCCTCTGGATAGTTAACAATCTTGACGACGACTTTTTGCCCCGTAACAGCTCCCATGAAGGCATGCTGAGGGATGAAAATATCCCGAGACACACGCTTATCATCCGCAATCACGAACCCAAACGTCTCCTGACTCTGAAAAACGCCAACAATTTGCGTATTCGCACGCGTAATAACTCGCACGACTTCCCCTTCAAGCCGGCCTCCGCCTTGACTCCTTGCGGTTATCTTCACGAAAACAATGTCGCCATTCATCGCGGTGTTTAGATCATGCGCATTAATGTATACGTCCGGGTGATCCCGATCATCTGGAATTAAGAAACCGAAGCCTTTGGCATGAGCTTGCAGCTTACCTCTCACCAAATTCATTCGTTCAGGAACGCCGTAGCGGTCATTTCCGCCTCTGACAATGTGCCCACTTTCCTCTAATTGATTTAACAATTTAATAAAATCCTTAAACTCGTTCGCACTTTCAATCCCAAAATGCTTTTCAAGCTCTTTATAGGACATAGGCTTATAAGCCTCTTCTTGCATCAAACTTATGATTTCTTTATCTGTGATCATACTCTCTTCACCTTCTTGTTGTTGTTGAGCCTAGCTTTCTAATTCGCCGTACTTGCTTCCTTTACTCCATAGTATGCCACTTTCAGAGAAAGGATAAACGCAGTAATATCGGCATAGATAAGCTCTCTCTCTTGATCCAGCAGCATTCCGTGGGATGACTCTGGGTAATAACGAAGTTCTTTCACTTGGGAACTAATGCGCTTATGTAAAAACGCTGCGCTTTCCTGATGGACCACACCATCCTTGCTTCCTTGACCGATCCATATCGGTGCTTCGACTTGAGGCAGCAAGCTTTTCACTTGTTTTAACAGCTTGCGCAGGCTTACTACGCAACGAATCGGCGTTTTGGTATATGCACATGACTCATCTAATAACGTGGAGACTTGTTTGGGCTTCTTGGCTACATATTTGATAAAATATTGCAGCAGTACGGCCAGCGCCGACTTCCTTGATGTCAGAAAAATAGGCGTAGCCAGCGAAATAACGCCAGCCGCACGACGTTCCACAGCCAGCTTCAAGGCGAGCAGTCCGCCCATGGAATGTCCCATAACAATAACGCTTTTGCATTTAGCTGCAAGCTCGTCATAACTCTCCAGCACATGCCCATACCAATCCGTCCATCCGGTTCGTATCATTTCTTCGGGTGAGGTGCCGTGTCCTGGAAGCTTTACAGCTTGGATGGTGTAACCTTCATCTCTGAGCACATATCCAATCCGTCTAAACTCCGAGGGCGACCCCGTGAATCCATGGATCATCAATATGCCTGTCTCTTGATTATCTCCACTTCCTGACCAAAAGAATGGTTCTGTCGACTTGTAAATTCTGCTCTCGATGGTAACCAGCTCCTACTCCTAACACCCGTTTAAAATGAAAAAACAGCAGGAGTAGATTTCCCCTGCTGTTATCGTTTTATGTGTGTTAGGCCTTCACTACGTATGCTACGACAATGGATAGAATGAAAAATGCAGCAGCAAGCCCCATAGTAAAACGGGACAAAAATAGATCCAAACCGCGTGCTTTTTGCTTACCAAATAAGTGTTCTGCACCACCGGAAATGGCACCGGACAAACCTGCGCTTTTACCTTTTTGTAAAAGTACAATCGCAATTAATCCAACCGAAGCTATGATTAACAAAATTTTCATAAAGATTACCATGTTATTAGCACCCCAATTGCCTGTTCTTTGCCTTATACAACTAGCATGAGTATTTTAACACAGTTCGTCTTAGAATACAACAAAGAGGCACCCTAGTGATTCCCCTTCTAGTCACGGTAGGACGGTGTTGGTGATTGTCGGCTAGAGCTCCTAGCACGTTTGTTACGTCCCAGAAAAGCTTGCACGGCCTGTTTCGCACACAACAAAGCAAATAGTGTGAAGCCAACGGCCCATATTATAGCCGGAATACCGGTATGCAGTGCCAGATTCGTGGCATCACCCGCTTGCCGTGCATTGCCCCATGCATAGATGATCAGAGAGAATGGGCCAAATACAGACTCTTCCAAGCATAAGAAAGCGAGCAATAAGTAATAGAAATCACTTAACCATTTGGGCGTAAGCGCCAAAATAATGATCGTCAGAGCAATGAAGCCAACTAAGAACGTGATTCCAAAACCATTTCGCACGAACAATATTAACGAGAGACCAGATAGGAGAATCATAACCTGCAAACCTAAACGCTGCTTGCCCCTCGAATAAGCTGAGAACAGGAACCACGCAAAGAGCGAGGCGGTTATATAACCTGCTAAGGCTACCGGGATGATTGCCCATTGCTTCGTAATTGATGAATAAGTAACCCCGCTATGATCCTGATAGAGCTCAATGTACATCACTTTTCCCGATAGTGCCAAAGTGACTACTGCGTGCCCAAACTCATGAACCATCGTGTCGATGTTGCGAAAAAAAGAAGAAGGGATCCAGTGCGTGAGCAACGCGGAACCTATCAGAAATAAAATAGTTTTCACCCAATTGCTCATACAGCAGACCCCCACCGGAATTATTTAATTATTTACTACGATTTATATTATTTAAAGTTTCTCAAGTTGTAGAATGCTTTTTTACCAGCGTATTGAGCTACAGTGAACAACTCGTCTTCGATACGAAGAAGTTGATTGTATTTCGCTACACGGTCCGTACGGGACGGAGCACCTGTTTTGATTTGACCAGCATTTGTAGCAACAGCGATATCAGCGATTGTGCTGTCTTCGCTCTCACCGGAACGGTGGGAGATAACCGCTGTATAACCAGCGCGTTTTGCCATTTCGATCGCATCAAAAGTCTCAGTAAGTGTACCGATTTGGTTAACTTTAACCAAGATGGAGTTACCGATGTTTTGCTCGATACCAGTGGAAAGGCGCTCAGTGTTCGTAACGAACAGATCGTCACCAACCAGTTGTACTTTGCTGCCCAATTTCTCAGTAAGCAATTTCCAACCTTCCCAATCGTCTTCGGAACAACCATCTTCAACTGTGATGATTGGATATTTATCAACCCATGCAGCAAGGAAGTCAACCCACTCAGCGGATGTGAAGGATTTGCCTTCGCCTTCAAGGTGGTATTTACCATCTTTGAAGAACTCAGTGGAAGCTACGTCCATACCCAAGAATACATCAACACCTGGTTTGTAACCAGCTTTTTCAATGGCTGTAAGGATGGTAGTGATTGCTTCTTCGTTGGAAGTGAAGTTAGGAGCGAACCCGCCTTCGTCGCCAACAGCTGTGTTAAGGCCTTTTTCTTTCAATACGGATTTCAAGCTATGGAAAATCTCAGCGCCAATGCGAAGAGCTTCTTTGAATGTAGGCGCGCCTACTGGGAGAACCATGAACTCTTGAACGTCAACGTTGTTATCGGCATGTGCCCCGCCGTTGATGATGTTCATCATAGGAACTGGAAGCGTCTTAGCGTTGAATCCGCCAAGGTATACGTAAAGTGGAACATCCAAAGCGTCAGCAGCTGCGCGAGCTACTGCCATGGAAACAGCTAGGATTGCGTTAGCGCCTAATTTTGCTTTGTTAGGAGTACCGTCAAGCTCGATCATTTTGTGGTCGATGCCAACTTGATCAAGCGCATCTAGACCGATGATTTCAGGAGCGATGATTTCGTTTACGTTCTCAACGGCTTTCAGAACGCCTTTACCTAGGTAACGGCCTTTGTCACCATCACGAAGCTCAACAGCCTCGTATGCGCCTGTGGAAGCGCCTGAAGGTACGATAGCGCGGCCGAAAGCGCCGGACTCTAGATATACTTCTACCTCTACTGTCGGGTTACCGCGGGAATCCAATACTTCGCGTGCATAAACATCAGAAATAATCGTCATTGTTAGAAAACACTCCTTTAATATTATGGTTTAATTAGCGCTTTATGATGGTTGTCCCGGTCATTTGTTCCGGTTGTGTAACCTCTAAGAAGTCTAACATCGTTGGGGCAATATCTGCCAAAATTCCGCCGTCTCTTAGTGTAACAGATTTGTCCGTAACAATAAAAGGCACAGGATTCGTTGTATGTGCTGTATTGCGTGATCCATCTGCATTCGTAACAACATCTGCATTCCCGTGATCGGCTGTAATGCACACCACGCCGCCTTTGGCGAGGATCGCTTCTACAACTTGACCTAGACAAGCATCTGTTGCTTCGATTGCTTTCACCGTAGGCTCCAGCAAACCGGAGTGACCTACCATGTCAGGGTTAGCGAAGTTGAGAATGATCACGTCATGACGCTCATCTTCGACTTCCTTAACTACTGCAGCTGCCAACTCATATGCACTCATTTCTGGTTGCAAATCGTACGTAGCTACTTTCGGCGAAGGAATGAGAAGACGCGTTTCACCTGGCAATTCAGCATCCCGACCACCACTGAAGAAGAACGTCACGTGCGGATATTTCTCAGTTTCCGCTGCGCGAAGCTGCTTCAGACCATTCTGAGCCAACACTTCTCCGAGGGTATTGTCCAGATCCTTAGGCTTGTAGGCAACGAAGCCGTCTACGGATTCACTGAACAGTGTCAGACATACGTAGTACAGGTTCTTAGCTGCTTTAGGACCACGGTCAAAACCGCGGAAATCTTCATTCGTGAAGACTTGCGATAGCTGAATCGCACGGTCAGGGCGGAAGTTGAAGAAGATCACAGCATCCCCTGATTCTACAAGACCTACCGGCTTGCCGTCCTCACCAACGATAACCGTTGGCATAACGAACTCGTCGAAGATCGATTTCTCATAGGATTCAACAATAGCTTTCATTGGATCTGTGTAAGCAGGGCCCTCGCCATAAACCATGGCACGGTAGGATTTCTCCGTCCGCTCCCAACGTTTATCGCGATCCATCGCATAATAGCGGCCTTGAACGGTCGCAATATGCCCTACGCCGACTTCCATGATTTTGTGCTGCAGGCTGGCCATATAACTCTTTGCAGAATCGGGAGCCACGTCGCGGCCATCTAAGAAAGCATGGATGTACACATCATCAAATTGTTCTTTTTTAGCCAAGTCCAGCAAAGCGAACAAATGCTGAATATGACTATGTACCCCGCCATCGGAGAGCAGTCCGTAGAGGTGCAGTTTCTTTCCGTTCTCTTTTGCATGATGAAATGCGCCTAGAATCGTTTCATTATCGTAAAATTCACCATCACGAATCGATTTGGAAATCCGCGTCAGATCCTGATAAACGATACGGCCTGCGCCGATGTTCAGGTGTCCCACTTCAGAATTCCCCATCTGGCCTTCCGGCAAACCTACGGCCTCACCGCTAGCGGTAAGTGTTGTATGTGGATAACTCGACCAATAACGGTCGTAGTTAGGCTTTTTGGCATGAGCAACCGCATTCCCCTGCTCTTCTGAGCGGAGTCCGAAGCCATCGAGAATGATGAGTGCTACCGGTTTCGGTCTGGACATGTTACTTCGCCCCCTGGACAAGCTGGATGTAGGAAGCTGGCTCTAAGCTCGCTCCGCCTACAAGTGCGCCGTCAATGTCAGGCTGTGCCATATACTCAGCAATGTTGTTCGGCTTCACGCTGCCGCCGTATTGAATGCGAACCGCATCAGCTACGGACGCGCCGTATAGACCGCTCACAAGCTGACGAATGTAGCCGATAACATCTTGTGCATCTTCAGCAGTGGAAGATTTACCTGTACCAATAGCCCAGATTGGCTCATAAGCAATAACAACTTGCGCTGCTTGCTCTGCGCTAAGACCAGCAAAAGCTGCTTCTGTTTGCACTTTACAAACATCTTTCGTTTGACCCGCTTCGCGCTCTTCCAACTTCTCGCCTACGCAAAGGATTGGAGTTAAGCCATGTTTGAAAGCCGCTACGACTTTCTTGTTCACGATTTCGTCTGTCTCAGCGAAATAAGCTCTACGCTCGGAGTGACCGATAATGACGTACTCTACGCCTAGATCTTTCAGCATAACGCCGCTGATTTCACCTGTGAACGCGCCATTGTCTTCAAAATGCAGATTTTGTGCGCCTACATGAACATCGCTACCTTTTGCAGCTTCAACTAGAGCTGGCAGGTTCGTGAACGGAGAGCAAATTACGCTTTCTACGCCTTCCACTGTGCTGCCTTTTACTTCGTTCACGAAGCTAACAGCTTCGGAAACGGTTTTGAACATTTTCCAGTTACCCGCGATAATCGGTTTTCTACTCATTGGATAGGCTCTCCTTAAAGTTATTCGCCAGAATAACTGGCATCGTAAGCATTCACTGTGTGAAAATCATTATTTATCGTTCAAGGCTACTACGCCTGGCAATGCTTTACCTTCCATAAACTCCAAGGAAGCTCCGCCACCTGTGGACATATGGTTCATTTGTTCAGCCAAGTGGAATTTCTCAGTTGCTGCAGCGGAATCGCCACCACCGATAACGGTGTAACCCTCAGTAGTTGCACAAGCTTGCGCTACGGCACGTGTACCATGGGAGAAAGGCTCGATTTCGAAAACGCCCATCGGTCCGTTCCAAACAACTAGTTTGGATTTCGCGATAACGTCTGCGTATAGTTCACGTGTTTTCGGTCCGATATCGATACCTTCCCAATCAGCAGGAATGCCGTCAACGCCAACGATTTGTGTGTTCGCATCTGCGCCGAATTTATCAGCAACTACGATATCAACTGGAATCAAGAAGTTAACGCCTTTTTCTTTGGCTTTCTCGATGAAGCTAAGCGCTAGGTCGAGTTTCTCGTTATCCACGAGAGATTTACCGATTTCGTGACCTTGTGCTTTCAGGAATGTATATGTCAGACCGCCGCCAATAAGGACGTTATCTGCAATGTTCAGGAGGTTGTTAATGACAGCGATTTTGTCTTTCACTTTGGATCCGCCAACGATGGCTGTGAAAGGACGCTCTGGGTTGTTCAATGCTTTACCTAGAACATCAAGTTCTTTCTCCATCAATAAGCCGGAAACCGCAGGAATGAAGTGTGCGATTCCTTCTGTCGAAGCATGCGCACGGTGAGCTGCACCAAATGCATCATTGACGAACAGGTCTGCAAGCTCGGCAAAAGCTTTTGCCAATTCAGGATCATTCTTCTCTTCGCCTTCATTGAAACGAACGTTTTCAAGCAAGAGAACGTCACCATTTTCAAGAGCATCTACTTGCGCTTTAACGATTTCGCCAACGGATACATCCGCTTTAATCACGGATTGACCAAGCAATTCGGCCAATTTTGCAGCCACAGGTGTTAAACGCAATTCTTCAACGACTTGACCTTTTGGACGTCCGAAGTGACTTGCAAGAATGACTTTCGCACCTTTTTCGACTAAAAATTTAATCGTAGGCAGTGTTTCTCTGATCCGTGTATCGTCAGTGATCTGACCATTTTCTACAGGTACGTTGAAATCAACGCGAACAAATACTCTTTTACCAGCTACTTCAACATCGCGAACACTTTTCTTACTCATAGGTCAAAGCCTCCTGAACGTAATATAGGGATCTTTGAGCGGAGCTCAAAGTCTCTCCTTGTAGGGTATACTTCCTGTCAACCTTTTCTAGGGTAAATCGCACATAAAGAGGAGAATCTCTTCTCCCCTTCATGTGTTTTCACATCTGTGATTAGTAAATTATAAACCTTTTTTAGCGATGAAAGCTACCAAGTCAACAACACGGTTGGAGTAGCCCCACTCGTTATCGTACCAGGAAACCACTTTCAGCATGTTGTCACCAACTACCATTGTGGAAAGAGCATCGATTGTGGAGGAAGCTGGGTCACCATTGAAGTCGCTGGATACAAGCGGATCTTCCGTGTAATTCAAAATGCCTTTAAGAGGGCCTTCGGAAGCTTGTTTCAGAGCTGCGTTTACTTCGTCAACTGTTACGTTAACTTTCAATTCAACTACCAAGTCAGTAACGGATACGTTAGGTGTAGGAACACGCATAGCCATACCGTTCAATTTGCCTTTAAGTTCAGGAAGAACAAGACCGATTGCTTTTGCTGCACCAGTGCTGGAAGGAATGATGTTCTCAGCTGCTGCGCGAGCACGACGAAGGTCTTTATGAGGAACGTCAAGCACGGATTGGTCATTTGTGTAAGAGTGAACAGTTGTCATCATACCTTTTACGATACCGAAGCTATCGTTGATAACTTTCGCGAAAGGAGCCAGACAGTTTGTTGTACAAGAAGCGTTGGAGATAATTGTGTGAGCTGCTGGATCGTATTTATCTTCGTTCACACCAAGTACGATTGTGATATCTTCGTCGGAAGCTGGAGCGGAAATGATAACTTTCTTAGCTCCGCCTTTCAAGTGAAGGGCTGCTTTTTCTTTAGCTGTGAAAATACCAGTAGATTCGATAACGATTTCTGCGCCTACAGATGCCCAAGGCAGGTTCCCAGGGTCACGCTCAGCAAAAACTTTGATGGAACGACCGTTAACGATCAATTCGCCTTCACCAGCTTCAACTGTAGCGTCTAGTTTACCGTGAGTTGTGTCATATTTGAGCAAATGAGCCAATGTTTTAACGTCAGTCAAATCGTTTACTGCAACGATCTGTACTTCTGAATTGTTCAAAGCTGCGCGAAATACGTTACGACCAATACGTCCGAAACCGTTAATACCTACTTTTGTTGTCATAGCCAATTCCTCCTAAGATTAAATAAATAATTATATTTCAAAACGCTGCTGATGAAGGCATACGTTATGATGTCTTTCGTCTTCGTTAAACATGTTTCATAATTTCCAAAGCTGCTGCCTCATCGGTCACAAGAACATCTTCCTGTCCGTGACGAAGCACGGAAGCGATCGCTTCCCCTTTACTCTTCCCGCCGGCTACACCAATGACGACTTCAATGCGCTGAAGATCCTCCAGACGAAGTCCTACCGTTGGCATCTTGTGAACCACATTTCCTTGGCGGTCAAAATAGTATCCTAACGCCTCTGCGAGAGCACCCTCGGATTCCAGACTGCGTGTCGTCTCAGCGTCGACCTTACGTCTGCGTGCCATGACCATAGCATCCCCGATACCGTGTACAACGATGCGACAACTGCGAACAGCGTCAACAACTTCTTGAATTTGCGGATCTTGGATAAGCGATTGATACGCTTCCTCCCCGAGATGATCCGGTACATGCAGCAATCGGTATTTACCGCCTGTTTTCTTGGCCATAATAGAAGCAATGGTGTTCGCCTGCATATCCACACTTTCACCAAGTCCACCGCGAGCCGGTACGAACCAGCTGCCTTTCATCGATGAGGATATCGCCAGGTTATTGGCAATCTGCGCCATCGTAGATCCGCCGGTTACAGCGATGATATCATCTTTGGACACGTACTTGCGGAGTGCTGCTGCACCTGCACGTCCTAGCTCCTTCTTCGTAAATACCGAAGTGTCAGAATCACCAGGAACAACAATCACTTGCGAGATGCCATATGACTTAGCAATACTTTCCTCCAAGTCCGTTAATCCAAACGCCATCTTAATGATGGGCTGCATGTCCTCAAGCAATTGACGACCCGATTCACTAATCTTCATCCCTGTTGCATCCGATTCGAGAAGTCCAAGCTCCTTAAGGAAATCAACTTCCCCGCGCAGCACGCGTTCGGTCATATCGAGCGAAGAAGCTAACGTTCTGCGTCCGACAACACCGGAGACTAAGATATGATGTAGAATCGAGTACCGCTTCTTCATGATGTCCATGAGATCCGGCAAGAGCTGTTTCTGAATGTCAAGAATTTCTCTCATATGACGACTTATAACGCTCCTGATCCGTCGATGGACGTTTTATGTCCCGGGTATACATTTTGTGTCCCACCCGGGCGAAAAAAAAGTTCCTTACCCAATTCCCAAATCAGAAAGAGGAATTCACTGAAGATTGTTCTGCGTGAATGCTTTCTGATAGCTTACTATTTCATTATAACCAATTCTGTTTCCAGATTCAACATTTGTTCAAACATTTTTCACTAATATGGGCTGAAAGGGCTTACTGTCTTGCTTTTTCTGGGCGTCTGACATATAATAACCCTTGCTTCACTTTTTAACTTTTTATGCGCCCGTGGTCCAATGGATATGACGTAGGCCTCCGAAGCCTGAGATAAAGGTTCGATTCCTTTCGGGCGCGTTCCTAAGAATTACAGCAGAATCAGTACAAGATTGGCCAAAATCAGCATCCTTGCTGATTTTTTTTATTGTTAGTTTGACCTTTCTTGACCTTCAGAGGTTTTTTCGTTATCATACTTGTAGATACTGTAAACAGTATGTACAAAGGAGATCAATTTCATTATTCTATGATCACATTGACTCCACGTATCCATCTTTTAAACCATGTACCCACCCCAAGGAGGTCATTCTCATGAGTTTTATTCCTATGGTCGTCGAACAGGACGCGCGCGGTGAAAGAGGGTATGACATCTACTCTCGCTTGCTGAAGGACCGCATTATTTTCTTAGGCACGGGTGTCAACGATGTTGTGGCTAATTCCATCATTGCTCAGCTACTTTTCTTGGCCGCACAAGATCCTGATAAAGATATCTCGCTTTACATCAACAGCCCTGGCGGATCCATTACAGCGGGTATGGCCATCTTTGACACGATGCAGTTCATTAAACCAGACGTATCCACGATCTGCGTTGGTATGGCTGCTTCTATGGGAGCATTCCTCCTCACAGCAGGTGCCAAAGGCAAACGTTACGCTTTGCCTAACAGCGAAGTTATGATTCACCAACCACTTGGTGGTGCTGAAGGTCAAGCCTCAGACATCGAAATCCGCGCTAAGCGTATTTTGAAAATGAGAGACAACCTGAACAAAATCCTAGCAGAGCGCACGGGTCAAACTTTCGAGCGCATCGAAAAGGATACAGACCGCGACAACTTCATGAGTGCTGCGGAAGCGGCCGAATACGGACTCATCGATAAAGTCATCGAGCGCGTCTAATTTGTAAAATAAAAACCAGTCTGCAGTGACTGCTCAAATGAGCGGTTGTGCGGCTGGTTTTTTTATTGGATCTCCCCACTCTCCCCTTCTCACCGCCGCCGTAAGCTCGAAAAAAAGAGCCTCCAGAGACACTAGTGTTATGCAACACTGGATTCTCCAAAGGCTCTTATCTATTCAAACTTATCTTATTTCTTCTCATCCAATGGATAGAAAATCAGGTCAATCGGGAATGCCGAGCCTGCCGGAGGCGTGAACTCGATTTCCAACGCGTCTTCCGTACCTGTTGTACGAGCTAGCACTTCCATTCCGTCAAATGCTGTAATGACACCGGAATAAGGAACCGGAATGATTTCACCGTTTATTTTGAATGGTCCTTTGAACACACCGCCTTTGGCCATAATCATAACAGCCATTTTGCGCGGCTTATCCGCATGGATTTTATAGACCACGCCATAATTACCGCCGTTCTCCACATTCTGCTTACGCATCACGTCATACCCTTTAACGAACGGATCCGTCTTATTATCACCAATCGTTAGTACCGACGTTTTCGTGAAGCTTGTTGCGTCTATATCCCATTTAATTTCCGATGTCGGGAATGTCCCGCGTACGTGGCCTGTGAAGCCCAACAACGGAAGCTCCTGCGCTATCGTTGGCGTCAGCATGCGATCCGTCACACCGAATGAGATTTGCAGCTCACCGTCTGTTTCTACATCATAAAATAAGTTCACACCCTGTCCCGGATAGAAGTCCGGAAGCTTTGCATACACGTAAGTCTCATGAGGAGGCACCGTCAGTTCGTCCGTATACACATTGCCTAGAAGGAAGTCTACGGACGCTTCGCTACCGATCAAATTCGCATAAACGGAGGGATACACCTCTCCTTTATTCGTTGTCTTGATCTTAACTGGTTTATCCGAGTTATTCGTTGCGAATATCGCCATGGTCATCTTCTGCTTCGTACCGTTGATGTGATCGGCATACAGTCGCGCCTTACCATTAATGTTATCGCGGTACAGAATACCACTCTCTGTAAATTCCTCCGGACTGTCACTCACTAGCAGCGTACGCCCTGGAACTTCGGTTACTTTCTTAGGCAAAGGAGCCATCTCATTGAAATGAGCCCAAATCGTGCCCCAGTCTGACTTGATGAAACCACCAACCGGCTTCATATAAATCGGGTATTCCACTTCAGTCAAATAAGGTTCATTAACCACCGTTACAAAGCTTTTGAACAATTTACTTACATGTCCGTGACCATCTTTAACCGTCAAAGTAACCGGATATTTACCTGGTTTGAAAAAGGCTTCCTGATTACCTGCCCAATCATAGGACGCAATACCTTCGGCATCGGGATCATAGCTAAGATCGAGATACTTCACAGGCTCTCCAAGACGGTATGTAGGCTTTGCTGTTGTAAACTTAGCTACAGGTCTGGAGTTACTATCCTGGTCAATGTAGATGCCTTCAGGCGTCTTAAAGTGTACGATTTCCACTCGGCGAAGTTCGTTGTTATATTTATACTTCGCGCCCATATAGTCTGCTAACCATGTTAGCTTCACCAGAAGCTTTCCATTAACGATCGCAGCAACCGAGTTAAAAGGCGTATCTACCCCATTGGTCGTAACGGTCTTATGATCAGCATCTAGAACGATGTTGTACCCCGGAGGGGTCATCTGAATGGTCCGCGAAGCATCATTCCATTCCACCTTGAAACCCATTGTATCCCCAAGGAACTTAGCAGGGACAAATGTACTTCCATTGATTATCGTAGACGGAGACTCCAAATGGATTTGCTCCTCATTCACGAAAGCTTCTGACTTATCGATATAAAGTAAAATGAAGGACGAGCTTGTCGATACCGCGTAAGCTGCCGGCGCTGTTATCGTACTAGCAAGAAACACGATGAACGCAAGCAGGAGGGTAACCTCTTTTTTTAGCGAATTCAATTTCATTCTCTTCTCTGGCTCCTTTAACATTTGAATGCAGCACGGCAGAAACGGCAAATAGCCCTTTCCTCCGCCAGCCACGTACATTAGACGTCGACAAGAGAAAAAGGTTGCTAATTTCCCTAATTGTTAACAAATTTGACACTTATTAAACTTTACTCTACTGTACGGCCACTTCACTCGCAAAAAAGCCTCCTCGAGAGGAAGCTTTTGAAGGATTATTGGTTTTCCAATTCTTCCTTGCTAACTAATGTGACTAAAGCGTTTACAGCCTGCTCGGCGTCCGAACCTTCTGCACTTATGAAGACTTCGGTCCCTGTACTGATCGCAAGACTCATAATTCCCATGATGCTTTTCGCATTCACTTTCTTTTCATCCTTCTCAACAAAGATCTCGGATGAAAATTTATTCGCCTCTTGAACAAACAATGCCGCAGGTCTGGCATGAAGTCCTGTTCTCAACTTCACAACGACTGGACGTCTGGACATGGAACTAATTCCCCCTAATATGGAGCTTATATGAATTACTATTGATAACAGTGCTATACCCTATGTTTTAACATTATAGCATTTTTCCCCGAAGTACACTAGAAAAAATGAGAAAAACTTATAGATGCGCTGTACAGGGGCTTCTTATCTACGAATTCCGCTGTTTTTCAGCCAATTCGTCGATTTTCCGCAGACGATGATTGACGCCGGATTTGCTTACGCTGCCCTTAAGCATGTCGCCAACTTCCTTGAGATTCAGATCGGGATGCTGAAGTCTTATTTCGGCAACCTCTCTTAGCTTCTCAGGCAAGCTATCCAGTCCAACCTCCCTTTGCAGGAGGCGGATATTTTCGATCTGTCTAACAGCAGCACCAATCGTCTTGTTGAGGTTCGCTGTTTCACAATTGACAATGCGATTCACCGAGTTACGCATATCCTTCATGATCCGGACATCCTCAAAGCGCAGAAGCGCTTGATGTGCCCCAATGATACTTAGAAACTCGATGATCTTCTCGCCTTCCTTGATATACAAGACGAAACCTTTTTTGCGCTCGATGCAGCGGGCATTCAAATCGAATTTGTTCGCAAGCTGTGACAATGCCTTACAATGCTCTTCGTAAATCGAAGCAATCTCGAGATGATAAGAAGAACCCTCGGGATTATTCACCGAGCCTCCAGCCATGAATGCCCCACGAAGATAGGCCCGTTTGCAGCAGTTGCCTCGAATGATCTCTTTGTTAATTCCCGTGGTGAAGATGAACCCTTCGGAAACAATTTTCAGATCACTGAGGAGCTCTTGAACCTGACCAGGAACTCTAACGATGTACACGTTATTCTTCTTCAAACGCATTTTTTTACGCACGAGCAGTTCCGTGTGTAATTTGTACGTCTTTTTGATTAGCGTATATATCCGCCTAGCAATAGCTGCATTTTCGGTGGAGATATCAAGTACGACGCGTTGGCTGGTTAACTGCACAGATCCATTCATTCGAATCAAAGCCGACAGCTCCGCTTTCTCACAACATGCTTCCGCATCTGTAATTAGCGTTAATTCTTTTTTGGTTGTTGCCGCAAAGGACAAGGGACTCACTTCTTCCTTAACATCCAGCTTTCGACGAGCTGATAAATATGGTCACTCAATTTCTCTGCATCATGACGAAGGTAGGTACGAAATAGCACGAGTCGATCAGCAATAATCCGATACCCTCTCTTCGTGACTTCTTCTAGGTCCAAATGAACCGCTTTCGAACCCTTTTCCGCATATCTCGCCTGAACTTGCGGAGGGATTTCCCCGTTGTTCACAATCACATAGTCAAACAAATGTTGGCCTAGGTGATCATAAATGGCATCCAGATGATCGCTGACCGAGTAATCGTCGGTTTCGCCTGGCTGTGTCATCACATTGCAGATGAACAACTTTACAGCATTCGATTTCACAATCTCTTCCGCGATCCCTGGGACAAGCAGATTTGGCAGCAAGCTGGTATATAAACTACCGGGGCCGCACAATATAGCATCTGCTTCGCGTATAGCTTGAACGGCTTCAGCTAGCGGTGTCACATTAGCCGGCTCGATGAATACACGCTTGATGCGTCCATCCGCTTTTGGAATCTTGGACTCGCCTACGACTAAGGTACCATCTTCCATGATCGCTTTCAACACGATAGCTTGATTCGATGCGGGAAGCACCCGACCTCGGACAGCAAATACCCGGTTCATCTCTTGAACCGCAGTTACAAAGTCACCTGTAATATCCGTAAGTGCTGCTAGTATTAGATTTCCCAGACTGTGTCCAGCTAAACCTGTACCCACTTGAAATCTGTATTGCAGAATAAGCGACAGCAAGGGCTCTACATCAGCAAGGGCCGTTAGCACACTGCGAATGTCACCTGGGGGCGGCATCTGCAATTCATTCCGGAGAATGCCTGAGCTTCCTCCATCATCCGCTACCGTCACAATGGCTGTAATATCAACCGGCTTCTCCTTCAATCCTCTAAGCATAACCGAAAGACCTGTTCCACCGCCAATAACGACTATTCTGGGCTTGCGTTGTAATTCAACATGTTCCATACTTCTTTCACCCTCTTAATCGTAGGACTGCTTATACACGGTCCCGCTCGGCGTCTCGATGACTCAAACGCACGGTTTCGGTTTCGCTGTTCCCCATCACCTTACCGAGGTATTCCGTGATGGCGACGGATCGATGTTTACCACCAGTGCAACCTATGCCTACAACAACCTGACTCTTGCCTTCTTTCTTATATTGAGGCATTAAGAAATGCAGCATATCGAGCAGCTTATTCAGGAACTCTTGTGTTTCGCTCCACTTCATCACGTAGTCATACACATCGGGATCTTGACCTGTCTGCGGTCGAAGCTGTTCCACATAGTGCGGATTCGGTAAAAAGCGAACATCGAAGATTAAATCAGCATCAATAGGGACACCATACTTAAATCCGAAGGAGATTACATTTATAGATATGCGGTTTGTTTCCAAATTGGTAAACCTGGAAATAATTCTTTCTTTAAGCTGCACCGGCTTAAGCGTGCTTGTGTCAATAACCTGTGTGGCTAAGCCTTTCAGCTCTTCAAGCAGTTTACGCTCAAGACCAATACCTTCAAGCGGCGCTCCATCGGGAGCTAACGGGTGACGGCGGCGACTTTCCTTATAACGCTGTACTAGCGTCGCATCGGTAGCATCTAGGAATAGAATTTCATAACTAAGCGTGTAATTCTCTTGAATATAACGAAGCGACTCCTGAAGTGCAGTGAAAAATTCACGCCCTCGCAAATCAATCACCAGTGCCACTTTGCCGATTTTCCCCATCGACTGCTCGATCAACTCAGCAAATTTAGGAATCAGCACAGGAGGTAGATTATCGACGCAGAAGAATCCTAGATCCTCTAGACTCTGTACGGCAATCGTCTTACCTGCACCTGACATTCCTGTAATTATGACCAGTTTCGCTAAAGGGTGGTTTTCTTCCATGAATGACACCTTCCTTTGGAGTGCTTCTCGCAGGCCAACTCAGATTCGCTAACCATACGAACTGTACATACTACGTCTATCTTAAATTCAAACCAGCAGCGCCTACAATGCCCGCGTCGTTACCGAGTGTTGCAGGAACGATCTCAACACCTTCAGAAGCTGTCTCTGGCGTGTATTTCTTAAAGGTTTCACGAATCGGTTGGAATAAAATTTCTCCTGCTTTAGAAACACCACCACCGATAATGAATCGTTGCGGGTTAATAATAACAGCCATCGCAGCCATCGAACGTCCAATATAATATGCAGCACGGTTCACGATGCGCAGGGATACTTCATCTCCACTCTTGGCTGCATCGAAGACATGCTTCGCTTCAATCTTCTCATGAAGAGCTAATGACGTTTTCTCGCCGCGTTCAACCGCTTCATTAGCCATACGAACGATGCCTGTCGCTGATGAAACTGTTTCTAGACAACCCATTTGTCCACATCCACACTGAATCGCTTCAATGTCTGGCACAACGGACATATGCCCCAGCTCTCCAGCCATACCCGTAGAACCTTGATAAATTTTCCCGTTAATAATAATCCCGCCGCCAACACCTGTTCCAAGTGTATAGCAAACCACATTTGGAATTCCTGCTCCGCTGCCTGCCCAAGCTTCACCTAGAGCAGCTACATTGGCATCGTTGTCAATCTTAACTGTCTTACCAAGAAATTCTTCCAGCATTTTCTTCGCAGGGACATTGTGCCATAGCAAATTTGGAGAGAATTTGACGAAGCCTTCCGGAATATCCATGAATCCGGCTAAACCTGCGCCAATACCAGCCACTTGCTCCCAATCAAACGGAGACTCTTCGACAATTTGGCGTACATACTGCGCAATTCGCTCAATTACAAAATCAGAACCATTCTCCGCGCCTGTAGGGCCTTCAAACGTTTGCAGCAGTTTCCCCTGCTCGTCGCAGATACCCACTTTGATATTCGTACCGCCTAAATCTACACCGATATAAATCTGATCTGACATTGCAAGGTCACCTCATGAATATTCATATAATTTTCGGACATTTTCCGGGGTCCCCGCAAAGTAATGTATAAACTCCCATCGAAGTAAGTCGAAGAAGCTTAGCGGCTTTAAGCGGAAAGTTTAAACGCCGAGCGAGCTATCGTCGCTGCGGATGGAATATGCTTCGAAGAGTCACAGTGTCACTTTGTGGGGTTTACTTATGCTCCTGTTCCAACTATAAGTCAAGCCTGTAAACTGGTCAAGATTCAACAGCTCCAAAGAAATGAGAAAACGTGGAGAGTTTAGCCCTCCACGTTTGCTGTAAAGACTTCAGACCACTTACAGCGACTGGCTCCAATCGTGTACGATGTTGCCTTCTAGGAACTTCTCAGCTTCCAGGGCAGCTGCGCATCCACTTCCTGCCGCTGTAATCGCTTGACGATACTTCGTGTCTTGCACGTCACCACAAGCAAATACACCAGGGATATTCGTCTCCGTCGTGCCTGGCTTCACAATAATATAGCCTTGCTCATCCGTATCGATTTGTCCACCTAAGAACTTCGTATTCGGTGTATGGCCGATAGCTACAAAGATACCATCCGTTTCGATGATTTCATCTTCACCGGTTTCGTTATTTTTGACCTTCAGGCCTGTTACACCTTTTTCACCAGCTACAACTTCAAGCGGTGTATTATTCAGTGCCCATTTCACTTTTTCGTTGCCGCGAGCACGGTCCTGCATAATCTTCGAAGCGCGAAGTTCATCGCGACGGTGGACTAAGCGAACTTCCGAAGCAAAGCGAGTAAGGAAATTCGCCTCTTCCATGGCGGAGTCACCGCCACCAACAACAACAATCTTTTTGCCGCGGAAGAAGAAGCCATCACACGTTGCGCAAGTACTTACGCCGCGTCCGATGTTTTCTCTTTCATTGGTAATTCCCAGCAATCTGGCAGAAGCACCTGTGGAGATAATCAGTGTTTCTGTCTCGATCTCGCCAAGACCTTCAACTTGCAGTTTAAACGGACGATTCGTCAGCTCAACAGAGTTCACCCAACCGGTTTTGAATTCGGCGCCGAAACGTTCTGCTTGCTTACGCATATTCTCCATTAATTCAGGACCCATAATCCCTTCAGGGAAGCCGGGGAAGTTCTCTACTTCGGTAGTAGTGGTAAGCTGTCCGCCTGGCTCTGGCCCCTCAATAACGAGTGGGCTAAGGTTGGCTCGCGCTAAATAAATGGCTGCTGTTAGACCGGATGGTCCTGTTCCTACAACGACTGATTTGTACATATGGTTTCCCTCCTAGGTGCTTTCCTCAGGAAAGCTATCTACGTAAGCATCGCCTGTGTTTTGCTTCAGCAAGACAGCCTTCGTATGCTCCGCTTTATTGTGCTTCCATGCGAGCAGTTGAAACCGCCGCTTTATTTATGTATGAAAGCCAAGTCTTTTGACAAGGCAAAAGACTGGCTATCAAATACTCGTGAATTTGTTGAAAATAGCTTCCATTTTCTCACGTAAACCGCACGTGTCATCAATCAACTTTACATTGCGGCTTACTGTCGAGACTGTAACGCCATAGCGTGTAGATACTTCCTGGTAGGAAATAGCTCGGCGATGCATTTTGGCGATCAAATATTCTAACGCTGCCGCCCAGCCCTCGGATTTATGAATCTTAGGCACGCCCGGGTAGACCTTCGTTAGAAATTCAACCCATAGAATTTCCAAATCATACTGTTGAACCATATCATAGCGTTTGTGCATATGCGATAGCGCCGTTTCCATCACACTCTGCCATTTGGCATCCCAAATAGGCAAATGCGGCGAGTATGGAGAGGCCTCCACCGTAATCTCTTGATTCTCAAGATAAGCTGGAAGTGACTCTCGGATCCCCATGCTGCGGAGCACGAAAATAGCAACTCGTTTCAAATAGTCATCCTCTTGACGATCTAGGATGAAATCCTGCAAAGCATCTCTCACTTCATTATCAGCAATTAAGCCGAACGCTTGGATCACCTGCAGCTTCGTCTCGATATCACCATGGCGTAAAGCCCAGAAGAAGGAGGATCGCACTAATGGATCTTTCTTCAATTGGTCTGGGATTCCTTGCGTGGATTTCTCCAATACCCTAAACTGCTCTTCGAAAGGCAGATGGTAATGATAGCTCCACGTTAGCGGCCCTTCGACCTTCTCGCGTGAGCGCAGCTGCTCCAAATAAAACTTGGAGATTTCGGCACCAGGATCAAGCTTCTCGGCTTGTTTCCAATAACGGTAAGCTTCGCCGAATCGACCGATGTGGCTGGCTGCTACCGCTGCGTAATGATAGAGGCAAGGGTCTGCTGTCCCGTCTCCTGCTTTAAGCAGTCGCTTAAACAAGTGGTATGCCTTCTCATGCTCAGAAAGGATACCCATTGTTGTAGCAAGCTTGAACACATGATCCTGCTGAAAAGGAAACGTCTTGCACAATAGAGATGTTAGCTCAGCTAACTCCTCCTTGTTACCGAAATGCTGATGGAAAATGGCCATGTTACATAGTGCATGCAGATTTCCGGCATCGATGTCGAGCACCGCACGAATCGTTTCCATCGCCTTCTCAAACTGACCCATATAGTAATAAGCAAGGGCCAGATTGTTGCGGGCAGCTGTGAAATCAGGCTGATTCTTCACCAATTTCTCTAACTGCCTCACAGCTTCAGCGAATTTCCCCTCTTCGAGAAGCGCACGGGCTTTATCATGCTCGAAGAGCCCTTCTCGACTCTTAATGCTAGTGAGAGGGGCGGGACGTTCAAGCTCGTAGCTCAGCATTTCCATCATTTCTTCGGACTCATCCATGAATTGACCTGTTGGGTCAGTTTCCAAATATCGAACCAACGCTTGTTCGGCCTGCTCGAAATTTTCCATGTTGGCATAGTTGTTTGCCATATAAAAGTGACATTCCGTCATCTCGGGATCGATCGTATCAAGGACATGCTGCAGAATTTGGTTCGACTCGTCATAATTGCCCATTTCGGAGAGAACTCCTGCGAGATTACAGTGATTCACAGGGTTATCCTGCTCATACTCTGCAGCTCGCCGGAAATATTTCAATGCCTTATCATAATGAAACCGATCCAAAGATTGAACCGCTCTCTCGAAAAAGAATGCGGCATCCATGTTAATTGAGATAACTTTAGGCTTTGGCGCTTCGGACACACGCTTAATCTTTTCCATAGCAAGACACCTCCGGCAATTTGATTACACTCAAATTATACCATAGATCGCTTGGAAGCCAAAAACATAATCCGAAGGTAAGATCTGGTCTATAGTTCTGGTCTTAATCTCCGCTCTAGACCCTTGTGCAATAGTGGCTTTAAAAGTCGGCTTTCAAAACCGAGAAGGTTGAACGAAATCCGAGGAACGAGGAACGGAGCGTAGGTAAGCCTACGTGAGTACCACAGTTCCCGGATTTCGTTCAAGATTCGACGCCGAGCTACTTCCAGAGTAACCTTCGTTTTCAAAGGCGATTTTTTAAGCTTCCGCTTATACGCCGCCGTATTTGAAGAGGGAAGATAGGGATCCGCCTTCGTTGATAATGCGAATCGCATCTGACAATAGCGGTGCTACTGAAAGCACATTGAATTTATCGGAATGTCCTTCCGGAATCGCAATGGAGTCCGTGATGATGACTTCCTTAATGCTAGGGTGATCTAAACGCTGCAAGGCAGGTCCGGAGAATACAGGGTGTGTCGCACAGATATATACATCATGCGCTCCTCTTTCCTTCAGACTCTCAACAACATTGACAATCGTCGTGCCGGTATCGATCAAATCCTCGATAATGATCGGCGTACGTCCTACAACATCACCAATGACGTGAGTAATCACAGACTCATTGTGTTCTGGGCGTTTTTTAATCATCATCGCGAATGGCGCATCGAGAATGTTCGCCATTTTTTCAGCGGTTGTCGCACGTCCCGCATCTGGAGATACGATGATCGGGTTAGGTAAGTTTTTCTTCTTGATGCAATCACTGATAAGATCGAGAGCTGTCAGATGATCCACCGGAATATTGAAGAAGCCTTGAATCGCAGGTGCATGAAGGTCAATCGTTACAACACGAGTTGCACCTGCTGCACTGAACAAGTCAGCTACTAATTTAGCAGAAATCGGCTCACGGGGAGCAGCTTTACGTTCTTGACGAGAGTAACCATAGTAAGGGATGACAAGGTTGATCGTTCTTGCAGAAGCTCTTTTCGCCGCATCCATCATGACTAGAAGTTCCATCATATGCTCATTAATTGGATGGGAAAAAGTTTGTACCAGGAATACGTCACAGTTACGAATCGTTTCTTCGTAAAGACAGTAAATTTCTCCGCTTTTAAAACGGGAAAGCTTAATTTGTCCAAGCGGCTGGCCGAGCTCTTTACAAATACGTTCCGCAAGCTTCGGATTCGAAGATCCGGAAAAGATTTTAACATTGTCGCTATGCATGGTTAATGGTTACCTCCGAAGGTTCATTAAATAGATTATACAGTTCCTACTCATTATACATGAAACATGTCGAAATTAAAAAGTCACAAGATGTCGTTTTCGGGCAGAAAATGTGGCTATTTCGTTAAATCCAACGGATTTCAAGAGTTCCCTAGCTTCGTCCAAATATTGGGACAACCGATCCGGCTGGTGCGCATCCGAACCTATCGTGAGTGGAATTCCCACCTTATGACAATATTCCAGCATTCGGCGGCTCGGGAACATCTCTTTACACGGATGGCGCAAGCCAGAAGCATTCAGCTCGATGGCAAGCCCATATTCATTCACAGTGTCCAGTGCCGCCTTCTCAAGCTCCCATGTATCACGATCCGGGACGTAACCAAATCGTTTAATCATATCTATATGACCGATATAGTCATACAGTCCGGTTCGGACTGCTTTCTTCACTGCCTCGTAGTATTGGGTATAAACGGCGTAAATATCCTTGCCATCCCAACCCGCTAGCTGCCTAAAATCAGAAATATCCCACTCGCCAAGGAAATGGACAGAACCGATAACATAGTCCCATGGGTACGCTTGGATGATTGCGGCAATCTGCGTCTCATAGCCTTCGATATAATCGCCTTCTAGCCCGACACGGATATCAATCTGATCTTTGTACTTCTCTTTAAGATGCAGACACTCCTCTACATAGCGAGGCAGCTCTTCCATCGGCATGGCCATTTCCGGCCAATAAGTCGCAGGGTCCACATGCAAAAGCGGCATATGATCCGAAAGCCCCAACTGTGTGAGCCCGATCTCGATGCCGCGTTTGACGTATTCCTCCAGTTCCCCGGAGGCGTGACCGCAGCGCACATGATGTGTATGATAATCAATCAACATCGTGAATTCACTCCAGGTCGTTTTTATTTATTTTTTGACGTGACGATTGGCCAGCTCTTTCATTATATCATCCAAAGGCAATTTATTATTACGTAAAAGGACCATTAAGTGGAAAATAAGATCACTCGCTTCATAGCGAAGCTCATCGTTATCTTTGTTTTTGGCTGCGATAATCACTTCGGCTGTTTCTTCGCCGACTTTTTTGAGAATCTTATCGACACCTTTTTCGAAAAGGTACGTTGTATAAGCGCCCTCAGGACGCTCAGCGTCACGCGAAGCAATAACAGCCTCCAACTCGCCAAGGATCGCGAAACGATCACCAGCAGAGGCAGTAGGTGCATCTTCTTGTGCAGAACCTTGTGTTTCTAGAGGGATGTTAGCTGTGAAGCACGTATAAGTACCATTGTGGCAAGCAGGTCCCACTTGTTCCACGAGAACCAGAAGCGTGTCTGCATCGCAGTCGTAACGCAGTGATTTCACCTTTTGCGTATGACCGGAAGTTGCCCCTTTGTTCCACAGCTCCCCGCGGGAACGACTCCAGAACCAAGTATCACCTGTTTGTATCGTGCGCTGCAATGACTCGCTATTCATGTAAGCAAGCATAAGCACTTCTTTGCTGACTGCGTCCTGTACGATGGCAGGTACAAGACCCTGCGCATCATAAGTAATCTGATCTATTGAAAATGTCATCGGATTTCAACCCCTTTACCTTTAAGGTCGTCTTTGACCCCTTGAATCGTTAACTCTTTATAATGAAAAATAGTTGCCGCCAGCCCTGCATCGGCTTTGCCTTCAGTGAATACATCGTAGAAATGTTCCGCTCTGCCCGCTCCCCCGGAAGCAATCACAGGAATCGTGAGCAGCTCGGACACGGCACGCGTTAGCTTCAAATCAAAGCCGTCCTTCGTCCCGTCCGCATCCATGCTAGTAAGCAGGATTTCTCCTGCGCCAAGCTCTTCCATACGTTTCGCCCACTCCAATGTCTTAATGCCAGTGGCGTTGCGTCCGCCATGCGTGAACACTTCCCACTCGCCCCACTCTGCATTAAATTTCGCATCAATGGCAACGACAATACATTGGGAACCGAACTTCCGCGCTCCATCCGAAACGAGCTGAGGATTACGAACCGCCGCTGTGTTGATCCCGATTTTATCTGCTCCGGCGCGAAGCAGGCGTTTCATATCGTCCACACTGGAAATGCCGCCGCCAACGGTGAAAGGGATCGTAATCTCTCCTGCCGTTTGACGGACAACCTCTACCATCGTCGCCCGTCCCTCTACCGAAGCCGAAATATCGAGGAACACCAGTTCATCCGCGCCCTCTTTATCATAAATCGCTGCCAGCTCCACCGGATCGCCTGCATCGCGCAGATTAACGAAATTAACGCCCTTGACCACCCTGCCATCCTTGACGTCTAGGCAAGGTATAATTCTTTTGGCTAACATGATGGGCACCTCTTTCCTAAACTAAACTTCTAATTGTGAAAAACAACTGGCAGGCTAACTTTGCACAATATAGCTCCTTGGCTTTGCATCGAATAAGAGTCTTTAAGAGCCTCTATTTCTGCAAAACTGGCTAAATCATTCCAAATAAGAGTCTTTCCAGGCTTCTATTTCCCCGAAACCAACCCTATTCACACTTTTGACCTGAAATAAGAGTCCATAGAAGCTTCTATCTGTGTCTAACCCGTCCTATCGCACCAAATAAGAGACGATATGCTCTTCTGTCAAGAAAGTGGACACCACTTAGCTAAGCTGCACTTTCGTAGTACAACTGTTCAAATTGCAATGGCGACAAATAACCAATTGTACTATTAGACCTCTTTCT